>CAZHPV010000030.1:0-28299 GCA_964534845.1 uncultured Caulobacterales bacterium
CATATGCATGTCTCTCTTTGGAAGGGGAAACAAAATATCTTTGAGAACCCAAAGTCTGAAGATAGGCTCAGCGATAAGGGCCTGCACTTTATTGGCGGTATAATCAACTCAGCTGATGCGATGGCGGCAATACTCAACCCCACTGTCAATAGTTACAAAAGAATCAATGCACCCAGAACGAATTCTGGCGCGACATGGGCTCCAAATACCGTTACTTGGACGGGCAATAATCGCACGCATATGATTAGGGTACCCGAAGGCGATCGTTTCGAATTACGCTTAGCGGACGGCGCAACCAATCCATATTTACTACCAGCTGTCACGCTTGCCGCTGGTCTGGACGGAATGGAGAATGCGACCGACCCCGGCCCCAGACGCGACATCAATATGTATCTGGAAGGAAGCGAGCTAAAAGATGTGAAAAAACTACCCCTGAATTTACTTGATTCCTTACGCGCTCTAGAAAATTCTGATGTCCTCAACAAAGCTTTAGGTGACTTTGTGCCATCTTATCTGAAACTGAAGTATCAAGAATGGAATAATTATTGCGGGCATTTATCCGAATGGGAAAAAAGGAATACGCTCGATTGTTAAATCAATTGCAAGAAACTCAGGTAAGAAAACCGGATTTGACTCAGTTAATCTGACAAATCCCTGTTTGTTGTAGACAAAAAAGGCCCAAAAAGATGATTGCAAAATTTTTCGGTTCTGTTTTTAATAAACTGGAACGGGGCCTGAAAAAATATGCGAGCATATAATTTATTTAAGAAGCTGACACTTTACTATCTCATTGTTAGCTTGCTTGTCTTTTTAATCATTAAGTTTGTTCCGTCTTTGATCGATTATATGCCGGTCGGGGGGGCGCAGTCTTTATTGCTGGGTTCAAGTGATGATCCATTCGAAGCTATAGAAGTCGGTCGTCAGGGAGCCTCCTCTTTGACCGGCAGTATGATTTGGATGCTCATTGCGTCACTTTCAGCTCTGATAATCTCCATACCGTCAGCCTGGACCTATATAGCCTCGCGCAGGCGGGCTGAATTTGATAATTCGATCGTAAGAACCATCGTAATCCTGCCTGTTTTACTGACAGCCATTGTCCTGATGGTACATAACTCGCTGGCGCTGGCCTTTAGTTTGGCTGGCATTGTCGGGGCGGTCCGGTTTCGCAATACGCTGAAAAGCCCTGGGGATGCGTTATACGTTCTGATGGCTATCGGGATTGGACTGGCCGCCGGGATTGGCGCTGTTGAAATTGCTGTTATTCTGAGTGTGCTGATCAATTATACCTATGTGATTTTATGGATAACGGAATTCGGCGTTGAGAAAAAGTCTCAACGCTATTTACGCTCGCCGAATGAAAAAATAGGTGGCGATGATCTGTCCGATGTCGCTAGTGCTGATCACACTCCGGGTCCGTCTGCCAAAGGCTCGGCGTGAATATAATTTTGCAGACAGTCTTAGGTCTTGGTTTTTTATGTTGCGCTCAAGCCAGTACGGCACAAAGCTTGAAAGCTGATTTTGAAACTCCGCTGCGTCAGTTAAACCTTTTTCCGGGCTTGATGGAAATATCCGGACTGGCTGAAAATTCGGATCAAACGGTTTTTGCCCATAATGATGAGCACGCGATTGTGTATGAGTTGGATATAGCAGACGGGACGAGCCAAAAAGCCTTTGCTTTGGGTGATCCCACCATTCAAAAAGACTTTGAGGGCATAGAAGTTTATAATGGTCGTATATATCTCTTATCTTCCCGTGGAAAAATCTATGAGGCGCCGATAGGTGAGCATAAATCACGCGTTAAATATAATGCCTATGACACGGGAGTTGGCGATTTTTGCGAAACTGAAGGTTTGTCGCGTGGTCCAGATGATGAAGACGGAACCGTCCGGTTTTTTATCCTGTGTAAAAGCCCGCATAATGTTGACCAAAAAGACCGTGTATTAATTTATCTTTGGAGCCTGCGGGACCGGTTAGCGGTCTCAAAGCCGTGGTTGGATATCAGCCGGTCTAAAGTGACAGACGGAAAACCAAAAAAATTCAACCCCTCCGCTATTGCATGGTCGGCAAAATACAATCAGCTATTCATATTATCTGCCAAGAGTGACCGTTTTGCGAGCCTTTATTCTGACGGTACCGTTATACAAAAAGCCAAACTGGATCCCGAGCTGCATCAACAGGCGGAAGGTATCAGTATTACATCGGCTGGACAGTTGATTATTTCAGATGAAGGCAAAGCTGACAGGCCTCCGCGTTTAACGGTTTATAATATGCAAGAGACGGAAAACTGACCCTGAGCTTCATCATGTACGGCAGGCGTTCAGTATCTTACTTTCAAATTGTTGTGGGTCTTGCAGAATTGCAAAAAAATCATCCAGATAAGTGAGCGTTGATTTCTTATATCGGCTTTCGAGCAATGTCATATTTGAGACTATCTGTTTGATCCGGTCCTCATTACGAAGGAAATTTCCGGCCTCAGCTTTTACGGATTGATTATGCTGGCAAATGCCGCGGTAGACGCGCTTGCGTACCGATTTGACCTTCAGGCTAGGGGGTGGGGTGGCATAAGGGGCGTTGACAAATCCAGTTTGGTCGAAATCATATGGCACGTAAACGATATTGTGAGAGCTGTTTTTCGTTGCCGCCATCAATTTACCATTATGGCAGCAATCTTGACCGGGCGCGGCCTTTACCATTGAAAAATCCAGGTTTCCGATCATGTAATTAAAAAGGCCAGCCCGTGCAGCGGCTCTTTCATCCAATTGCGAACGGTTCAGGCTGGTAATATCAAGCTCTTTCATCCCGTTTCTCTTAGCGGCGTCATCCATATCTTCGATGAAAAATCCGTATTTGGATGCGTAAACTTTACCTTTTTCTGAATCGACATAATCAATCTTTGCCAAACGGACCTTCAAACTTTGAGGCGTGAGAAGATTATAGACTTTATAAATATTATATTCGAGATAGTTCAGCTGTTGATATTTACTGGCTTTGTTACAGTGCGTCACAAGTTTAAGGCTTTTCTGCCCTTTAAAATAGGATGTTGCATCGGGCTTTTCCTGAAATTTCACTCTCAGAGGCGGGAATCTACAGAATCCTAATTTACGCCTCGACTTGCCGCGCGCTGCCAGAGTTATTGCGTGTGTCTCACCCCATCCTTCCAGTGCCAAGGTCGCGGGATAAGGCTGCGCCGTTTCCTTTGCCTTACGAACAATCTCGGACATCGGGGCTTCAATGCGGATTTGGATGACGGAATCATCCGCAAATAACGGGTCCGTTGCGTGGGCAAATTGCGCGTAGCACAAGCAGACAGATAAGATAATAAAGTGACAAATGAGTTTCATAATGCGCCCCGTGTAAATTTTATTCAGAATTAAGTAATTCCGGTTCAGCCTCATCATTGTGGGCATATAAATGACCGTTTTCTATGCGTAAAAAAGACCGGGTTCCGCCATAATATTTTGATGCACCTGTATCTATTTGAATGAGGCGGCCATTATATTTTGATTTTATGCCCTTTAGGCCCGGTGTATGCCCGACAATCAACCTATCTGCTCCAAAGGCGCCCAAAACGGCTTCAAGCTCCGTTTCAGTATCTTTGCCCTCATTATCAGGAGCCTTTGATGCCGTATTTCCACGATACCAAAGGGGACCGTCGGAGTCGTGAATTATACTGTCGTCACTCTCGATTTGTTTCTTCAAATCAGACTTCACACGTTTGTTCAGTTTTTTTAAACTGAGTGAGGCATATTCTTGGCTTAGTCCCCCGTGAACGAAAAGATTGCCGTCAATAAGAACCACGGCAGGATTGTTCACAACCCATTTTCCTATCTCGCCTTTGGGGCTCCAGGCTCTCTGATGTTCGAGCCGTCCCAGAGGGTAAATCTTATTCCACGCCTCGCGGATCATATTAGCGCTCATGTCAGGGTTTTTAGCACGGTAAAAATCCTCGACGGCCTGTTGGTTGGCTGCATATAATTTGTCACGTAATTTGTCAGAGTCTTCGGTCTTGAAGGCTTCATATTCTCCCGGGTCCACATAGCGTAAATCACCCGTCATATTCATGGCTTCATGATTGCCAATAAGTGCAATAACCTGTCCGCCGGCTTTAGGGGCCTGTTTCTGGATGTTTTTGAGGTGATTGATGATTTTACGTGTATCGGGGCCTCGGTCCGCAATATCTCCCGTCTGAACGAAAACAGTTGTCCCGCCGCTCCAGTTTAAATTAGAATCAATAAGCCCCGCATCTGTCAAAATGGTTTTATAGGCGTCAAAATCGCCATGTATATCGCCGACGGCAATAATCTTTTCAACATATTGACCTGTATATCTGACGCCAGCAGTAAGATATAAAAAAATTAAACTGTAAAAGAGAAGCCGGATGATTATTTTGAATTGTTTAATGATCATCTTCGAAACAGCCCATTGCCCAAATTATCTATAGCATATCAAACTTATCTTGTTAAGTCTCAGTATGCTGAGGTGCCAGTACCACTGCATGTAATAGGTGCGGCCAAAGCCAGCACCCATTACTTTGAATGTCATATTTTGCGCCTCTGACTACAAGTTTATTGTTTATAGACTGGGCTGACTGTCAAGCCTTTATGGCTGTGGCTTTGACGCAGGCTGGGCGTTAACCAGCTTTGTAGTCTCGGGGCGTTTTCCTGTGCTTGCATTATGCAACGCCGTCAGAGAAGCATTCTCGATTGAAGTAATGGCTTGCTCTATCAGCATATGCTCGCATTTTTTTCTAAATCGCTTCATCGCCTCTCTGCTGTAACCCGTTGTCGAGAGCGGATATTGAATCTGGCAAGGTTCTTTAGCCGTTGCCAATAATCTTGCATAAGTCACTTCTGCAGGGGCGCTTGAGTCATAAGAGAATTTAACGTCAAATGTGTCTTGCGCTGTAGCCGTGCCAGCAATAGCTACGAGTGCTGATGTGGCGAGTACGATTTTAAATAAATGTTTCATGGTGTCTTCCTTTAAGTTTGTGGCGCAGTGTTATTGACTGCCAAACCAGTGTTCACCTAAGTCGGCCATTTGTCCTGATGATGGGCAAAGGCTTGTCCTATTACGCCCCGATTTATGTCCTATTTTCATATGATGGAAATATGATGTCATTGAAAACATTTGGTTTTTTAAAATCACGCTCTGATTCTAATATTTTGCCTTTGAGAGGATTTGGGTTAAAACAGCGTAGGGGTGCACATATGGGTAATCGTCAAAATTTTGGCCAACATAATTTTAGGGTAGGTGTTTTTGACATTAAACCTGCTCGCAATCTGGTCTCCAGAGATGGGGAAGTTCAATCGCTTGAGCCGCGGATTATGGATGTCCTCTGTGTTCTCGCTTCAGAGCCTAATGAAGTTCATAGCCGCGAAAACCTCATTCAGCGCATTTGGCAGGTCGAATATGGAGGGGATGAAAGCTTGACCCGTGCCATCGGGGTGCTGCGTAAAACATTTCGGGCTGCGGGCGAGGACGTCGAATATATCGAAACCATCACCAAGCGCGGTTACCGCTTGACGCAACCCGTAACAGTTTTAGAGGCGGCATCTCGAACGCCCGCCCCAACATCCGATTTTTCAGATGCGCGTCGGCGAAAAAGGGTCTTGGCTGGGCTCGCCGCCTTTGCCGTGATGGCCGCCGTCCTCATTGGCTATTCCATACGGAGCCCGAAGCTTAATTCAGTCGTCGTTCAATCCAAGGCCCAACTTGCCGAGGTTGAAACTAATCACCTCTCTATTGCTGTGCTGCCATTTGATGATTTTTCGCAAAATAAGGATCAAGAATATTTTGCTGACGGCATTGCCGAAGAGATTTTAAACATGCTCGTCAAATCGCCTGAGCTTAAAGTGGCGGGGCGGACCTCATCTTTCCAGTTTAAGGATAAGACTGAAGACCTACGCATGATTGGCGAGACCCTTGGCGTAGGGCATATATTAGAGGGCAGCGTTCGCAAAGCTGGTGATAAGCTGCGCATCACCGCGCAATTAATCCGTTCATCTGATGGATTTCACATTTGGTCTGACACCTATGATGGGGACGTAAAGGATGTTTTTACGGTGCAAGAAAATATTGCGAGTTCAATTGCAAGCTCGCTTCAAACCTCGCTTGGCATTGTCGCGGGCTCGCAAGCTAAAGCCCGAACAGATAATATCGAAGCCTATGAGTATTATCTACGCGGCCTTGGATATTATGCGGAACGCGGCGCAGACGGTACAGGCAGATTTGGTGATAATACCGTTTCAGACGCTATTTTAAGCTTTGAAAAGGCCGTGGCGCTTGATCCAGAATTTGGCGCGGCTTGGGCGGGTCTGTCCCTAACCTATGTCGTTGCCCCCGGCTGGTTGAAGACACATCAAGGTCATAATGTTTCGCGTGTCATCTATAAAACCAAGGCGCTTTACGCGGCCAATCGCGCCGTAGAGCTTAACCCCGAACTGGCTGTAACTCAACATGCGCTGGCCAATATTATGATGCAGTACTTTCAATGGGAGCGCACCGAAGACGCCTTGCTAAAAGCGCTGGAAATTGAGCCGAACTCGCATGTTATTTTGGAAGATTATCGAGAGTTTTTGACCAAAGTCGGACGCCTTGACGAAGCCTTAATCGTCGCGCGTAAAATGGCGGCATTAGAGCCGCAAAATGTCGAATATCTTTATCTCGAAATCCTTTCGGAGGCGCATAATGGCAATCTTGAATTGGCCTTGCTCAAACTGGATCGAGTTATAGACTTAGCAAAATCTGCCCTTCCACCTGAAGACGTCATATATAACGTTGAAAACAGAACATCGATTCTGCATGCATTAGGCCGGGTCGATGAGGCCTATGCTTATTTTGACAATTGCGCCATATGCACGCCGGAAGCAAAGGCCCATTCATTAGCCCTTCTCGAGCAGGCAGAAAATCCGGATCCCGATTTTCAAATAGAGACGCTTCAATTTAGCCCCCTGAGATATTTTACGGTGATGACTGGCAATCCTGACCTCCTGATAAAACAAGAGCAAGATAATTTTGCGGTGGGCGGCCCGCTGGCTTTCTACGGACTTGCCTATAATTACGGCAACACAGCCTCTGATCCCAGATATAAACCGATGCTTATCGACGCGGGCCTCGTGCGATATTGGCGCGCTCGCGGCTGGCCAGAGCGCTGTCGCCCCGTCGGCGATGATGACTTTGAATGCGGCGAGTTTTAGTGCTTTGCGGAAAAATTGTTATTTCTAGAATATTAGCTGAGTGTCTTATTTTGGGCTGTGGGTTTAAAGTGACTAGGAAAAGGTAGTTCAATCCCATAGCATGCGTAATTGGATGGACTATTACGCGGTCGAGTTCCTCATCTGGGTTAGATCTGAACGCATAAAACCTTCCTCAGGTCACAAAAATACATAGGGCGCAAAGGACAGGTTATTTTTATTCGCCCATTGCTGCAATAATATCTTAGCACGACCTTCGGGGAGTTTATTTGCGAAGCCCCGCGCCTCATTGATGCGCCCGGTGGAGGACACCTCAACAGTTAATTTTCTCTCCATCCACCCGTCCTTGGGACCACGCGTGTATTTTTTTCGCAAAGACCAAACTGAGCACTCTGCGGCGGCCACTCGTGCGTGATAAGAATAGATACAATGGCGCAGGGTCCGGCCTTCCTCGTGCAAATCGCTTTCCGTCAATATCTCAACGAATTGCCAAATGGCGGTTTCATCCTCGCTTGATTCCTCACCTTCCCAGGGCAACCACCCCGACTTGCGATAGACGGTGTCCCTAGACTTTGAGGTCTGTGTTTGTCCCAACTCACGGTGCCAGTTTTCGATTTGATCCAACAAAGCTTGTCCGGTCCGCCCGCGCATTGAAAAGCCAGGGTGCGGCGGATTATCTCGAACTTCCGCGATCTGCCCACCCGGTAAATCATTATAGGATATAACGGGACCGTAGAACTTCTGACGATAGATGTAATCAATTAGGGGGCCTATCTGTTCGGCGGCAATCATGGGATTCGCGGCCAGAAACCGAAGAACTGAATCCCAGAACGGTCGGTTATAAAAATCTGAACTCCACTGCGAACCCAACATCGCAGCAATTGCGCGCGGACGAAGATTGAATGTCTTCATATGTGCCCATTTCAGCGCGTGATCGAACGTCATATTGTCGGGTGCAAACATGAAATAATGCGCTGCCTTTTTAGACAGCGGCATATGCAAAAATTTCGCTGTTCGAATATTGTTCCCCCACGCAACATGTACCCAAGCATCGCGGCATTGTGCGTGGAATCCGCCATTATTGAGCCACGCCGAATCCATGAAAACCGGTACGTCGTAATCGGCGATCAGGTGTCGAAGGAGTGATGCAAATTGCCGCCTTGGGTCATCAGATTCTGGTCGCCAATCTTCTATAGGGCGAAGCCACTGACACCGTCGATGCCAAAGCCGGATCATCGGTTCAAGCCAAGTTCGCGATTCCTCGGGTCGGAGGTCGTCTGTCCAGACAAATTTAGACCAGCGTTCAAGATAACTCATCATCTCGAAAAACCCTTTTATATCTGGGAATTCCTTAGGTGCGTGGGGGAAAGGTTGCGCCGCAAAATAGGTTGGAGCATCGTTATAGGAAGCTGCTGATTTTTCATCATCGATGACATATTGGATATAGTCGAGATTACGATGATAATAATGTTGGGTGATGCCCTCCCAATTTTTTTGTTGTACCCCAAGGATGGACAGCTCTTTATTGAGTTCCGCAAGGGATTTATCGCGCCGCATTTCAAGCCCGGATAGCGCCAGCCATTCTTCATAAATGCGGAGGGCTCGTTTCGGGTATGTATCGAATTCTGCTCTACTAATATTATGTTCGGAATAACGTTTGACCACACTCAAAATATGGTTTCGCCATTGTGCCGGACCGGCCTGACCCCCATGTTCAGCCATCTAAGACTTCCATGCCTTCCCCCGGCTCTTGGCCAAAGCTTTGATTTAAACGTTTAACTTCGTTCAACATAGTTTTAAGGCAGCAGTTTGTCGAGGCATGAAGAGTTAGTGTCCTGAATGGGCTTTGTTACGCAAAAAGCGGCTGCGCAATATTCGTCAATATCTTTGGGTTAAAACTGACATATCCATATAGGTCAGTATAACCTTATCACCTGATTGGGTGACCAGCATTCTTAAGGGAAGTTCCAGGGGAAGACGTTTGAAAAAATAAAAACGAATCCGTCTTATTGCCAAATTAGACCAATCGGTCTATTGATTTAACATATTATGGAGGTAACGATGGACGATGATGACACTGTGAAACATGGAGATTTTCTAGATCGACTGCGACGCTCGGTGACGCAATCCGGGTTTTCCTCTATCTTGGGAATTGAGCCTATCAAGTGTTCCAAGGGCGAAGCAGAACTTATCATCCCTCTTAAGCCGCAACTTACACAGCATCACGGGTTTGCACATGGCGCGGTTGTAGGCGCAGCGGCTGACAATGCGTGTGCTTGGGCTGCGGCGAGTCTGGTTGGAGATGTTGTGACGTCAAGTTATACGCTTCAACTACTGGCGCCAGCTCTGGGGGAACGCTTACGGGCATATGGCGTCGTAATCAAAAAGGGCAGGCGACAAGTTTCGGTTCGCTCAGACGTGTTTGCGGAGCAGGGTGAGCGGTCAAAACTTGTTGCAACGGCACTTGCTTCTATCGCAATTGTGGGGACGAAAGCATAAGACTCGC
The DNA here is from genome assembly GCA_964534845.1 of uncultured Caulobacterales bacterium. GTDB lineage: Bacteria > Pseudomonadota > Alphaproteobacteria > Caulobacterales > Maricaulaceae > CALCKU01. The sequence goes on from CAZHPV010000030.1 coordinate 9,700, forward strand.
TGGGCGATGGACGCTCTTTACGTGGTAGCGATAAGGGATTAACACGGCAAGAATGTCTACGACACGGCACAGAATTATTATAGAAAGCGTCAAGTTGTTTCAGCGCCATGGCTACCACGGCACTGGCGTAGCAGCCATTCTTCAAGCCGCGGAAATTCCTAAAGGCAGTCTCTACCATCACTTTCCGGAGGGTAAAGAACAAGTCGCATCCGCCGCGTTGGATTGGTTGACCAAAGAGATTGTTGCTTTCCTTGAAGCCCGCAATCAAGAGCGGGCCACAGGACAAGACATGTTGACAGGTATGGCGAAATTTCACGGCACGCTATCAAAATATGAAGGGGCGGTTAGAGGCTCGCTAATTGCCGTACTTGCCTCAGAATGCATCCCTGATTCACCCCGTTTATCAAAAGAGCTTGCAGCGTCAATGTCTCAGATCGAAGCGATATTGGAACGCGGGTTCGTCAGACAAGGTGTTTCAGACCCTGCAGGCTCGGCAACCCGCTCACTTGCGTTGTTAGAAGGTGCCTTCTTAATGAACCGGATAAAGGGCCAGCAGGCGGACCCAGTCCTACTTGTCCAAGCTTTGGAACAATACCCTAAGCCAGCGTCTTAAAATCACCTCACATCCCCTGTCGATGTCATCCTAAATAACACAAATCATAAGATATTCACTTGCGATTCACCAAGCTTGTCTATAGACCGCGCGACTTAACCAAGCCTCTGTAAAGGCCCTGCTTGTGATCCGTTCAACGCTGTCTAATTTTGCTGACCTGATATCTATTCCTGCGCGCCGCCGCGCTGGCCCGATGACGTTTAATTTCCACCGCACGAAAACGGAAATTTTTGCCGGACTGACAGTGGCCTTAGCGCTTGTCCCTGAAGCCGTTGCTTTCGCCATTGTGGCAGGGGTTGAACCGCTTGTCGGATTATATGCCGCTTTTATTGTGGGGCTGATTACGGCCTGTATTGGCGGCCGGCCGGGCATGATTTCCGGTGCAACAGGCGCGCTAGCCGTTGTTATGGTCGCCTTGGTTGCCCAGCACGGGGTCGAGTATCTTTTTGCTACAGTTGTTTTGATGGGTATCCTCCAAATTCTCGCAGGTATATTTAAGTTGGGCAAATTTATCAGGCTTGTTCCCCATCCCGTTATGCTCGGTTTTGTCAACGGCTTGGCCATTGTAATTTTTCTGGCCCAACTTACGCAGTTTCAGACGGTCCCCGCCCCCCCTGGAGAGCATCACGGCCCGTTCAATATGCTCCACGGAACATGGATGAGCGGCGCCACGCTTTACAAAATGTTGGGGCTTGTAGCCTTGACCATGTTCCTGATCTGGGTAACGCCAAAAATCACCAAATTTATTCCCGCACCACTGGCGGGTATTGGCATCGTTGCAGCTATCGTCATTATCTTTGGGATAGATGTTCCGCGTGTCGGTGATATGAGTTCGATCAAGGGGGGCTTGCCGCCCTTTCATATCCCCAGTGTCGCGTTTAATTTAGACACGCTTAAAATCATCCTGCCTTATGCGGTGATCCTTGCTGCGATTGGCCTTATTGAAAGCTTGCTAACGCTCAACCTTGTGGGCGAGATCAAGGAAGAACGCGGCGGTGCGTCTCAGGAATGTGTGGCGCAGGGCATTGCCAATACGGTCACAGGGTTTTTTGGGGGTATGGGCGGTTGTGCCATGATTGGCCAATCCATGATAAATGTACAATCGGGCGGGCGCACGCGGCTTTCGGGGATTAGCGCATCGCTTTTCCTCTTGGCGTTTATTCTCTTTGGGTCTGGCATAATCGAGCAAATCCCGCTTGCAGCGCTTGTCGGTGTTATGTTTATGGTCGTGATCGGAACCTTTGCGTGGCAGTCTTTAACGATTATGCGCCGCATTCCAATGATAGATGCCTTTGTCATTATTCTCGTAACTGTCGTGACCGTTTGGCATGATTTAGCTGTCGCCGTTATTGTTGGTGTTATCGTCTCAGCCCTCGCTTATGCTTGGAATGCGGCGCGCCGTATTAATGCTAATTCTCACATTGATGGCGAGACCAAAATCTATAAGCTTGAAGGCCCGTTATTCTTTGGCTCAATCGAAGGATTCTCAGAGCTTTTTACCGTTAAAGACGATCCTGATACTGTTATTGTGGATTTCGCGGCTAGCCGTGTTGTTGACCAATCGGCTCTCCAGGCTATCGAAGCGCTGGCTGCAAAATATACGGATGCGGGTAAAACGCTCAGGCTTAGGCACTTAACGCGGGATTGTCATAAACTCCTTAACCGCGCGGGACAGCTTATAATCGATTCAGATGATGATCCCGAATATCAGATTGCCGCAGATTATGGTGTGAAACTGGGCCGCTTTAGTGGAGGGCATTAGGCTTTAAGCTTATTTATAATCCTCACATAACCGCGCCTTACCACACGGGTCCCCATGTGGGTTTCGGTTGGTTAGCAGGGAATGACGGATTGATCTCAAACAAGATTTATAAAAAAAAGCCTGCTCTTGAGAGCAGGCTTTCAAAAGCTTTGGTTTGAAAAGTGACTATTTTTTCAAAAGGTCACGAATTTCAGCCAATAGAACTTCATTTGCTGGTGGCGGAGCTTCCGCTTCTTCTTGCGCCTTTTTCAGTTTCATTGTGGCCTTGACCACCATAAACATGACTAGGGCTACAATAAGGAAGGATAAAACAGCATTTAAAAATGCACCATATCTAATGGCTGATTCAGCGAGCGTTTCTACACCATTTGCATCAAACTGTGCCGGCGCAATAACGTGCTTCATATTACCGATGTCGATACCGCCCATCAGAGGCGCAAGGGCTGGCATGAATACATCATTTACAAATGATGAGGCTACGGTAGCAAAGGCCCCGCCCATAACAAACCCAACGGCCATGTCGACAAGATTACCTCCGGCCGCAAATTCTTTAAATTCGGAAATCATTCCCATGATTTTTCCCCTATCGTTACTAATGTCGAAACTGACATTAAACTTCTGCCATATGCTTTGATTCGCGTCAATATTAGGATAGCGAAGAAAAACAGTGCGTTTCTAACGCATTATTATCTTTTAAAGTGGGTCTATTTAGGCCGCGTTGCGTCGATGCGGGCCTTAAGTTCTTTTCCTGTACGGAAAAAGGGAACATGTTTTTCTGGGATAGACACTGCACTGCCAGTGCGTGGATTACGTCCAGCTCTGGCTTTACGGTGGCGGGTTGAGAAGGCACCAAAGCCTCTTAGCTCCACACGAGCGCCTTTTTCCAGCGTTTGGGTTATTGTTTCGAGAACAACGGATACAACGCGCTCAATGTCTCGTCGTGTGAGATGTGGGTTTTCCTGATGAAGTGTATCAATTAACTCTGAACGCAGCATAGACTTCAATAAACCCATTATAAGATATTTAGTCAACACAAAATCAATAAAAAACCCTGCCGAGGCAGGGTTAAATGATTGAAATAGGGTTGTTAAAGGCGGCTATTGATCGCCTTTAAGTGCGGCGCCTAGAATATCACCCAGTGAAGCGCCTGCATCTGTTGAGCCATATTGTTCTACAGCTTCCTTCTCTTCAGCAATTTCCAAGGCTTTAATAGACAATGTATATTGGCGTTTAGTTCTGTCAGCTTTGACAATACGCGCATCGACCTTATCGCCTACGGCAAAGCGCTCTGGGCGTTGTTCAGAACGTTCGCGCGAGAGATCGGACTTGCGGATAAAGGCTTTGATTTCTTCACCTTCTTCACCGAACGTGACTTCGATACCGCCGCTATTGACCTCTGAAACGGTGCAGGTAACGGTCGCACCGCGATTAGCACCGGCTGGTGCCGTGCTTTTGCTAAGCTGTTTAATACCCAGTGAAATACGTTCTTTTTCAATATCGACTTCAAGGATTTTGGCTTCCACCATGTCGCCTTTTTTGTAGTCTTGCAGCGCTTCTTCACCTGATTTGTCCCAAGACAGGTCTGACAAATGCGCCATACCGTCTATGTCGCCGTCCAGTCCGATAAACAGACCAAACTCTGTGACAGAGCGGACTTCGCCGTTAATAGAAGACCCGACGGGGAATTTTTCGGTAAAGCTATCCCAAGGATTATCTTGGCATTGCTTGATACCCAGTGAAATACGACGCTTTTCTTCTTCCACTTCAAGAACCTGAACCTGAATTTCTTGAGAGGTCGAGACGATTTTGCCCGGATGGACATTCTTCTTTGTCCAGCTCATCTCAGAAACATGGACAAGGCCTTCTACGCCTTCTTCCAGCTCGATAAAGGCACCGTAATCAGCAATATTTGTTACAGTCCCTGTATGACGCGTTCCAATTTGATAATTGGCCGCTGCGGCTTTCCATGGATCGTCTTGTAATTGTTTAATACCAAGTGAGATACGTTGTGTTTCGGGATTAATGCGTACGACTTTAACTTTTACCGTATCCCCGACAGATAAAATCTGGCTTGGATGGGAAATACGTCGCCAAGACATATCGGTGACATGCAGAAGGCCGTCAATGCCGCCCAAGTCAACAAAGGCACCGTAATCGGTGATGTTTTTAACCACGCCTTCACGTGTTTCGCCTTCTTGCAGCTGTCCAACAAGTTCGGCGCGCTGCTCGGCGCGGCTTTCTTCAAGTATGGCTCTGCGTGAAACAACAATATTGCCGCGCGCGCGGTCCATTTTGAGGATCATGAACGGTTGTTCCTGGTTCATGAGCGGGCCGACATCTCTGACGGGGCGAATATCAACTTGGGAGCCGGGCAGGAAGGCATTAATGCCGCCGAGGTCAACCGTGAAACCACCTTTTACGCGGCCAACAATAGCACCTTGAACAGGTTCTTCTTTTTCGAAGAACTTCGTCATTTTAATCCAGCTTTCTTCGCGTCGGGCTTTATCGCGGGACAGTACGGCATCGCCAAGAGCATTTTCAATACGCTCAAGATAGATATCGATATCATCGCCGACCTTGACAGGGTCATCACTGCCGGGTGTGTAAAATTCGCGAAGCGGTATCCGGCCTTCTGTTTTAAGGCCGACATCTATAATAACAGTGTCTTTTTCGATCGCGGTGACGCGACCTTTTACAACAGAGCCTTCTGACATGCTGTTCGTCTCAACGGACGCTTCAAACATTGCGGCAAAATCATCGGTGGTGGGATTGAGGGTGTCTTGAGCTGCGCTCATGGGGTACTCCAAAATATGTTCCGGCCAACAGGTTGTGTCCTGCGGTCTGGCCCAGCCAATCCGGGCCTCCTAAAATGTTCGGTGTTTATTATGGGTTTTTCAAACCCGTAACTGAATTTGCGTCAGTCGCGTCGAACGCGCGCGATATAGACCATTCAATTTCAAAGCGCAAGTTATGAATTGTGCGGTAGAATTACGATTAACAAGAAAAACGGCACGCTATGTGTATTATTATCAAATAGCGTCTGGTCGAATCATTAAAACCCTTTAGATTGCGCTCAGGTCAATAGTCAGAAATATGGTCTCGGCTAGGACGTAAAGGCACATTATGGTGGATCAATCGGCATTGGAGCGTTTATGGGCAATGGCGCCCATTTTTACAGAGCAAACACCCCATGCCAAAGAACTCGGCATCAAATTTATCTCCGTTGACAAAGGTCAGGCCGCCATGTCTTTGCCTTATGATACCAAACTCATAGGCGATCCAAAAACACGGGTTGTTCATGGCGGCGCGGTTACGACCTTGCTCGACCAAGTCAGTGGTCTGGCGGCCATAGCAGGTTTTGATACTTTGAATACTGTGGCGACACTCAATCTGAGTATTGACTATATGCGCGCGGCCAAACCGGGTGAAACCATTATTGCCAAGGCGCATTGTTACAAGGTGACGCGCTATATCGCTTTTGTAAGGGGTGTGGCCTATGAGCTTGATGAGGATGATCCTGTCGCGACCAGTCAGGCGACCTTTATGATAAATTCTAAATTACCATCTCGCAAAGACGGTTCAGAAGACGAAGCAGAGGCTCAGGACGACGTATTATGAGTAAGGCAGATATTGATATTGCGAGTTTCGAGCAAAACTTATCCCGCATTGCCTATGCCAAGACCCTCGGCGTTAAGCCGGTTATGATGGACGGCGAGTTCACCTTGGTTTTACCTTACTTGGATGAAAATGTCGGTAATCCACTGATTAGAGCCTTGCACGGGGGGGTGATTGGCGGCTTCATGGAAATTACGGCCATTTCGCAATTAATTCTGACGGATAACTTAACGACTCTACCCAAGCCTATCGGCATTAACATAGATTATCTTCGGCGCGGGAAGCCCGTTGATACCTATGCCAGAGCCTTGGTCTTTAAGCAGGGACGACGGGTCTCGAATGTACGCGTGACGGCCTGGCAAGAGGATATAGACAAACCTATTGCCGCACTTCATGGACATTTTCTTGGACACGATATCGAAGCTTAGTTAACGCCTTATACAGCTGGCTGCCCGGTGACGCCTTGTGAAATTGAGCTCCCTCGTAAATCCGAATTTATCCTAACCATCCAAAAAGAGGGTTATAAAGATGTGGAGATAGGCATTGATTATGGGGTGAGTAACTCGCCCTAAAGTTAGGGGCTCTTCCGAGACGGTGCTAGATTTCAAGGGTTTAAAACTGTAAGCCCAGCCTATGGAGTACCTCACCCGCAAATATGTCTTTGCCCAAAGCTGGCCAATTATGCTGGCCAATGCAGCCGCCCCTATGGTCGGGCTTGTCGATACGTTTGTGGTTGGACGCTTTGTTTCAACCAGTGCCTTGGCCGGTATCGGTTTGGGAGCCGTGATTTACGGGATTGTTTATTGGGGGTTTGGGTTTTTACGCATGAGCACGGCGGGGCTGGCCGCGCAAGCAGATGGTGCGAATGATCAAAGTGCCGTCCAATCCCATCTAGCCCGTGCCGTGCCTTTAGGCTTTGCGATCGGCCTGATTGTTCTGGTTTTACAAAGTCTCTTCTTATTGCTGGCGTTTAAAATCTACACAGCCAGCGAGGCGATAGAAATGTCCGCCGGTACATATATTTCCGCGCGTTTGTGGGGCTTGCCGGCAACATTATCCTCTATTGCTTTAATGGGCTGGTTTGTCGGTTTGGGCCGCGCCAAGCGCGCGCTCCATATGCAGATTGTCTTAAATATAGTGAACCTTATTTTATCGCCGCTTTTTGTCATTGGTTTCGGCTGGGGGTTATACGGGGTAGGGATAGCCTCTGCTATTGCCGAGTGGGCCGGGCTTTTTGCGGGTTTGGCACTGGCCTTGAGTGAAATCCGCGCGCGGGGCGGGTTGCGCCGCGAGGTGTTCACCAGAGAGGCGCTTCTCGATAGCGGGGCGCTTTCAAAACTGGGCGTGACGAACGGTAACATTTTCATTCGCACACTCGCGCTAACCGTCGGGTTCAATTTTTTTGGTAATGCGGCGGCTACGCAAGGGGAAATTTTCTTGGCGGGCAATCATATACTCATGCAATTTATCACCATGATCGCGCTTATTCTGGATGCTTTTGCCCACACCGCAGAAGCCGTAACAGGGGCGGCCTTTGGGGCTAAGGACCGGGCAAGGTTTAACCGTGCCGTCAGGCTCACGACAGAGTTTTCGGCCTTGTTTGCCCTTATAACCGGAGCGGCGACATTAATTTTTGGGCCGTTTGTGATCGAGCTTCTGAGTTCTGATCCGCTTGTGCAGGACAGTGCGCGGCGATATTTACCCTTTTGTGCCTTGGCGCCCATTGTCGGGTTTGCGGCTTGGCAATTTGACGGCATATTTATAGGCACAACGCAAACACGAGCCATGCGCGATGCAGGGATTGCGGCGGTCATTATATATATTGGAGCCCATTATATTTTAGAGCCGCGTTATGGCGGTTACGGACTCTGGGCCTCCTTTTTGATTTATTACATTGCCCGGGCGCTTACCCTTATGGTATTTTATCCCTCTGTAACCCGACAGCTCGATCAGACATAAATGGATTCCTTTAAGGTAAATACTAGCCGTCTCATTATGAAAGTGGATGATTTAACGGATCCCCGAGTCCAGGCTCTATTACAGGTGCATTTGGCAAATGCCAAGGCTCTTACGCCGCCCGAATTTGTTCAAGCATTGGATATTTCCGGCTTAAAAATGCCGGATGTGACGTTCTGGACCTTATGGCAGGATGAAACCTTATTGGGATGTGGGGCTTTAAAAGCGCTAGACAGTTTGCACGGAGAAGTAAAATCCATGCATGTTTATGACGCCTTTCGTCAACAAAATTTGGGCGGTGTTATTTTGCGCTATATTATTAAAGCGGCGCGAGACCGCGGGTATAAGCGCCTCAGTCTGGAAACAGGTCACCCTCCGCATTATGTGCCGGCTATATCTCTCTATAAATCCTTTGGGTTTTCGCAATGTCCCCCTTTTGCCGACTATAGGGATGAAACCTTTTCGCGTTATATGACGCTGTCTTTGTCGTGAGAGTCTTGCGTAAGCGGGGCCTCATATGATTGAGGTGCCAAATTAATAGGCCATAAGATTTATTCTCGTCATTGACTTCGTGCCACAGAGAGTTAGTTATATATCAAATAAAAAAGGAAAAATTACTATGGCAAGTAAATGGTCTGATGCACGTCCGATGGCGCCCCATTTGCAGATTTGGCGGTGGCATCCCGCTATGCTGAGTTCGATCTTGCACCGGGCGACCGCCATAATTTGTTACGTTGCCCTGATAATCGTTTCAATTGGCGCAATTTTGATGGCGACAACAGGCGGGCTTCCGCTTGAGGGTTTAATTTTTAGTCCGTTAGGGGCATTCGGTTTATTCGTTTTTCTTTTCGCTTTTATTTTTATGGCACTGGCACAACTTCGCCATGCTATTTGGGATAGCGGTAAAATGCTTGACCCCGATAAAAATAATGGCTTGTCATATGTAATGATTTTTTTGGCCTTGGGTCTGGCTCTTATTCTGACCCTTCTTGCATCAGGAGTATTTTAATGTCGAGCGGTGCTACACATCATAAACTACACGGCTTTGTAGGCTTGGGCGTTATTATTGGATTACCCTTTGCAATCTGCAGTGCGGTTAAGGCTATTCCCGGGCAAACTCAGGGATTGGTAGACTGGTTATCAGGCCCTGTGGGTGGTCTTGGTTTTATGGCGTTTTTTACAGCGGCAATCTGGTATTGCAAACTCGAGTTTGATGAAGTCGTCATGGACTATTTCGACGGTGGTTTAAAATCCTTTGCTTTATTGGCTAATCGTATTGTTTCATTTCTTGTCTGGTTAGTTGCAGCCTATGCAATCGCCAAACTCGCATTTCTAGGATAACGTCTCATGACAAAATGGATCGATCATACATATGATGTTGTTGTTATTGGAGCGGGGGGCTCTGGTCTGCGCGCTACGCTTGGTGCGGCACAAGCGGGTCTGAAGACGGCCTGTGTCACCAAGGTCTTCCCTACGCGGTCCCACACCGTCGCAGCACAGGGCGGCATAGCCGCTTCATTGGGCAATATGGGGCCAGATGATTGGCGTTGGCATATGTATGACACGGTCAAGGGGTCTGACTGGTTAGGTGATCAAGACAGTATTGAATATCTATGCCGTGAAGCGCCAAAAGCTGTTTATGAGCTTGAAAATTGGGGCATGCCGTTTTCACGTAATGAAGAGGGGAAGATTTATCAGCGTCCATTCGGGGGTCATACCACTGAAATGGGTGAAGGTCCGCCAGTACAGCGCACATGTGCGGCGGCTGACCGGACAGGCCATGCCATGCTCCACACGCTTTATGGTCAATCCCTGCGTAATAATGCCGAGTTTTTCATTGAATATTTCGCACTTGATCTGATCATGGAAGATGGTGTGTGCCGAGGTATGACAGCTTGGAAACTTGATGATGGTACGCTGCACCGCTTTCGTGCACAAACCGTTATTCTGGCAACGGGCGGTTATGGCCGTGTTTTCTTCTCAGCGACGTCTGCCCATACCTGTACGGGAGACGGGAATGCCATGGTTCTGCGGGCTGGTCTACCGGTTCAGGATATGGAGTTCATCCAGTTCCACCCAACTGGAATTTACGGCGCGGGCTGTCTGATTACGGAGGGCGCTCGAGGTGAGGGTGGTTATCTGACCAATTCTGAGGGAGAGCGTTTCATGGAACGTTACGCCCCGAGTGTGAAAGATTTGGCCCCGCGTGATATGGTAAGCCGGGCCATGGTTATGGAAATTCGCGACGGACGCGGCGTGGGTAAGGACAAGGATCATATTTTCCTACATCTGGACCATCTCGATCCAAAAGTTCTGGCAGCCCGTCTGCCGGGTATTTCCGAAACCGCCAAAATATTCTCTGGCGTTGATGTCACCAAGGAGCCGATCCCTGTTCTCCCGACCTGCCACTATAATATGGGCGGTATTCAGACGAATTATCATGGCGAGGTCTTGACGAAAAAGGGTAAGAACCCAGACGCCGTTGTTAAAGGCTTAATGGCGGTCGGAGAGGCGGCTTGTGTGTCCGTTCACGGCGCGAACCGTTTGGGGTCGAACTCATTGATTGATCTTGTAGTCTTTGGCCGGGCGGCGGGTCTGCGATGCGGTGAAACCCTGACCCCTAATATGAAACAGAAACCTTTGGCAAAGGATGCCGGTCAAGCCTCTATTGACCGTCTTGAAAAGTTTAAAGACGCAAAAGGCTCAAAGAAAGCCGCAGAAATTCGCCTGAGCTTACAAAAAGCCATGCAGGAACATTGCGCCGTCTTTAGAACAGAAGACAGCATGGCTGAAGGTGTCAAAAAAGTTACCGCGATTGTCGACTCGCTTAAAGATATTGCCGTTTTTGACAAAACCATGATTTGGAATACCGACCTCATGGAAGCGTTAGAACTGGATAATCTTGCGGCCCAGGCCATGGTGACAATGGCGTCAGCCGATAATCGCAAGGAATCACGCGGGGCTCATGCTCATGAAGACTTTAGTGAGCGGGATGATAAAAAGTGGATGAAACACACTTTGGCGTGGTATGACACTGAAAAGAACAGCGTCAAAATTGATTACCGTCCGGTCCATGACTACACAATGACAGATGGGATTGACTATATTAAACCCAAAAAGCGCGTTTATTAGCCTCTTTAGCAGTCAAAATTGCTGAGCCTGTCTTCATGTTTTTTCAATGACAGCTCCGTGTGTCTATATTACAATTCGAATACGCATTTAGCCATAGTTATAATAATGGGGGCGCCCTTAGAAATTGAGATCGACCATGTCTATTTTTACTAATGAAGTTGATAGCGAAAATCCCGGAGTCCGTATTCTTACGATGAACCGCCCGGAGGCCATGAACAGTTTTAATGTTCATCTGTTTTTTGAAATGAAAAAAACTTTCGAGGCTTTAGGGAAAGACCCCTCGGTCAGGGCGATTGTTTTAACGGGAGCCGGACGGGCTTTTTGCGCCGGCGCGGATATTTCAGACGGTTTTTCTTCCTCCGGGTTTGATTATAAGGCCGAATATGTTGACGGCGTGGCGCGCGATACGGGCGGAATACTCAATCTCGCTATTTTTGGGTTAAATGTACCTGTTATAGCGGCTATGAACGGCTCCGCTGTCGGGATAGGCCTGACGATGACCTTTCCATGTGACATTAGAATTGCCGCCAAAAAAGCAAAATATGCGATCCCCTTTACCCGCCGAGGTATTGTTTTTGACGGGGCGGCAAGCTGGTTTTTGCCGCAATTGGTGGGCTTTTCCAAGGCTTATGAGTGGGGTTTGAAGGGTGACTTTATTGCCCCCGAAGAGGGTTTGAATTCAGGCTTGTTTTCCGAGCTTTTAGAGAATGAAGATGTCTTGCCTCGTGCGCTCGAACTGGCTCGCGATTTAGCGCAAAATTGCTCTCCGACATCCATTGCAAATATGAAACATCTCCTGCGCCGCTCCATGCTGGGTAACGGGGTTATGCAAAATGCGCCATTTGCATTGCATTTGGAAGAAAGTGCTATGTTAAGCAAGGCTTTCCCCTCACATGATTGCCAAGAGGGGGTCCAATCCTTTTTAGAGAAACGGGCGCCAAAATTTAAAGATCGAGACGTCTAGCCCACTATTAGAAAATTAAATTCCAGGTCCTAAAAATAAATCCTTCCCGCGCGCAAACCTATCTGTGTCATAAGGCCCCATATGTCCAAAAATAAAAGTGAAATAATCGAATCCAAAGCCCAAATGATTGCGCATTTGCAGGCAGGCTGTAAGCCCAAAGATCAGTGGCGAATTGGTACGGAGCATGAAAAAATAGGTGTGTGTTTGCATAAAAACACGCCCATTCCTTATTCAGGAATAAAATCCCTCCTTGAGAAAATGCAAAGATTTGGTTGGGCGGGTGTCTTTGAAGGACCCAATATTATTGCCTTAAAAAGAGATGGAGCCTCTGTAAGCTTGGAACCGGGTGGGCAGTTGGAGCTTTCTGGTGCGCCTCTGGAAAATGTGCATGAGACCTGCTCGGAAGTCAGCCAGCATTTACGTGAGGTCAAAGAAGTTGCTGACGAGATTGGTGCTGGTTTTATCTCCTTAGGCTTTCGGCCAGAGACACGGCTTGAAGATGTACCGATAATGCCAAAAGGCCGCTATAAGATCATGCGTAAATATATGACCAAGGTTGGCACGCATGGTCAGGAAATGATGTTTCGCACCTGTACGGTTCAGACTAATCTGGATTTTGGGTCTGAGGCCGACATGGTCAAAAAATTTCGCGTAAGCTTGGCACTGCAACCCCTTGGCACCGCGCTCTTTGCCAATTCACCCTTTATGCACGGCCAGCTTAACGGCTATAATTCCTATCGTTCGCGCGTCTGGCTTGATACGGACCCAGACCGCACCGGTATGTTACCTTTTGTCTTTGATGAAGGGTTTGGTTTTGAGCAATATATTGATTATGCATTGGATGTTCCGATGTATTTTGTTTACCGCGAAGGCGATTATCTTGATGCCTCCGGCCTGTCCTTTCGTGACTTTTTAGACGGTAAGCTATCGACTGTACCGGGGCAAAAACCGAGCCTTTCTGATTTTGATAATCATCTCTCGACAATTTTCCCCGAAGTGCGCCTCAAGACGTTTCTGGAAATGCGCGGTTCAGACACGGGTCCTTGGGATGAGCTTTGTGCGTTTTCTGCCTTTTGGGTCGGCTTGTTATATGATGCGAACTCGCTTGATGCGGCGTGGGATTACGTCAAGAACTGGACGCAAGAAGAGCGAGAGCAATTGCGCCGTGACGTCCCTCAATACGGGCTACATACAAGATTTCAAGGACGGCTTTTACGCCATATTGCCCGTGACATATTAGAGATAAGTCGTCAGGGTTTGAAAGCGCGCGCGCGTTTAAATGGGCACGGGGAGAGCGAAACCATATTCCTCCAACCGCTGGATGAATTTGTTAGAACCGGCATGAATAATGCCGATTTGTTGGTACAAAAATTCTTGGGCGAATGGGGTGGTGATATCAGTCCTGTCTATAAGGAGAGTGCATATTAGTCACTCTGGCGCGCGCGCCTTAATACTCACGGTGAGAACGAGACTGTGTTCTTACAAGAGTCCGATAATTTCGCCCAGACAGGTAAGAACAACGCAGACCGCTTAATCGCCGCCTATAACGGCAAATGGCACGGCGACATTACCCATGCCTATCGGGACTGTGCGTTTTAGGTGGAGGTAAACAGTTCCCACAAAGGTGTCCTCTAAATCCCCATTGCGGACATTAGCAAACTCGCTTTGGGCTGTATACGTCCAATGAATTTGGTAGAATAGCGAATTAGCTCTAAAAGAAATAAAGAGTCAGATTATCAAGTAAACGGGTGAACGCTCGAGGGAGAGAAAGATTTCAAAAGAAAATTTAAAAAAGTGTATAGATATCTACGGTGATGAGGACGGTAAGGTCTTATACCATATCGAAAATCAGTGGTGCCGTCTTTATTCGACGTTCAAACAATATGCCAACCTCTTTGGAAAAGACAAGGAACGTGTCGATTTACTCAATGAGCACGCAGGATCTTTTTTTCGTAATGTCGCAGATCATTTTTTTGATGCTATTGTGTTGAATATATCTCGGTTAACTGACCCGCCAACCACAAAGCTCGGCAAGAAGACATTCAGGAATGTGACAATCACTAGAATACCTGAAATGAAAATTACGCCCCCTGAGTTAAAAGCTGAACTTGAATCTGATATTAAAAGGGCGTTAAATTTGATTGATGATATTAAGAATGTCTATCGTAATAAACGTCTTGGTCACAATGATTTGGATGTCATGACTTCGGAAAAAGGATTTATACCTGATAGTGCGATCACTTCATTAAGAGAGATGATTTATTCATTGCATGCCCCCTATAGAAAACTACGAATGGCTGTCGAAGGTGTAGATTGCAGACCAAGCGTAATAGATGATCGACCAGAATTTGGTCTGATGGGTGCCCTCTTTGTTTCGCGACATTGCAAAAGAACTTTCATTGAATCTTCTATTAGAGCATCCTTAGATGCTGGCGGACCGCCTCAAATTTTTCCTGATTGGCTGATGAAAAATGATGAAGAAACCAATTGGATGTAGTCTAGTATTAACTTCCTCTTTATCATCCCCCCAGATACTAATCCTTATGTTGCTAGCCTTGTGTTTTGATGTAATCATAAATGCCCAAAGTCCCATTGGTTTTAAAGGATGCGCCATAGCCGCCTAAAACTTTCATTTCTGGCCTCAGGGCAGACTCATCCCCAATTAACGCTGCGATAAATCCCGTTCCATGGTAACGCACAAACATACCGCCAATGTTTTTTTTGAGGTTTAAAGAATAATGGACAAAAAATTGGTCGTGGACCGCCCATTTACCCATTTCTAACCCCTGAAGGCTTGGTAGCTTCTTTATTAAATTAAGAAGAGGGTCATTTGTTAGAAGCTCTACGTTTGTCAACCACCTAACCGTGACTAGTCCCTGAGGTGGAAATATTTTCCCATGTGTAAGCGTGAACCAATGAGCAAGACTTTGTTTTGCAGCCCAAGGGTTTAGCTTTTCTACAAATAACTTTTGATCATCGAATATAATCTTACCGTAATTTTCGTCAACGTTGGGGCCTAGCTTAAATATATCTTTCATGTCTGGAATATTGCTTAAGCACCCGCGCGATACTTTATCAAAGTAATCTTCTTCTGTATTGCCGAGCCCATTTATACTTCTATCGGACTGGGTTAGCGCGTAAAATGCGGCTAGTTGGTCAATTTCACTCGTTCCATTATTACAACGTTTGCAAGCTGGAACTTCCATCCCTTGAGGCCTGTGCTTCTCCCAGAACATGATTTTGGGCGGTGCATGCTCGATTGATTCTGTTGGCGTTTTTCCACCGCAAAGACAACAATACGGATGTGCGGCAATCATTTTTGATAGTCTATTTTTAGCTTGTCCCATTGGGTCGTTCCATTGGTATCTTCCAATTGGATTAACATCAGAACTAGAATCACTAACACCCCTAGATAGGGTAAAGCAAGACAATGGCCAATGTCCGCTAAGCCACTGCCGTGGCCTTATCCGACTAAAATCGATTCACAGGATCGATTTTTAGGCTACGCCTAACGTCTCCTAAGCCCCCATAACCTCCATCAAACCCTACACTTAATTTACTTGTCATTTGAAACCTTAGGCGGCACATTGTTCGCGATATAAGAGAGAGTCGCTTTATGGGTTTAGGATTTGGTATAGGCGTAACACTGATTTTTGTCGTGCTGGCGCCCTTTATTTTTGGACAAATGAAAGATCATCCGCAGGGGCTGAAAGTTTTATTTGCGGCGGAGATGTGGGAGCGCTTTTCCTATTACGGTATGCGCGCCCTGCTGATTTTCTACCTCACTTGGCATTTCCTTATCGACCGCACCATGGCCTATCAGACCTATGCGGCCTATGTCGCCTTGGTTTACCTCGCGCCGCTGCTGGGCGGTTACTTGGCCGATAAATATATTGGATTTCGCAAAGCGGTCACTTATGGCGCCATTATGTTGGTGGTAGGGCACGGCCTGATGAGTATTCACGGCGCGCCCGCCAAAGAGGTTTTAAACGTCGATGGACAGTCCTATGAAATCACCCGCTCTCATAAAATGGATCAAAATAAAACCCGCCATATTGTGATTAATGGGCAGAAAGCCCTGATTGAAAAATTTGTCCAGCCTAGCCTTGAAAGCGATCAGCGCACAGTGACTTACGCGGGTGCCAATGGCCAGAGCCAAACGGTTGTCGGGTCTTTAAGCGTCAAGCAAAGCGGTTTTCATAAGAACATTCTCTTCCTCGCCATGTCGCTGATTGTTGTTGGGGTGGGCTTTCTAAAACCCAATATTTCAACCTGTGTCGGCGCGCTTTATAAACAGGGCGATCCGCGCCGCGATACGGGCTTCACCCTTTATTATATGGGTATTAATATCGGCGCGGCGCTGGCCTCTATCTGGTGCGGCTATGTCGCTGTGCGCTTTGGCTGGGGCTTAGGCTTTGGTCTTGCGGCGATTGGAATGCTTATTGGCCTTATTGTGTTCCTGCGCGGGCAGCACTTGCTCGAAGGCACCGCCGAGCCGCGCGATGCGGCGCTTTTAAAACAACCAGTCATTGGCCGCATAAATTATGAGTGGATGGTCTATCTGGCTGGGATTGCGATGACGGCTGTTGCCTATATGCTCTTCCAATATGTTGGCATTGTCGAGCCGCTCATGCACGTCACCGCCGCTGTCGTTCTGACAGGCATCATCATCTATATGCTCACTAAGCTCGATAAGGTCGAGCGCGATAGAATGATTGGCTTGCTCGTGCTGGTGGTTTCCTCCGTGCTGTTTTGGACGCTCTTTGACCAAGGGCCAAGCACGCTCAATATTTTCGCCGCCGATTATGTCAGCGAGTCGATTGGCCCCGTCACCGTCACCGCGCCGCAGCTCCAATCGCTTAACCCGCTCTTCATTGTGATTTTCGGGATGATGTTCGCCGCCCTTTGGACGATGCTGGGCAAGCGCGGCAAAGAGCCTAATACTTTCGCCAAGTTCGGCCTCGCCATGATACAAATCGGGCTTGGCTTTTGGGTCTTGAAATTCGGGATGCAGTCTATGGGTATTGATGCAAACGGCAATCCCGGCAAAGTCGCCCTTATCTGGGTCGCGTTGATGTATTTCCTCCACACAACAGGGGAGCTCTGCCTCTCGCCTGTGGGCCTCTCTGGGGTCACGCGGCTCTCGCCCGCCAAGATTGTTGGCTTCATGATGGGCGCATGGTTCCTCGCTTCATCTTATGCCAATATCGTGGCAGGGATTATCGCCAAGATGACCGTCGTGCCCGAAGGCACGCCCCCCGTAGAAGAGCTGGCCGTCTATTCCAGCGTCTTCACAAAGCTAGGCTTCGCCGCCGTCCTGCTAGGGATAGTCTTGCTGCTCGCCAGCCCGATGCTCAAGAAACTCTCTCACGGGAGGTAGGAATAAGAAAGCCCGCCGGTTTGAGCGGGCTTTTATTTTGTCCATAGGGGCAGGGGCGGCGCGAGTGTCTTATTTTGGGCGACTTTAGGACGCTCAACTTTTCCGAATACCCGCGTAACTAACCCGCATTAATTGAAGCCAATATGATCAACTCGAACATGATTGTGGCATAAAAACAGGCTGACAAGAATATTACTAACTTATGCCTTTTAACTCCCCAAAAGGGATATGTTAGGAAAATTATTACTCCAATAGTTGTTCCAACAAATCCGAAAAAAATTTAAAGTCATTACAAAAATTATTATTGGATGCTCTAATATAGGCCACTTCTCTTCATTATCCATTATAAATTATCCAAACAGCCTGCACCACTCTAACTGACTCACCATTACAATAAATCACGTAAATTTTTATCTATCCTGCGGAGATCATTTAAATCCTCAAAATTCTTATCTGCATCAGGATAAAACAAATCTCTATAGTTCTTAGGACCGCGTCGACCTAAAAAATTATAGATACTTCTTATAGTTCTCTGTTGGTCAATTTCGAAATCTTCTAAAATAAAAACAAGACTTTTTTGCAAATGAGTCGAATTAGGAAACCTTTTAATTACTTCAAGAAGAGCAGTGAGATTAATTCTAATTTCATCGAGATGGGATGGGAGTATTTGTGGCAAATTCAATTCCTTCAATCGTTCCAACGTAAATTAACTTACCGACAAGTGTTTAAATTTCAAAATCCTTTAGTATTTATCCCAGGGGCCTATTTTGGGCGATTAAGGCCGCTCATAAATCTGCCCACAAAAAAGCCCGCTGCGATGGGCGGGCTTTTTTTTATCTGTGCGCGTATGATTAGCGTTTCATCAACATGCCGAGAATGTCATCCATCGAGTTACCGTCTCCGTCAGCATCAAGCATATTGCCGAGCATGCCCAGACCGTTTTGGTGAGCCGATGTTTGCCGTCTTTGCTGCCGACCCGCGGCCCCTGTTACAGCGCCTAAGATAGCGCCCAGACCGGACTGCTGCTTTCCACCCATAAGGTGCTGGATGGCCATGCCAGTTAAAGCTGACTTCATAGTGGGGGCGCTGGTTTGCTTAGATAAGCTGCCCATGGCCATAGTCGCAACCAATGGCAATAACTTCTTGAGGATTGAGCTATCAATACCTGTCTTTTGTGC
>CAZHPV010000031.1:0-27192 GCA_964534845.1 uncultured Caulobacterales bacterium
CCTGCCGGAATAACGGCTTGAGTGTCTTTGATGATGTAATTAACTGTTTCATAGACTCCGATCCGAATGCCTTCCAACTTTCCCGTCCGACACAAAGTAATGCCTTTAAACTGCTTAATTCATGATGCTTAACAATCGGTATGCGAGCGTGATAAGTAGCAAGTATAATAAGCAAAGCAATTTATATGCCACCTGATCATCATTCATTTCAAACATTCGCTATATTTGTTGATAATTTGAGAAGCGGTATTCAGCTTGGCATACGTATTGCATCATAGAGGACTGGCGGCATGAGGTAGTGTCTTTATCGTGTATTTCTGCCTAAGTGCTAGGCTTGTCTTTCTGCACGACATATGAAAACTCATAAATATGATCGGTCGCTCTATACTCAGTTATTTACCCGTCAATATGGCAAATGTGTTGGCGGCGTTTGTCACGTTAACAGCCGCTTTTTGAGTTCGTGCTAACAGATTCATGCTAACAGAGTTGGATGAAATCCTCACTTTATGCCCGCCACCTCATCTCAAGAAACACACTCCGCAAGTTGAGACATCAAGCCAATTCAGAATGGAATGCAGTGACGGCACAAGTTTGCAGGCAGGAAGCGTTTAAGGGAAACTAAGGGCAAGGTTAGTTAACGTGACAAAGCCATACAATCAGACCGCATAGCTCGCTTGGCTATAAACCACCGGCTCCAGAAACCATCTTGCCACGCCCTGATAACCTGTCCTACACTGCGTTCCGGTCAGCCCATCAAGGCGACCATAACCGCCAGACTCTAACTTAACTGGGGGACCACCTAATAGGGGCAGGTCAAAATCGTAAGAGGGCTTTTCGTATTGGGGAATATGAAAAGAAAACACATAACGGGATATGATCAAAGAGAGAATTTTACATAAATTTTATAGGCTAGTTCCCGCTCGCGGGTGGGGTTTTGGCATTTGCGGCGGCGTACGCTTGGTCGGGTTTATGGCGCTCTTGGCCGGCGTCTCGGCTTGTGCGAGCGCGGGCCAAGGCTCGAAAAAGGAAGACGCCATACACGCCGCACCCCAAACAGCGTCAGATAAAGACTGCAAACCGAAATACACCCAAGTCTACCAGCCCCCTTTGAAGCTCGGCGGGTCAGGCCGCATTCTCAACATCAAAACGGGGGTGAGTTGTGGGTAGATGTATAATTTTTGCTATCGGAAGTATAGTTCTGTTGTTCTTGATGAGTTTTATAAGGCTTTTTCGGCCTGAGATTTCAGTAATAGATTTATCTGTGTATAGTTTAGTCGCGTCTATTGCTTTTTTTGTAGTGATTTTGCCCAGTGCGTTATTATCAATATTACTTCTGAGATTTGGTGTGGGGAAGTTAATAGCAAGTATTGTGTTTCTATTAGTAGGTTTTGTATTGTCAATTCTAATTTTTGGGACTCCTTGTTCTGGATATGGTTCCTTGAAAAGGCATGGTTTTCTTTTGGTTGAAGCAGGCGGTATGACGAATCTCGGGTATTTGATTTGTCCCTCTTATAACGCGTTTAAAATTTTATTAGTTTGGTTTGTCTTGTTCATATGTATGCCAAGCAATCGTTTAGAGAAAAAGGTTGAATAATGTCATCTTTCCGCACACAACCGCGCCCAGCAGGAACTACTTGTGTTAACCATAAATTTCAGAGGGTTTTTCGTATTTGGGAATGCGAAAAGAAAAACATAAAGGGATATGATCAAAGAGGGAATTTCACATAAGTTTTATAGGCCAACCCCGGCTCGAGGGTGGGGATTTGGCCTGTGCGGAAAGGCGCGGGTGGTCGGTTTTATGGCGCTCTTGGCCGGTGTCACGGCTTGTGCGAGCGCGGGCCTGTGCCGCCGCCCCAACCACCTGTATCAATGGACCGCGTCACACGGTTGCGGGAGGCATATTCAAGGGTGATTTTGCGACTACCAAGCTCACGTTCCAGTAGATTGCCTAGACTATCATATTGTGCCGAAAATTTAGCCCATGGGGTATTTTCATTTGATGATGGTGAATTATCAACTGGTGTTGATGTGTTTTCATCAGGCGGGTTCGTTGCTGATGTTATTGTGATTGTTTCTTTTTTTAAGCGTAAGCGGATGCCGCTATCAAATTGGCCTAAAGACAACAATCGTGTAAAATTACGACACTTTTTGGAACGTAGTAGAACGAATTCTATTAATGACTTCATTTTTAGGGCTGGGGCCTACAGCGACTATTTGAGCGGTTTGAGTCGCCCAAAATAAGCCGCTCACAGGGATAGTTAGTAGAGCGCCGTCACTTAATATCGTGACGGTTTTGCTGTCATATAATTCGAAAATTACCGCCAGAATCATTCTCGAAATAAGCCCTAAAAAACACAGAATTATTACGTGTGAACATTTGCGAAAAATAGCCTAAAATGCTACCCTGAATCGACTTGAATCGCCTTGATTCGAGATAGGCAAAAATGGGGATTTCCATTCCGTGAGCGATGACGACAATACGTCTGATGAAACACCTCTAGACGGGGTGCCGGAGCAGGGTATTTCGCCTGTAACCATCGAAGATGAAATGCGCAGGTCTTATCTCGATTACGCAATGAGCGTGATCGTATCCCGGGCTATTCCTGATGTGCGGGACGGCTTGAAACCCGTCCATAGACGTATTCTTTATTCCATGCATGAAAACGGCTTTACACGTGATAAGCCCTATAAAAAATCAGCCCGTGTTGTCGGGGATGTGATTGGTAAATATCACCCCCACGGCGATAGCGCGGTTTATGACGCGCTTGTCCGTATGGCACAGGATTTTGCTATGCGTCTGCCTTTGCTGGACGGGCAGGGCAATTTTGGCTCTGTTGACGGAGACCCGCCCGCCGCTATGCGGTATACCGAAGTGCGCATGGACAGGCCGGCAGCCTCCTTGCTTTCTGATATTGAAAAAAACACTGTTAATTTTCAAGACAATTATGACGCCTCAGAGCAGGAACCCGTTGTCTTGCCCGCGCGCTTTCCCAATATTCTTGTTAACGGCGCTGGCGGTATTGCCGTGGGTATGGCGACCAATATTCCGCCGCATAATCTGGGCGAGGTCATCGATGCCACGATTGCCTTAATGGAGGACGGCTCGCTGAGTGACGAGGCGCTATTAGACATAGTTCCGGGGCCGGACTTTCCAACTGGCGCGTTTATTATGGGCCGTAGTGGATCAAAGTCATCTGTCCTGACAGGTAAGGGCTCTATCATCATGCGCGCCCGCGCCGAGATTGAAGAGATCCGCAAAGACCGCCAAGCTATTATCGTGACCGAGATTCCCTATCAGGTCAATAAAGCCAATATGATCAAGAAAATTGCCGATATGGTGCGTGACAAACGGATTGAAGGCATTTCTGACTTGCGCGACGAGTCGGACCGTAACGGTATGCGTGTCGTTATAGAGCTAAAGCGCGACGCCGTTGCTGATGTTGTCCTTAATCAACTCTACCGCTTCTCCCAGCTACAACAGAATTTCAGCTCTAATATGCTTGCGCTAAATGGTGGGCGTCCGCAGCAAATGAATTTGCGTCAAATGCTGGAAGCCTTTCTGGCGTTCCGTGAAGACGTCATTGCGCGGCGGTCTAAATTTGATCTCTCCAAAGCACGCGATAAAGCGCATATCTTGGTTGGTCTGGCTACAGCCGTTACCAATATTGACGAGGTGATAAAACTCATACGCACCTCGGCTAATCCGAAAGAAGCGCGTGAAAAGCTCATGGCTCGTCCTTGGTCGGCAAAAGATATGGGGGCGCTGATAGAATTGATTGCCGATCCGCGCTCGATTTTGCTTGATGATGGCACAATCATGCTCACAGAAGAGCAGGCGCGCGCAATACTTGATTTGCGCCTTATGAAGCTAACGGCTTTGGGGCTTGACGAGATTATGGAAGATGCCCGCAAGTTGGCCGAACAGATTACCGATCTTTTGGATATTTTGCGCTCGCGCGACCGCGTTGTTTCGATCATCAAGGACGAGCTCTCCGAAATCAGAGAAAAATACGCCACACCGCGTCGTTCTGTATTTGCTGAAGGCGGTATGGACTTTGATGATGAGGACCTCATAGCTGTTGAGGATATGGTGGTGACCGTAACGTCTTCGGGTTATGTAAAGCGCACCGCCCTTGATACCTACCGCGCCCAACGCCGCGGCGGCAAAGGCCGATCTGGCATGTCCATGAAGGATGAAGATTACGTCACAACTGTCTTCGTGGCGACAACCCATACGCCGGTGCTTTTCTTCTCGTCCAATGGTATGTGCTATAAGTTAAAAGTCTGGAAGCTGCCACTGGGCGGGCCGGCCACGCGCGGTAAGGCGCTTGTGAACCTTCTGCCTCTGGCGCAGGGCGAGACCATTAATTCGATCATGGCATTACCAGAGGATGAAGAAAGCTGGAAAGATTTGGACATTATGTTTGCGGCGCGCTCCGGCGGCGTGCGCCGAAACTCCTTGGCGGATTTCACTCGCGTCAACCGCAACGGTAAAATCGCTATGAAGCCCGATGAAGGCGACGGAATTGTCGATGTGCGCCTATGTACCGAAGATGATGACCTCTTGCTGACAACGGCCATGGGCAAGGCGATACGGTTCCGTGTGACGGATATTCGCCGTTTTGTTGGCAGGACCTCCTCAGGCGTGCGCGGTATTAAGCTGGCCGAGGGCGACGAGGTTATCTCGATGGCGGTTCTGCGTCATGTCGATATCGAAACGGATGAGGCGCGGGCTTATATGAAACACGAAACAGCCATGCGCCGCGCGCAAGGCGAGGACGGCGAGGCGGAGGTCGATGACGGCCCGATCGACACATCGCTGGACCCTGAGCGTTTAGGCTTTTTACAGGCGAGCGAGCAATTTGTCCTCACATTGGCCGATGACGGATTTGGTAAGCGTTCCTCGAGTTTTGATTACCGCTGTATGAACCGCGGCGGGCAGGGTGTTACGGCACAAGAGCTATCGCGCAAGGGCGAGGCGAATGCGCGGCTTGTACGCTCTTTCTGCATAGAGGATGATGACCAGATTATGATGGTGACCAATGGCGGCCAGCTTGTCCGTTGCCCTGTGCGCAATATTCGTATTGTCTCGCGCTCCTCACGCGGTGTGACGGTCATTCGTGTCAAAGACAGCGAGCGCCTTGTTTCTGTGGAACGGATTGAAGAAAACGAGGATGAGGATACGAACGGTGAAGCAGGCGGCGAAACGGGTGGAGAGGCCGGCAACACACCACCAAACCCGGCACCTGACCCAAGTCCAGACCCCAGCGATAGTTAAGCCCCTTTTAGGCGGACAGCTAAACGCTACCTAACACTATAAAAACTAAGAAATTTTACGCCAATCGGACGTCGTAACCCTATGTGTTATACTGGAGCGATTTAAGGCTTCCTAGAATGTTGGCCTAGGGTTGCGAAGGATTATGCATAACATCAAATTATGTATATCATAAGTCAATACCCGCGTGACAAAGCCCATATAATTGATAATCTTTATCAAAGGCAGGGAGGGTATATGGCAAGACGTACAAAACGCGCAGTCCGTAGCAGCAGCTATACCTTACCTGCTTCTGGCCCCGCTTATATTACCCGCAACATTCCTTTTTATGAATTTCTATCCGAAGAAAATCTCGTGAAAATTGAAAACCAAGCCGATTGGATAATTGAGGAAATCGGGCTCGAATTTCGCGAAGACCCCGTTGCCCTGGAAATATGGAAAGAGGCTGGGGCGGATGTCAAAGGTACACGTGTGCGCGCCCCCAAAGGCATGGTGCGTAAACTCTGCGCGACGGCGCCTAGCCAGTTCGTGCAACATTCTCGAAATCCTAATCGCGCGGTGACAATTGGGGGGAACCATCAGGTTTTCGCGCCAGTCTACGGGCCACCTTTTGTGCGCGATTTGGAAAAGGGGCGTCGCTACGGAACGATTAAAGACTTTCAAAATTTGGTCAAGCTGACCCATATGCTGCCAGCCTTGCACCATTCGGGCTTTGTGACATGTGAGCCTTGTGACATTCCCGTTTCGAAACGGCATTTTGATATGATCTATGCGCATATGAAATATACGGATAAGCCGCATTTGGGCGCAATTACCGCTATGTCGCGCGCCCAAGATTCTGTGGATATGGCCCGTATTTTACACGGTAAAGAATTCATGGAGGCGCATTGCGTCATTATGGGTAATGTGAATACCAATTCGCCTTTGGTAGTCGATCGCGTTGTCACTGAAGCTATCCGTGTTTATTCCGCTGCTAATCAAGGCATGATTATCGCCCCCTTTATTTTAGGCGGTGCGATGGGCCCTGTCACTACGGCGGCTTCAATCGCCCAAGCTTTTGCTGAGGCCATGATGTGTGGAGCATTCACCCAACTCGTCCGCCCTGGCGCGCCATTTATTCTGGGTAATTTCCTATCATCCATGAGTTTGAAATCTGGTGCCCCGACATTTGGAACACCTGAGCCTGTTATATCCAATATGATTATTGGACAACTTGCGCGGCGTCTCGGCGTGCCTTTACGCTGTGGGGGATCTTTGACAGCCGCCAAAGTTGCTGATGCTCAGGCGGCGGCTGAAAGCGCAGATTCTATGATGTCAACCGTGTTGGGCGGTGCAAATTTTATTCTCCATGCAGCCGGTTGGCTCGAAGGCGGTTTATGTACCGGATATGAAAAACTTATTATCGATGCAGATCGATTAGGGGCTTATCAAGTCATGCTGGACGGCCTGCCTATTGATAACAATGCCTTGGGAAAAACAGCTTATGAGGACGTCCCGCCGGGAGGGCATTTCCTAGGTTCTGCGCATACAATGACGAATTACGAAACCGCTTTTTATGATGCGCAGATGAGTGACTCCGAGAGCTTCGAACAATGGGAAGAAAATGGTTCGCGCGATACTGAACGCCGCGCCTTTGAACGTTGGAACGAAATGCTTACTGTCTATGAGTATCCGCCGCTAGATGAAGCGAAAGATGAAGCGTTATTAGAGTATATTACAAAACGTAAATCCGAAATTGAGGATAAATGGTACTGATGGTTACACTTTCTCTAGACACCACTTCCAAGGACCCTTTGCTTCAACCCTTTACGCTGAAACATTTGACGTTGAAAAATAGGATTATGACCACCAGTCATGAACCGGCCTACCCAGAAGATGGCATGCCAAAAGACCGCTACCGCGCCTATCATGAAGAGCGGGCCAAAGCCGGGGTTGCGCTCGCTATGACTGCGGGGTCAACGGCCGTGTCCAAAGACAGCCCGCCTGTGTTTAACAATATCTTGGCTTACCGTGATGAGGTTGTGCCATGGATTCAAAATCTTACGGATGGATGTCATGAACATGGCTGCGCAGTCATGATACAGCTTACCCATCTGGGCCGGCGCACCACATGGAATAAAGGTGACTGGCTACCCTCGGTATCTTCGTCTAAACACCGTGAACCCGCCCATAAAGCTTTCCCAAAACTTATTGAGGATTGGGATATTGACCGCATTATCAATGATTTCGCGGACGCTGCAGAGCGTATGAAAGCAGGCGGAATGGACGGCATAGAGCTTCAAGTATATGGGCATTTGTTAGATCAATTTTGGTCTCCGCTCTCTAATGATCTCGTTGGCCCTTACGGGGCAGATACTCTGGAGAACCGCATGCGGTTTCCGCTCGACGTTTTGAGCGCTATACGCAAACGTGTCGGCGATGAGTTTATCGTCGGTTTTAGATATACCGCTGATGAAGCACAGAAAGGCGGTATCACAGCGCAAGAAGGGCTAGAAATATCGCAACGCTTAGCCGATACGGGACAGCTTGATTTTCTAAATGTTATACGCGGACGTATTCACACTGACCCAGCTATGACGGATATGATCCCTATACAAGGCATGACGAGTGCCCCCCATCTGGATTTTGCTGGTCAAGTGAAAAAGCTTACCGGCATGCCGACATTTCATGCCGCCAGAATACCCGATGTCGCTACCGCACGGCATGCCATCACAGCGGGGCTATTAGATATGGTCGGCATGACCCGCGCGCATATGGCAGACCCCCATATAGTTAGGAAAATAATGCAAGGCCGCGAAGACGATATTCGTCCCTGCGTCGGTGCGACTTATTGCTTAGACCGCATCTATCAGGGCGGAGAAGCGCTTTGTATCCACAACGCTGCGACAGGGCGTGAGCTCACAATGCCACATGACATAGCGCCGGCTAATAACAAATGCAAAGTTGTCATTATTGGCGCAGGGCCTGGCGGCCTTGAAGCAGCTCGCATTGCTGCGGAGCGCGGTCATGATGTGACGGTCTTCGAGGCGCAAGCTCATGCGGGAGGACAAGTTCGTCTAACGGCACTAACGCCGCGTCGCCGCGAGATGATGTCCATTATCGATTGGCGTATGGCGCAATGTGAGTCCAAAGGTGTCCGCTTTCATTTTAATAGATGGGCCGAGCTTGAAGATGTAACAGCTTTAAGTCCCGATATCGTCATAGTTGCGACCGGTGGTTTGCCTAATACCGAGCTATTTGAAACAGGAATTGAAGCCGCAAATGTTGTGACGTCTTGGGATATTATTTCGGGCGACGTAAAGCCTGCGCAAACTGTTCTGATTTATGATGAAAGCGGAGATAATCCTGCGATGCAAGCTGCAGAAATTACTGCGGCAGCCGGGTCCAAAGTTGAAATCATGACACCGGATCGTACTTTCGCACCTGATATTATGGCGATGAACCTTGTACCCTATATGCGTTCGCTACAAGACAAGGATGTAACCTTTACTGTTACGCGGCGATTGCTTGGAGTAAATCGGTCTGGCAATAAGCTTACGGCAAAAATTGGTACTGATTATAGTGATTATTCTTATAAGAAGGACTATGATCAAGTGGTGCTTAATTACGGCACATTGCCATTAGATGATCTGTATTTCGAGCTCAAGCCACTAAGCTCAAACTTAGGCGCTGTTGACCATGACGCGCTGATTGCAGGTTTGCCGCAAACCTTATGCGCAAACCCAGAGGGCAGGTTTAAACTCTTTCGTATTGGTGATGCTGTCTCTGCACGTAATACCCATGCCGCCATCTATGATGCTTTGCGTTTGATGAAAGACATTTAGTCTCTTTATATTCAAGTGGCCCCGACAGTATATGTCGAACTATAACAAAGGGTCGACGATATAAGAGTTTAGAAACCTTGCCTTTGGCTTTCCATTTTCTATTTTCTGTGGTTAAAGTTTGTTAGGATTGTGGTTAGGAAGTCCAAATTAGGAGGTGCTATGACTGTTCAAACGCATTTCAGAGTTTGTAATTTCTGCGAAGCTATGTGCGGCGTTGAGGTCAAATATGACCCCGAGGCGCTTGGCGAGAAGCAGGTTTCTGTCACGCCCGATAAGCTCGACCCCTTTAGCCGCGGCAGTATGTGCCCTAAAGCGCCCGTTCTTGGTCCGCTTCATTATGATGAAAGCCGTCTTAAATATCCCGTTCAGCGAAACGGCGATAAGTGGGAGCGCATTAGCTGGGATGAGGCTTATGACACAATAGAGCGAGAATTTAACAAGCTACGCAGCGCGCACGGTGATGACTCTATTGCCTCATATCTGGGAAACCCAATCGTTCATAATTTGGGCATGTTATTATTTGTCAAAACATTGACGAAAGCCATTGGCAGTAAAAACGTATTCTCTGCCACATCCATGGATCAGCTCCCGCATCACTTTGCGGCGCATTTCATGTTTGGGCATGAATTTAGAATCCCTGTGCCCGATATCGACCGCACAGATCATATGATTATTTTGGGTGCAAACCCGCTCGCCAGTAATGGCAGTATCATGACCTCGGCGGGCGTTACCGAGCGCCTTAAGCATATTAAAGATAGGGGCGGGAAATTTGTTGTTATCGACCCGCGGAAAACCGAAACGGCCAAGGTCGCCTCCGAGCATCATTTCATCAAGCCTGCAACAGACGTTTATTTTCTTCTTGCCTTTTTGCATATTCTCTACCGCGATAATCATGTGAAATTGGAGCGCCTTGCGCCTCACATAAAAGGGGAAGAGGTTATTCGAGACTTGGTGGCCCCGTTTCGGCCTGCATTAGCCGCTGATATAACGGGTATTCCGGAGGCGAAAATTGAGCGGCTGGCGGCGGAATTTACCGCCCAAGACAAAGCAGTTATTTACGGACGTATGGGGCTCTCCACCCAGCCGCATGGCGGGCTGTGTAATTGGCTTTTAAATACGATCAATATTGTATCAGGGAATTTCGACCGCGAAGGCGGAATGATGTTCCCTGCGCCTGCGATTGAGCTAGCACGTTCAAAAAAACAGCCTTTAGCTTTTGGCCGTTGGACTAGCCAAGCGCGGGGATTGAAAGAGTTTTACGGGGAATATCCCGTCTCCGGCATGGTCGACGAGTTTCACGCAGAGGGTAACAAGAAAATCCGCGGCTTCATGACTATTTGTGGCAATCCTGTGCTCTCAACCCCAAGCGGGAGCCGCCTTGAAACGGCGCTTCCTGATCTTGAATTTATGGTTTCGATTGATAATTACATTAATGAAACGACCCGTCACGCCAATATAATTTTGCCGACACCCTCGGGTCTTGAAATTGATCATTACGATCTCATTTTCCATACGATTTCGGTTAGTAATAACGTCAAATTTTCAGAAGCCCTGTTTCCAGTTGAAAAAGACAGGCCTTATGACTGGCAAGTTTTGAAGGAACTTATTCGGCGGTTATCGCCAAATGGTCTGGACCTCTATTCGCGATTTGCGACGCCCAGACGTGTTGTCAATTGGGGGTTAATGCTGGGCCGTTACGGAAAGCTTAGCCATCCCAAAAGATGGTTTTCTGGTCTAACACTCAAAAAAGTCATCAAGTCAAAACATGGCATACGCCTTGGGCCTCTTATGCCGCGCGTGCCCGAAGGTTTAATAACGGATGACCGCAAAATCAATATGTCGCCCGCTCCCTATATTGAACGCCTCAAAGAGATTATTGCCGGTGAGTTCCCAGCCTTGGTCAAAGCGTCAAATGCGGCCGGGTCGGATGAGCTGCGCCTGATTGGGCGGCGTCATGTCAGCACGAATAATAGCTGGATGCATCAATATAAAAAGCTAAGCCGTTCGAAAATGGTGCGCTGTACGGCGATGATAAATCCCGATGATGCCAAGCGGATGCGCATATCAAATGGCAGCAATATTCTTGTCTCCTCGCGGATTGGCGATATTAGCCTGCCCGCCGAAGTGACTGACGAAATGATGCAAGGCACGATCTGTATTCCGCATGGATTTGGGCATCATCGTACGGGTACACGCGTACCGATTGCCTCTGAAAAGCCAGGGGTGAGTGTTAATGATATCACTGACCATATGATCATTGATCCTGTGACGGGTAATGCGGCGTTTTCGGGTCAAATTGTCAAAGTCAAAGCGCTGGAAGATTACCGCGCGGTCAAGCAGGTCACGGGTAAACCGCTGAGCGTTGTCTATGGCTCGCGCACGGGCAATGCTGAGGCTGTTGCTGCAGATGTGGCCCGCCTCGCCGAAAGCCATGATATGGCAGCAACTGTGATGTCGATGGATGAGATTGACCTTGAGACATTGGCCAGTTTTGAACGGGTCATGATTATTTGCAGTACTTACGGCGAAGGCGAAATGCCTGACAATGCGCAAGCGCTTTGGGAAGCGGCGCAAGAGGCGGGTGACGTTGATTTTTCTTCTGTGCATTATTCCGTCATGGCGCTGGGCGATACGGCTTATGAAACTTTCTGCCAAGCGGGACGTGATTGGGACGAACGCTTAGATGCGCTCGGCGCGAAACGCATATCAGAGCGTATGGAATCCTCCGTCGATTATACAGATAATGCGCTGGCTTGGATGAACACGGCCTTGCCGATTATAAGCCAGCAAGGTAATCAGACGCAACGCATAACCCAAGCCTCCAATGCGGATAAACTAAGCGCAGCGGGGACAAGCCGTGATAATCCGCTCACCTTTACCTTGACGCAGAAAAAGGCGCTCACGGCAAAGGGCTCAAGCAAGGAAACCTATCACTACGTCTTGGAGCATGAGGGCACCTCTCAGCTCTATCAAGCAGGCGGTATCTTAAATCTGTTCTCGGAAAATGACCCAGCGCTCGTCAATGACTTTGCCAAAGCCATTGGGGTGAATTTGAAATTGAAAAAGAATAAGGACTTGAAATCAGACCTCCTGCAAAAATTTGATTTGAGAACCCCCTCCATTGATTTGCTCAACATGGTCGGGCTTACCCTTGAGGATGACCTTGGCGGCAAAGATGTGCTCGATATTCTCGGCCAAATCCCCAAAGCCAAACGCGATATTGCGAGAGTTTTGAAATGTTTGCGCCCGCTCATGCCGCGCTCATATTCTATCGCTTCAAGTCCCAACAGTTCAACAGACAAAGTTGATCTCTGCGTTGCTACCGTGCGCTATGAGCTAGGAGAGCGCAAATATGGCGGGGTGGCCTCAACCTATCTGCAAGACCGAATTGAGGTTGGCGATAAGCTGCGTGGATATTTTGTCCGCAATAAAGCCTTCACCTTGCCCGAAGACAAAACGCGTCCTGTCATCATGATTGGGCCGGGTACAGGTATTGCGCCGTTTAGAGGGTTTCTTCAAGAGCACAGCCTTACCCAATATACGAGCTCCATGTGGCTTTTCTTTGGGGACCGAAATGAGGAGACGGATTTCCTCTACCGCGATGATCTGGAAGCGTTCAAAGAGAACGGCACGTTGACAAGGCTCGATACCGCCTTCTCCAGAGATCAAAAAGAGAAGATATATGTCCAAGACCGTATGCGCGAAAATGGCCAAGAATTTTATGATTGGTTAGAGCAGGGCGCAGCGCTCTTTGTCTGCGGGGATGCCAAACATATGGCCCATGATGTCGATCAGGCCTTGCGCGAAATTATAGCGAAATATGGCGGATTGAGCCCTAAGGACACAGAGGCCTATATCGAGACGATGAAAAGCGAAAAGCGCTATGTCCGGGATGTGTATTAGCCATGAAAAACTCTGCCCAAAACATCGAAACAAGCACCGCCCAGCTGCCGGGCAAACTTAGCGCCTATATTTTTCGCGATGCAGATCACCTCAACGAAGATGAACCCATTTATGCCATTAACTGGTTTGATACGAAAAGCAGCTTGGTTTATGATTTTTACAATAAACTCGCCGTTGGTTGCGTCCGAAAAATAGGCGGGGCACCTTTCTTCAAAGCGCGACATGTCAAAACTTTATACGGTAGCGAGCAGGATAAGCGCGAGGTCTTGCTTGTGGTTCGCTATCCGGCGATCAAAAATTTTCTGTCTATGCTCGAAAGTAAAGTCTTTCAGGGCGTGAGCTTAATCCGGATGGCCGCCGTTGATAACTTTACATTCGGGTTTACTAAGCGCGAGGATAAAGGCGCTGATTTAAGCCCTATGAACCTTAATGAGAAAGGAGACGTCTTTTATGGTGTTCTTCATCATTCAGGAGCCGAAGACGTCGATAAATCTCTTGCCGATTTGACCTTAGAACCATCCGTAGAGATATTTTATAGCGGGAAAATCAGAGCTCATATCGGAACAGGCGAAACGTCGAGCGCGGCAACGCAAGTGCCTTGCGTCATGGACGGCGTCACTATTTTTAAAAGCGCAGACGTCCAAACCTTAGCGCAACTTGTTAAGCAGGAGGCTTTCGTCTCTCTCACTGCGCAGGCCGAGACTTCATTTTTTGGCCTCTATAACCGCATTCTTTAAGCCATGAGGCCCTTTAAATGAGTGAAATTATGCAAGCCGTAAATGGCAAAAACATTGTTGTTACCGGTGTATCAAGCGGCATCGGCCAAGAAATGGCGCGCTGTTTTGCTAAAATGGGGTATCGTGTTTTCGGGAGTGTTCGGAAGCTTGCTGATAGCCAAGAGCTAGAGGACGAGCTTGGCGACCGGTTTCACACATTGGTCTTTGATGTGTGCGATTCGCAAAGCATTAAAGCGGCAGCCGCCACAGTATCGAAAATTGTGGGAGATGACGGCATAAGCGTCATTGTTAACAATGCGGGGCTCGCTCTCTTTGGCCCCCTTGAACTGGTTGAAGATGACGCTTTTGAGCATATTATGAAGGTCAACGTCCTCGGGACTCGATTTGTCACCAATGCTTTTTTGCCGTTATTGCGCAGCGGAAACAGTAAAAATAAAGGGGCAAAAATTATCAATATTAGCTCGCTATCGGGAATATTTAACACCCCGATGAATGGGGCATATTGTGTCTCTAAACATGCGATGGAAAGTCTGGGGGAAACCTATCGTCGGGAGTTATTCGGGGAGGGCATAGATGTTGTTTCTATTCGGTCGGGCCCTATCCAGTCTGAAATATGGAGAAAGAACCTCGATGCCAGTAAAGCCTTTGAAGACACTGATTATGCAATTATGGCGAAAAAAACACACCGCATTATGGAGCATGCCAAAAAATCCGCTTTGCCGCCAATCGTCATTGCCGACCTTGTTCTGGATATCATTGAGGGGCGTAAGAAAAAGCTTAGTTATCATGTCGGGGAAGGGGCGCGGATTTCGCAAATTTTCTCTTCCGACCTTATGCCCAAGCGCCTCGCTGATAAGTTAATTTACAATACACTTACTAAACGTAAGAAGCGCAAGAAAAAGTGACTCCACATTTTTTACAATATATCGGCGCAGTGCTGGCCTTATGTGTCGGCTTGAACGGCTTGTTTAGGCCTTTGCATATGGGACGGTTAGTTGGGCTCGCGCCCGAAACCAAAGTGGGGCTTGTCGAAATTCGCGTTTTGTTTGGTAGTTTTCTTGTCGTCCTCCCAATCTTGGCAATCCTGTCGCACAATAAAGAAATTTTTGAGTTTTATGGAATGGCAGCCCTCGCGGCCGCGATAATCAAGTCGACATTCACGGTTCTGGATAAATGTCCGTTTAAAATCATCTGGTTTGGTATAGCGGTTGATATTGTGCTCGCGGTTTTACTGTTATCGTCACTTTATCTTTAAGCTAATAGTTCAAAAACGCTGCCAATGGCTAAGGCCATTTCACGACCGGAGGCATTGAGGATAGGATTGTTTTGACATTCCCGCCTGTTTTAAGTCCGAAGGTCGTGCCGCGGTCATAGAGCAAGTTGAACTCCACATAACGCCCGCGGATAATGAGTTGCTCTTCGCGTTGCGCTTCCGTCCAAGGCTGGTTCATGCTGGCGCGAACAATCGTGCTATAGGTCTTGAGGAAATGCCGCCCTACATCCTGCGTAAAAGCAAAATCGGCGTCCCAGTCTCCGCTATTATGGCGATCATAAAAAATACCGCCAATGCCGCGCGGTTCGTCACGGTGTGCGAGATGGAAGTAATCATCACACCAATCCCGGAAACGGTCATAATCTGCAACTTTATGCGCGTCGCAGGCAGCTTTCATGCCTGCGTGAAAGGCGAGAGCATCAGGCGTATCCCGCTGGCGGTCTTTCCACAAAGTCGGGGTAAGGTCCGCACCCCCGCCAAACCAGTCGCGCGTCGTCACAATGTAACGCGTATTCATATGGACGGACGGGATATGTGGATTATGTAAATGCACTATGAGGCTGATGCCGGCCGCCCAGAACCTTGGGTCTTTCTTGGCGCCAGGAACGCGGGCGCGCATTTCATCGTCAAACTCACCTTTGACAACCGAGATATGGACACCGCATTTTTCAAAAAGCCGCCCGCGCAACATACCGCCTGTGCCCCCGCCGCCATTTTCGACTTTGCGTTCCCAATCCTCATACTCAAAAACGCCGGGTGAGCCGGAGTAGATTTCATCCGGGGCTTGTGCTTCCAGTGTTTCAAACTCAGCGCATATTTGGTTGCGCAAGTTACGAAACCAAGCTGCGCTACGTGTCTTCCGGTCTTCAAACATAGAGGGCTTATCCGGCGATTTTTTGTCTCTGACAAGTATTATTGTGAAAATATTAGAATTAAACGTGGGATTTATCCCATTAAATACGTTTAAAGTGCTTTACAGGAGTGAAAATAAATGCAATTTCCGTAAAAAATTCAGGAAAGGTGGGATTTATCCCATAATATTATGACTCTTATTGCCGATTTCGTGGTCAGAGCAGAGAAATATGCCAAAGAGAGTGGTCAGAGCCTCTCTACAGTGTCTCGTAAATTGCTCAATGACGGTAAGGGACTGGCCCGCCTCAAAGACGGTGGACAGTGTACGTTAAAGACAATGGACAAAGCTTTGGTGCGTCTGGGGCAGTTGGAAGCAGAGCTCACGCTTCAGGCCTCACTTAATATGACCCATCTTGATCGTTTGGAAGCTGAGAGCATACACATTATGCGTGAAGTGGCTTCGCAATGCGAAAATCCCGTCATGCTCTATTCTGTGGGTAAGGACAGTTCGGTCATGTTGCATTTGGCTGAGAAAGCTTTTTACCCCTCAAATCCGCCTTTTCCTCTTATGCATGTTGATACAATGTGGAAGTTCAAGGAAATGATTTCTTTCCGCGATAGGCGGGCGAAAGAGGTTGGTATGGATTTGATCGTGCATATTAATCCGGAGGGTCGGCGTGATAATGTCGGGCCATTTACCCATGGGTCAGCTGTTCACACCGATATAATGAAAACGCAAGGCTTGAAGCAGGCACTTGATTTGCACAAATTTGACGCCGCGTTTGGCGGGGCGCGCCGGGACGAGGAAAAGTCACGGGCTAAAGAGCGGATTTTTTCATTTAGAACCGAACAGCATCGCTGGGATGCTAAAAATCAAAGACCGGAGCTTTGGAACATTTACAATACGCGGGTACATAAGGGCGAAAGCATGCGCGTCTTTCCGCTTTCAAACTGGACCGAGCTTGATATCTGGCAGTATATTTACAAGGAAAAAATCCAGATACCTGATCTTTACCTTTCTAAAAAACGGCCTGTCGTCAAAAAAGACGGCGTCCTTATTTTGGTAGATGATGATCGTATGCCAATCGGCCCTGATGAAGTGATAGAAGAAAAAATGGTACGTTTTAGAACCCTTGGTTGCTATCCGTTGACAGGTGCGGTTGAAAGTACGGCAGACACACTGCCTGAAGTGATTCAGGAAATGTTACTCACGACAACATCGGAGCGGCAGGGGCGTGTTATAGATTCAGATGCTGGTGCGTCTATGGAACAGAAAAAAGCTGAGGGGTATTTCTAATGGCCCATCATGATGAGTTAATTGCGCGGGATATTTTAGGCTATCTGAGCGCTCAGGAAAACAAGAGCTTTTTGCGGTTTATTACCTGTGGTTCGGTTGATGATGGTAAGTCTACACTGATTGGGCGATTACTATATGATAGCAAGTTGATATATGAGGACCAGCTCGCAACTATCGAAAAAGACAGCAAAAAATCTGGAACGCAAGGTGATAAAGTTGATCTGGCTTTATTGGTTGACGGCTTAGCGGCTGAGCGTGAGCAAGGCATTACCATTGACGTGGCTTACCGGTTTTTTTCCACTGATAAGCGTAAATTCATCGTCGCTGACACACCGGGCCATGTGCAATATACGCGCAATATGGCCACAGGGGCTTCGACAGCCGATGTTGCTGTTTTACTTATTGATGCTCGCTACGGCGTGCAGGAGCAAACTCGCCGGCACGCTTATATTGTTTCGCTTTTAGGGGTAAAACATGTCGTCGTTGCAATAAATAAAATGGATTTGAACGGTTTTGATCAAGGGATATTTAATGCGATTGAAGTGGACTTTCGCGACTTTGCCAAGGACCTCGGCTTTGCGGATATTCACTGTATTCCCATGTCGGCACTTAACGGCGATAACGTCACAGCGCGCTCAGAAAATGCCCCTTGGTTTAAGGGGGCACCCCTATTGGAATATCTTGAAAATGTAGACGTAGAAAAAGGCTCACTGGACGCGCCTTTTCGATTGCCCGTGCAATGGGTCAACAGGCCTAATCTGGATTTCAGAGGCTTTTCAGGCACAATAGCATCCGGGACAATTAGTGTCGGCGATGAAATTATTGTTATCCCGTCTGGTAAAAGGTCGAGTGTAAAAGAAATCGTCACCTATGATGGCTCCTTAGACATTGCACGTGAGGATATGGCGGTCACGCTGACTTTAACCAGTGAGATTGATATTTCTCGCGGGGATATTATTTGTAAAAAAGATACTCCGGCCGAGCAGGCAGACCAATTTCAGGCCCATATTTTATGGATGAGCGAGAAGGCCTTGTATCCGGGGCGTCAATATTGGTTGAAAACCAATAATAAGACAGTGCCCGTCAGTGTTTCCAACCTCAAACACCGTGTAGATGTGAATGACTTTTCAGAAGTTGCGGCGAAGACCCTCGAACTTAACGAAATCGGTGTGGGAACCTTGTCATTGGGGGCGCCCATTGCCTTTGATAGCTATGTAGATAATCGCCATACTGGCAGCTTTATTTTGATTGATAGGCAAAGTCACGAGACCGTAGCGGTCGGAATGCTTGATTTTGCCTTGCGGAGGGCCTCAAATGTCGTGTGGCAGGATCTGGATGTCAATAAAGCTGTCCGTTCTGAACAAAAGAACCAAAAACCGGTATTGCTATGGTTTACGGGACTGTCCGGGTCCGGGAAATCAACCATCGCCAATTTGGTCGAGAAAAAATTACTGGATATGGGGCGTCACACTTATACGCTGGACGGAGATAATGTGCGTCACGGCCTCAATCGTGATCTTGGTTTTACCAAAGCGGACCGCGTTGAAAATATCAGACGCATTGGTGAAGTTGCGCATCTCATGGTCGATGCCGGTTTGATAACAATGGCCTCTTTCATTTCGCCGTATAGGGCGGAACGCCAAATGGCGCGCGACTTATTGGAAGAAAAGGAATTTGTCGAAATCTTTGTGGATACACCGTTAGACGTTGCTGAAGAACGGGATGTGAAAGGGCTTTATGCGAAAGCCAGACGGGGTGAGATTCAAAACTTCACGGGTATAGATAGTGAATATCAAATTCCGGAGAACCCTGAAATTCATATCAAAACCATTTCCATGTCAGCGGAGCAGGCAGCAGAACAGGTCGTAAAATATCTTGAGAAGAATGGATTTTTAACTGGCTTTGGGGAATAAGGGCACTCATGGCAGATTATGATATTTTTAACGGCGATGCTGATGGTATAATTTCGCTCGTGCAATTACGCCGCGCGGAACCCCGTAAGGCTCAACTGGTTACAGGTCGGAAACGCGATATCAATTTACTCGCAAAAGTCCGAGCAGGCCGCGGGGATAATCTGACCGTATTGGATATTTCCATGCGCTCTAACCAGAAAGATCTGACCCGCATTTTGGCGGCAGGTGCGAATGTATTTTACGTTGACCATCACAATGCCGGCGACATGCCTGACCATGAAAACCTAGCAGCCATTATTGATACTTCGCCTGAAATGTGTACGGCTATACTCGTTGATACCGTCCTAGAAGGCGCGTATCGCGCTTGGGCGGTTTGTGCGGCCTTTGGAGATAATTTTCCGAGGCTTGCCCGCGAAAAAGCCAAGGGGTATGATCTGCCGCTGGGGCGCTTACAACGCTTGGGGATGTTGGTGAATTATAATGGTTACGGGGCAGACGTCACCGATCTTCTCTATCACCCAAAGGACTTATATCTCGAACTTGCCGATTTCGACACGCCTATGGAGTTTTTGCAAGAAAATACAGCCGTATTTCAAAAGCTTGAGGCAGGTTTCGAAAGTGATTTATCGGCAGCTAAAGCTGCTCAAATTATGGACGAGGCAGATGGAGGCCTCATTTTAGCGCTCGAGAATAACGCAAGTTCACGCCGTATTTCAGGTGTATTTGGTAATCAACTTGCTCAGGATAATCCGGACCGAGCCCATGCTATATTAACGCGCCAATCGGGCGGATTCCTGGTCAGTATCCGTGCTCCCTTAGCAAAGCGGAGCGGAGCCGATATACTGGCTATGCAGTTTGAAACTGGGGGTGGCCGGAGTGCCGCTGCGGGAATTAATCATTTGCCAGACGCGGAATTGGACCGCTTTATAAAAGCCTTTCGCGGGGCATTTTAGATATATACCGAATAGAGTTC
Source organism: uncultured Caulobacterales bacterium (assembly GCA_964534845.1). GTDB lineage: Bacteria > Pseudomonadota > Alphaproteobacteria > Caulobacterales > Maricaulaceae > CALCKU01. Next base: position 20,048 of record CAZHPV010000031.1, read on the forward strand.
ACTTTGATGTCCCTATTCTGGTTCCGAGCAATTCTGGCTATCAAATATGCCACGCAGGTAAGCTCTGCGGGCAACACCTTTTCGGTATTCGCGGCGTACTTTTTTTTCATATTTCGTTGCGCCTGAAGCAAAACGTACTATCGAACGAAAAGGGATAAAGCTTGTAGCGGCCGCCTCTGCGAGCTTTACCGAAGTATTTCTCAAGGCGCGGCCTCCCTTTTGAATAGTTGATTTATCGGGCTCTTCTGTGTTGAGGTCACGTCCGACTATAGCACTTAGAGCCTGTATTTCATTGTTTAAGCCTGCACAGCTACTATCCGCTATCGGGTCATAGGGGCTGTCTAGAGCCAGTAATCTTTCGGGGATGGCAGGGCGCCTGATATTGGTGTCATTTAAAGGCGAGAGGGCGGCTTCGCCGAGACTATGCTTTTTATTCGTTTCTTCCACGTCATTGGCCGCAGGCGATAAGGTTATTCTTTTTACGGCCTGTGATTGGGAGACAGTCTTGGCAATATCAACCGATTTTTCTCCGGCAGCTTTTAATATTTCGCCGGTTTTTGCACCGGTTTGTTTAATGGCCTTACCGGAGGAGCTGAGAACTTTACCAGAGGAATTCAGAACTTTACCGGAGGTGGTTAGAACCTTTTTGGTCGCGCTTATTGCATTATCCTTCGGGCTTTGAGTCGTCTGACAGGCGCACAGAAGTGCGCTAATGGAGAAAGCTATTATGTAAAAATATTTTCTCATTCTATCCATATAGCACCTTGCAGAAAATATAAACCTAACTCAATATAGATCATAACAGGTCAAGCCATAACAGGTAATGAACGAAAGAAACAAAAATGCTAGAACTATTCGCACATATTCAAAATGCACCCGTTCACTGGTATCTCTGGATGAATATGCTCGGATTGTTTAATTTCGGTGCTGTTATTTTTGCACGGCATGATATCCGCGCACGGTGGGTTGTTGCGGCGATGATCGGGAATATTATTTTCATGACCTTACTGTTTAAACAATTTGGCTATAGTCGTATTTTAGGCCTATCGCATATTGTCTTTTGGACGCCACTTATTATCTATTTGTGGCGCAAAAGAGAGAGTTTTATGAGCCATTTATGGGCGACACGCTGGCTTTACGCCGTAATAATTGTGAATACGCTTTCATTGCTCATAGATTATACGGATGTTATCAGGTTTATTGCAGGCGAGCGCGCGCCCATTTAAGTCAGCGAAGGAATTAATAATGCAAACAGAGACGGTTACGTTTAAAGGGGCTTTTGGTGACGATTTATCTGCCAAGCTCGATTGGCCCGAAAGTGAGACCTCCTCATGGGTTTTATTTGCCCACGGGTTTTCTATAGGTAAGGATTTAAAGCCTGTCCGAACAATCTCCAAGACATTATCGGATGAAGGTTACGGCATGATGCGCTTTGACTTTACGGGGCTAGGCAATTCTGGGGGGGATTTCTCGGACACGAATTTCTCCTCTAATGTAAAAGATATTTTGGCGGCGGCAGAATATTTAAGAACGCATCATAGAGCACCGTGTGTTTTAATTGGGCATAGCTTTGGCGGAACGGCCTCGCTTATGGCCGCGCAAGATATTCCCGAATGTAAAGCGATTGCAACGATAGGGTCGCCCTGTGATACCCAACATATTATTCATCAATTTGGCAACAAGCTTGAGGAAATTGAAGAAGAGGGTCAGGCACAAGTGCTGCTTGCGGGTCGGCCCTTTGTTATTAAAGAGCAATTTTTGGAAGATGTTGCAAACCAGAATATGAGCCGTGCTATATCGGGGCTAAACCGTGCGCTTATGGTCTTTCATTCCCCGCAGGATAGCGTTGTGGGCATTCAGAATGCGAGCCATATTTATTCCGAAGCGCGGCACCCAAAGAGCTTTGTAAGTTTGAACGGCGCGGATCATTTGCTGCTGAAAAACGCGGAAGATGCCGTCTATGTTGCAAAAGTCTTGGCGGCTTGGGCCTCGCGTTATATTAAAGGCCATTAAACGGCCGCAGAGCCTGCTGGGCATATGACAAGGAAAAACGACGTGCATGTCAGAGCCAGCCGAGCTACAGACGTGGGCGCTTTGGCCGATATATTACAGGCCTCCGTTAAAGGGCTTGCGGGCGAGTATTACAGTTCCGCCCAGGTTCAAGCTTGGATGGCCGTCTTGCCAGATGTCACCCGAATCAAAAATCAGACCCTTGATGGCCGTAAGACATTTATCGCCGAGACCTCGTCAGAGGGTGTGTGCGGGTTAATTGATCTGGAGGCGTGCGGCCATATTGATTATTTATATATTCGCCCTGAAAAGGCCGGTCAGGGGCTTGCCACAATAATGTATAATCATCTTGAAGCCTATGCAATTCGGCACGGAATGACGCGTTTATATACAGAAGCTAGCGAGCACGCGCGGCGTTTTTTTCTGGCAAAAGGTTTTTCTGAGTTGCACAGGCGGGATTTTGAAGTTGGAGGCGTGTCTATCCATAATTATGCCATGGAAAAATGGGTTGGGGACGGATCAACTGGAATTGAGAGCTGCTAAGGTCCGGGTTTTCTCCTATAAGCGCTCGGCGTGGTGTCGCAGGTGATCCTCAATAAAGCTCGCAATGAAATAATAGCTATGATCATAACCCTCTTGCATACGTATAGTGGCCTTTTGCCCGGCCGCTTTTGCAGCCTCCTTAAAAATATGTGTACGCAAATGTTCTTCTAAAAATTGATCATCTGTGCCTTGATCTATGAGAATATGGGCCTTGGAAGCCTGTTTGCTGACAAGACTTGTTGCGTCATATGACGCCCAGTCGCTGGGATTGTTTCCAATATATCCTTCAAAAGCTTTTTGACCCCAAGGAACTTGGCTGGGGGCAACAATGGGAGAAAAAGCGGAGCAGGTTTTGAAGGTTTCCGGTGATTTAAGGTGCAAAATCAGCGCCCCGTGCCCACCCATAGAATGACCAAATATGCCCATCCGGTTCATATCCACTGGCAGGTTTTGTCCAATCCAGTCTGTTAATTCCTCTCGAATATAACGCCCCATATTATAATTTTTATCCCACGGACTTTGCGTTGCATTCAGATAAAATCCTGCGCCCTTACCAAAATCATACTTGTCTTCCGTATCCGGAACATTGTCTCCGCGCGGCGAGGTGTCGGGCATAACGAGGACAAGTCCAAGTTCGGCAGCAATGCGTTGCGCTCCGGCCTTGGTCGTAAAGTTTTCCGTCGTGCACGTCAGGCCGGATAGCCAAATGAGAACAGGCGCATCATTTGCCCCCTCAGGCGTAAAAACGGCAACTTTCATATTACATTGGCAGGCGTCTGACCGGTGTTCATATGTCGCTTGAACGCCTCCGAACATTTTGTTTTGGGAGAGCGGCTTGGAATTTGGCATAGTCTGTCCTGAGGTAAATAAAACAAGAAATCATCATTAAGTATATATTTGCCAATATAGGATAGTCTGTTGTGATAGTCACGCAAATGGTTCCTTATGTCATCACGTTCAACACAGGTCACATCGTCTCCAAAGCCTTATTTTCAAGCATTAGACGGCTTTCGAGGTCTCTTTGCGCTATTTGTCGCCATTCATCATACGACATGGTTCTCTTATTCCAATTACGGCTCATTCATCAATGAAGCCTTTGTAATTATTGACTTATTTTTTGCTCTTTCAGGGTTTTTGATGTTCTATCTTTATCAGAACAGCTTAAACGAGCCTTCGGACGTCGCAAGTTTTCTAAAAAAACGCGTGGCGCGCTTATATCCGCTACATCTCTTTATGTTGTTTGTTTTCATAGGGTTTTCCTGTGCTCGGCTTTTAGCGCATGAATTTGGTCTGGCGGTGCATGAAGCAGGAGAAACCTTGCCCTTTCATAAGGGGGCAAGTGAGGGATGGATGAGTGTTTTACATCATCTCACACTGACACATTCCATAGGTTTGCAAGACAGTCTGACCTTTAATTATCCAAGTTGGACAATAAGTGTTGAGTTTTTCACCTATATTTTCTTTGCGGCCTTAATGTTGTGGGCAAGACCCTCCAAGGTCTGGCATTATGGTTTGCTCGCGCTTGGCATAGCGGCGATTTTTTCCCTTCTTTCGGCTCTTAAGCCCAATATGGATATTACCTATGATCTAGGGTTTTTGCGGTGTCTTGCCGGGTTTTTTATTGGCGGGATAGCAGCCTATGTCTTTAAACAGATTTCGGCCCGTAAGGATATGGTGACACTGAAAAACAACAAGGCGTTCAAGTTGGGCTTCACTGTTTTGGAAACCTTGACCTTGATTGCATGCTATTGGTTTGTGACCTATTGCACAGGTTCAAAGCAGTTCTTCGCCGGGCCGTTCTTGTTTTTGTTTATCTGTGTATTTGCATTTGATGGCGGTTATATTTCGACGTTTATGTCGCAAAAAATCTTCGGCTATCTCGCTAAAATTTCGTACTCCGTCTATATGACTCATGTTATTTTCGCGATTATATTTGCAATTATTTTTGAACGGATATTTCCGGGTATGGTGAAAAGTCCAGATGAATTTACCGGCGGTCTTAGCGGGGATTTGCTGCTTATTCCTTATCTGCTGGCGGTCGTTGCTTTCTCGCATATGACCTGGAAATTCGTTGAAATACCGGGCGGGCGTTTTCTGAGGAATCTGAATTTTGATTTCAGCAAGCGCGCCTCTATGCGGTGATTACACGGCTATGGCTTGTGCCTTGCAAAAGCCATTTCGACTTGCAGAGACGTTAAAATGGCGGTAATCGCCCCGCATGAGCGAAAACCGATATGAAAAGCTTGACCAATTAGGCACTCAAAACCCGTTGCCCAAATCGCCTCAAGAGGCGGTTTTAGAGCGGGTTAAAAATCCGTGCGGTGAGCCTTATATGATCCGACTGGTCGCACCAGAATTTACGTCGATTTGTCCCGTGACAGGTCAACCGGATTTTGCGCATCTCGTATTGGATTACTGCCCGGATAAATGGATTGTCGAGAGTAAGTCCTATAAATTGTTTTTAGGGAGTTTTCGTAATCACGGGGATTTTCACGAAGCTTGCACAACGGGAATTGGACAACGCCTCATTAAGGAAATTGCGCCGAAATGGTTACGTATAGGCGGGTATTGGTATCCGCGAGGCGGTATTCCGATTGACGTTTTTTATCAATATGGCACTGCGCCGAAAAATCTCTGGATACCGGATCAGGGCGTACCCCCTTATCGGGGGCGGGGATAATGTCCCGAAAGGCATGATTTTAATTGCAAAGCTGTATTAACTGCCTATCTGTAATATATGAAAGCTCAAAGTTTGAGCATGATGGATGATCAGGAGGACCGAAATGGGAAAAATTAATTTAGCCTCAAATAATTCGCCAGATCAAAGTGTCTGGGATTTGATGAAACAAGAGGCGGCGGCGGCGGCTGTTAAAGAGCCGGCTTTATCCTCATTGCTTCACGGCACTATATTAGAGCAAGACTCATTGGGCAGCGCTCTGATAAATCACTTATCTGAAAAACTTGCGACTGCGGAATTGACGGCATTGAAACTGCGCCGTGTGCTCTCAGACGCCATAGACAGTGATAGTCGCATAGTAGAATATGCCGCTAAGGACCTGCTGGCAACAAAAGAGCGTGACCCAGCCTGCAGGACTTATATGCAGTGCTTTTTATATTTTAAAGGTTTTATGGCCATTCAAACCCATCGTTGTGCGCATGCGTTGATGAATTCGGGCCGGGATCTGTTAGCCTTCCATTTACAAAACCGGAGTTCCGAGCGATTTGGAGTGGATATTAATCCCGCATCGCGAATTGGCTATGGAATTTTCCTTGATCACGCGACAGGGTTTGTTATGGGCGAAACAGCGGTTCTTGGAAATGGCTGCTCTATTATGCAAGGCGTCACATTGGGCGGCACCGGGAAAGCTGACGAAGACCGTCATCCTAAAGTCGGCAATAATGTTTTGATAGGGGCCGGTGCGAATGTACTGGGTAATATCAAAATCGGAGACATGTCTAAAATAGCTGCGGGTTCGGTTGTCCTTAACGCTGTGCCGCAAAAATGCACAGTCGCTGGGGTTCCTGCCAAGCCAGTTGGCGGTCCGTGCTGTGATAATCCCGCCGATCAAATGGATCAGACATTGGATTAGGCTTAGTGCTGATTCAATGTCCCTTACCAACACATCCTTTTTTGGAGATATTTATGCGTCCTGAACAAATCGTCAGCGTGAGAAATTATTTACGGAAACGTCTGGGCACAGAAGCGATTACGCTAAAGCCGCGTAAAGTCGCTGATAGTCTTGAGGTTTATCTAGATGACGAGATTTTGGGCCTTCTTTACGTCGATGATGAAGATCCGAATGATATTTCATATGATCTGAATATATCAATTCTGCAAGATGACCTTGACGAATGAGTGTATATGCACTTGATGGTGTAGAGCCTAAAATTGCCGATGACGTCTATATTGCGCCCAGTGCGACAGTGCTTGGTAATGTAGAAATCGAAGCCGGAGCGTCTGTGTGGTTCGGGGCTGTTCTGCGCGGTGATAATGATCTTATTAAAATCGGCAAGCGCTCTAATGTACAGGATAATTCCGTCCTGCACACCGACCCTGGCAAGCCTTTAACGTTAGGTGAGGGTGTAATTATCGGTCATCAGGTGATGCTGCATGGCTGCACCGTCGGAGATAATTCTCTTATTGGTATTGGCGCGACGATATTAAACGGCGCGGTTATTGGTAAGAACTGTATTATAGGGGCCCATGCCTTGATTGTCGAAAATAAGGTCATTCCGGATAATTCTGTCGTTATGGGTTCGCCGGGGCGTGTGGTGAAACAACTTCCGCCAGAAGGTGAGGCGATGTTGGCGTTAAACGCAGAGGTTTACGTCAGTAATGCAAAGCGGTTTAAGCAAGGCCTCAAAAAAATCGAGTAAAATTTAGTTCAGGCCAGCTCGCATGACGTTAGGTGCTAAATGACGGGTATTCTTGTTCGCAAAGACGTTTTAAGGCTGGCCATTCATAAAGGCCGGGCGGGAATGTGCTGTATTGGTCGCGGGCTGCGCGCCACTGTTCTGGTGTCGGCTCCACCAATTTGATTTGGCTGGCACGGCTTTGAATGGCAACTTCACATGTGCGTATGAGATAATAC
>CAZHPV010000032.1:0-26824 GCA_964534845.1 uncultured Caulobacterales bacterium
ATATATGAGTCCGTCACCAGCACCACACAACAAAATTCTGGCCTAACTCTTACGCCTGATCATATTGTGCTCAATGAAATTGGTTTGATGAAAAATTCGGATATTATTGAGCGCGTTACGGGTGAGTTACGTGATGAATTTGGCGAAGTTCGTTTTGCCAAAGCCCAATATAAGAAAATCAACGGAGCTGCCGGTAATCCAATAGCCAAGAAAAATGCACTCGTCGATCTTTACAAGTTTATGGATAAAAGCCTCGTCGTTGTCCCGCGCCCTAAATCATCAGTCGTTGATGTTGTATTTAAACATGAAGACCCTGAAATCGCAGTGCGCGGTATAAATCTTTTTATCGAGGCTTATAAAGATGCCCGTAAAGACCTTTTTGTTGTAGGTTCAAGTGATGGTATTTCTGAGCGCCGCGAAGCCACAGAGCAGCAACTTCGCGAAAATGAACGGTCAATACAGAATTTTCTACAAAGAAATAATATCTCAGACTTTACATCCGAGCAGGAAGGCGCGCGTGAGCGTACAGAAGAATTGCGTGCTGAGCTTAACACATTGCGGGCTGATATGCGCGAGACTGAGACAGCTCTGGCAACAGTCGAAGGGCAGCTGCGCGCAACACCTGAGCGTATAGACCTATTTGTTGATGACAGAGCCTCGCAACGCGTGGCGCAAGCGGAGTTAGAGCTTAAGCAGCTCTTGGCGAAATACCTGCCAACAAGTAACCCTGTCAGGCAAAAACAGGAAGAAATTAACCGCCTAAGAGAAGTCCAGACAGCTAATGGTGGACGGGCTACAGGTGGCCGCCGTGTCGGGCCAAATGAAGTCTACACCGCTCTTACGACGGAACGGAACACCTTACAGGCCCGGGCGGATTCCTTTCGAGAAAAAGAATTTATCCTGCAAAGACAACTGGATTCCGTGGATAGTAAAGTCCGCCGTCTGACAGAAATTTCGCCTATATATAATGGGTTGTTACGAGAGCAAAGCTCGCTAGATACGCGTCTGCGCGGCTATACATCTAAAGAACAGGAGGCGCTGATTAATCAGGAGCAGGCCCAATCGGATAGTGAAAATGTGAGGGTCATCAGTATTGCCAGCCTACCACGTAAAGGCCGCAATATGCGCATGATCATGTTTGTAGTCTGTACTGTCGTTTGGGGCTTTACATTATTTATGTTTGCACTTCTAAAAATCTTCCTGGATCCTCGCTTATATGCCCCCGTTCCGCCGCAAGGGCGAAGCCAACAAACCGTGCCATACGGCGAAGGGGCGGGCGCAGTATTTGGGGCAGGGCCTGAAACTGAAACACACATTCCAGAGCCTGTTCCTATGCCGGCTGCTGCACACTATACCGACGCGGCACACTACACCGATTATGTGCCTAATGCGGGTCCGGTCGAATTTGTACCAGATGACTTTGCCGCACAGCCCTATGCTCAACAAGACTATGCCAATATGGGCGGAACGCCGTCAGCAGCTATGTCTTATCAGGGCAATGCAGCACTCGATTATAATCCCTATTTGAACGGAATTATATCAACTGCCACGCCTATAGAGCCACAAGACTACGGGACTATACCCGCCTCTGAAGACGGGTAAGGCCGTTCTCTAGATGGTTTCCACGCCATATTCGCCTCAGAGTGTCGCGCAAAGAGATATTGCGTTTTTCTCCTTACTGCGCGGGATAGAGAACTTTCTCTTTTTCTTTTGTATCCTTTACTTTAGCGGCGGCCTTGTCACCACCTTGTTTCCGGACGCTGAAACACTGGGATATGATAACCCGCTCTCGCGAATTCTCTGGTATCCAATCTATATCATAATTATCGGATTGGGCCTTCGGATACTCCCCCAAGTTATTCGCATATCCGCCTTTAACCCCATCCTGATAGCCTGTGTTTTGTGGTGCGGGTTCAGCATGATATGGGCGCTTGATCAATCCTTGGCTTTTCGTCGGTCCATTGCCTTATTAGTGAGTACGTTTTTCGGGCTCGTTCTCGCGGCTCGGTATAGTTGGAATGAACTTATCCAGCGCTTTGCACTGGTCTTTAGTATATTGGCTGTCTTTAGCGTTTTTATGGCTGTCTTTAATCCTGAAAAAGGTATTATGCATGAAATCCATGTAGGGGCATGGCGCGGGCTATGGAGTGAAAAAAACTATCTTGGCGGCCAAATGAGCCGCGGATTTATCATTATGTTGTGTGCCTTTGCCATGCAGCCCAAACGCTTCTGGATATGGGGTCCCATGGGTATTTTGTGCTTTGCACTGGTTATCCTCTCAACTTCGAAAACGGCCTTGCTTATCTCTGTGACCGGTCTGGGGACTTTCCTAGCTTTGCGCATTTTTCGGCGCTTTCCAGTATTACGCATTCCTGTAATTTATCTGATCGTGGCGGGTGCCCTTGGCTTTGTTATATTGATGTTGACGATTCCGGATGAAATGCTGGCGCTTATCGGTAAAGAACGCACTCTGACGGGCCGAACGGATATTTGGGATGCCTTGATACAGAGTATAAAACTCAAACCGATTTTGGGCCATGGCTATGGTGTCTATTGGGAAGACCCTTTAGGGCCGTCTTATTACACGCGCCTGCTCTTAGAGTGGGGTGTACCGTCAGCCCATAATGGTTGGATAGAAACCTGGCTCTCCGTGGGTTTTGTCGGTGTGGTTATGTTTGCCACCTATTATATTGTGACATTTTTTCTTGCCTTTGACCGGATAAAGCGCGGCGGAGTCGAAACCTATTGGGTCGTTATTTCGACCTTGGTGTTTTTAATGCTGTCCATGTCGGAAAGTGCGATCTTACAACAAAATGAATTAGGCTGGGTGATCTTTGTCATGACGTCCGCCAAGCTTTGGGCTTTCGAACGACCTTATTGGCGCGACAGGGTAAGTTATAATTATTTCCGTGGTCATTAAGGTCGCTAAACCGGGCTAGAATATCAATATCGCTAGCTGGCTTTCTTCTTGAGCGTAGCCGCCCCGTAGAGACGCGGTGTAAAGCCGTCCCACCAGAAAACTTTACCAAGCCCTTGTGCGGTTTTGGCTAGATATTTGATATAGACAGGACGCCCCATTACTTTCGTGATCCCGTATATAGGCGCATAAATCAGGGTTTGCACAATCCCGACACACATCCATTTTATGATCTCCAAGCTCCCTGCAAGACCTTTATCTCCGGCTTCTTGGGTTGGCCCTTGCCCGAATGCAAAATTCCGGGTCCATAAATATTCCGGAGTCGCCCGTTTGGCAGGAACATGTTCATGGGCTAGGCCGTGCGGTGACCATGCAATGCGGGCGCCGTGTTCAACCAAATGCATGAAGAGCTGATCATCTTCACCGCCGACCTCGTTTAAAGCGGGGTCAAAAGCGGGAACGGGCATTTGGCATTTAGCAAGATCTAACAAACACCCGCCTGTTCCTAGGTGGCCTTCAACTAACCCTTCTGGCGTGTTTTCAAACACGCGCGAGAAGAAGGGAGCCATATAAATATTACGCGGGTCTTCAGGGTCAGGCATCGCCGCCACGGCGGGTAAAAAGACAATCGCCGCATCATAGTGCTCGCTGACGCGTAAGAAAGTTTCGATATAGCCCTCTGTTGCTTCCATATCGTCATCAATAAAAATGATATAGCGCCCGCGGGCCTTATCAAGGGCACCGTTTCGGGCATTAGATACTCCCGGTTCGGGAATATGAACATAATTAACCGGCGTCTCGCATTGCGCGGCAAAGCTTTCGACATAATCCCGAGCACTGGCTTGAGGGTCATTATCAGCAACGACAATCTCTAGAGCCCGCCCATTTGCGGTCTGCGTCTTTATGCTCTCCAAGACCAATTTGATGCCATCGGGACGTCGGAATGTCGGTATAATAATGGAGACCCCATTTGACCAATCAAACATTGTTTTTCTCCAGCAAGGTAATAGCGTCCGCGACAGGTAGAACCTGTGCATCTATGGCCTGTACGGCCTTTATGACACGGTCGAGATCATTTTGCGTGCATCCCCATGCACTGGGATTATCCCTGACGTCATGGGTAAAAATTGTAAGCCAGCCGGATGTATGTTCAAGATTAGCGATAGCTTTTATCAAGCGTGTCTGGTCAGATCCTGAAAAAAGAGGATAGGAACCGATCTGGTTTAAATCAACGCGTTTGTTATGCGTTTGGGGGGCAATGCCTCTTAATCCTGTAAAGGTTTGGCCAAGAGCTGTTTTAAGGGCACCATAAGTTTGTCCGTAAGGATAAGCAAAGGTCTTAGCCTTAGGGAGACCTATAGTATCAAAGGCCTCCTGATTACGATTTATATCAGCCTGAAATATGTCTTTTGAGCGATTAAGCGCGTCAAAATGCGAAAATGTATGATCGCCGATTTCGTGCCCATTACGGGCAATGGCTTGGGCATCTTGCGCCGACATATGCAGGCCCAAATGATTAGTAATATTAAACAAACCGCATGCCAGATAAACTGTACCGCGCCAAGTTTGGGCCTCAAGGGCGGGCAGGGCATTATCAATGGCGGATTTGGGGCAATCATCAAATGAAAAACTAACGATGGGTCTTTCAAGCTTTACATTTGTGAGGCGCCGAGCCCTATAGGGGGTTAAGCGTCTATTTATCCTAACGCCCAATGTGCGGGCGGGTTCGTAAATTTCGTTTTGCACGCTCTCACCAAATTGCGCGGCATTGGCGTTAAAGTCGGGTTTAGCTTCTATATGCGTTATAGGAGAACAATTCATGAGAGAGCCTCCGCATACCAGCTTGCGCGCCAGAGCTTTAAAGCTATGAGGCGCAGCTTTATCGGACCGAAGGTAAATTTTACAACAGTGCGCAATAAGGGCCGCATCAGGGCTTGTCCCGGAATGGATTTCAGCTTTTTGGACATTTTATAAAGCTTGAGGGTTTTTGCCATTTCCGGATGTTTATCCGTAAAGCGTACGTAATTCTCTGCGCTGTCCTTAAAGCGTCTTAGCAATGTATCTGTGCCTTCAAGTCCTAGATGCAGAGCGGGTATATCGGCATGCACGAGCCTGTAGTTTTGGCTAACGCGAGCTGCCCATTCGCTGTCTTCCCAGCCCCACCCTTTAAAGTCTGGGTCAAAACGCTCAGCTTGCATAACGGATTTTTTGACACATAGATTTGAGGTCGCAACATGTTGCGCGCCAGCGGCTTGGCGTTCTGATAATGGCAGGCAGTCCGAGACTTCTGATAAGGCGCGGTGAAGCTCCTGATCGGGGTTTTGCGCTTTCTTTGGTACAGTAAATCCGCCAAAAATTACATCCCCCATATCGGATTGAATGAGTGCCAGATAATTGGTTAGAAACTCTTCGTCTTCAGGACGCATATCCGCATCCAAAAACAAGACCCAGTCCGCGCGGGCTGAATTTTGTAAATGATTACGTCCCGCAGACCGTCCGAGGTTCTGGTCGGCGATTATTAATGTGACGTCAGGACGCGATGATTTGATAATAGTTTCCAACCGTCCTAGCACTGCGGGGTCATTGGTGCCGTCATCGTAAAGTAATATCTCTACCAAGCTGTCATTACATTGCGCGATCAAAGCCTCTAAAAGCTCGGCAGGATTGTCGTTATAAAAGGGGATCAAAACCGACAAGACCGGTTTAGTAGATGTTTTGTCTATATTGCTTATCTGGTTGTAAGTGGTCATTCAGAAGCCTCCAAAACAGGCGTCTCGGCATTTTGTGCAGAATCCATATCGCCGTCTTGCGATTTGGAAAATTTTTGTAAAATATCCGCAACTAATGTCCGGCAATTTGCAATATTCAGAACGAGGCTGAATACCCCATAGACAGTCCCGCCTATCACAGCTTTGACAAGAATTTCGAGAATATCGGGCAGGGCAGGTGAGATTGGAACGATTAATACGCTACCGGCCATGAGCAAGCAGGCAAAACAAATTTTACCCAATGTCTTGAATGGCAATGGGAGGGGATAATAGCGTCTACCAATCGCTAATGTCAGTATGAGGCCTAAGCCATAGGCGATGAGTGTCGCATAAACGGCGCCCAGTAATCCGTATTTTGGTATCCAAATGGCATTTAGCGCCAAATTGAGGATAACAGGAGGGACAAGCGCCCAGACAAACATGCCGGTTTTTTCTGACAGCATGAAAGCGCGGTGGGCGTAATAGGAAATCATACCGTTCAAGACCCCTGCAAAGGCAATCCAGGGCATGATTTTGACAGCTTCAGCCCGAACAGATTCTCCCAATATGATACCAGCTGGCTCGGCGACAAGCGCAATGCCAGTCGCAGCAGGCAGGGTTATCCATAGCAGTGCACCAGCATAATCTGACATCATTTGTCTGGATTTTTCCTGTCCGTTATTTTCTTGCGCGGTGATAATCATGGGTGTAATGGCCATGCCGAGCCAGATAAACAGGATGTCGACTGTACGATTGGCTAGATTATACCCTGCATTATATTGGCCTGCTGGTTCCGCGCCCAAAAACCCTGAAATGAGATACATATCGGCCGAGCTTAGAGTGTAAGACAATAAGAGAGATACACAGATCGGCATTCCGTAAGCAAACGCGTTTTTGACTTTATGGGGAACAAATGTTCCGCCTTTTGTATATTTCCAGATGAAAGGAAGTTCCACACATAGGATGAAAATATTCGCTAATATAACGCCGATAAAAGGCGCTTCGGCCCGCAAGGGGGTGCAGACTATCAGTAAAATCCCGAGTGAAAAGACCAACAGAGTATGGGTAGTATAAATAAGGCTATAGCGTTTTATTCTATAGCTGGCCTTATGGGCCTCAATGCACATATTAAAGATAACTTGCAAGCAAGTCGAACCCAAGGCGAAAGCCAGAATTATCTTCATAGTGTTCGTCAGGGGTAGGAGGTGTAATGTAACCAATATTACGAACAGCATGATGACGCCTAGAATCATGGCTGTGATAAAGAGTGATTTTAAAAAGCAATTGGCATTTCCGTCTCGCTCAGCGCGGGGTAAAAAGCGGGCTATAGCAGCCTCAATCCATGTAAAGGATCCCATATGCACAAATTGGATTGTAATGACGGCCAATGCATAAATGCCGAACTCCGCGGCCGTTAACAGGCGCGTTAAAATCATAATCGTGCCAAAACTGGCCAAAATGTTGGCCAGATTTACAGGCAGATAAGCGAGTACGGATTTACCCATCATGTCCAGATTTCTCCGGTAGAATTATGTCCAAATTTTGCGGCCATTATCGAATATTTTCAGAATCCCCTAACAGGCAAGGCAAGGTTTTGAGCATAATTATAATATCGAATAGCACAGAGCTGCGTTCTATATATTCCACATCATATTTCACGCGTATTGACACGTCTTCAGCATTATGGAGCGGGCCGCGTGAGCCGTTAATCTGCGCCCAACCCGTCATGCCGGGCTTGACCTTGTGGCGATGGGCATATTCTTCAACCAATTTATAGCTTTCCACATCACCTGTGCGCATACCAACAGCATGAGGACGCGGCCCAACAAGCGACATGTCTCCGCGCAAAACATTGATAAGCTGGGGGAGTTCATCAATACTTGTTTTACGAATAAAACGCCCGAGTTTGGTAACACGGCTATCGCCCGCAGTAACTTGTTGGGCGGCTTTTTTATCTTCCGTTTCCACACGCATGGACCGGAATTTGTAAACATCGAATACACGATTATTAAAGCCGTGCCGGGGTTGGGTAAATAATACCGGGCCGGGACTATCAAGTTTTATCAGAAGGGCGACAAGAGCCAGAACAGGGGCGCCAATTATCAAGGCCGTTGCACTGACAAGAATATCCATTGTGCGTTTCAAGACAATGGCACTACCGCTTTTGGATTTGCCATTAACTTCACGCATGCCGATTTCTGCTATCTCGGTTAGTCTTTGTTGGACATGGTTCAAATTCTCAAAAGCGTCGACGAGAAAGGCAATCCGGTTCGGCAAGAGACGCACTTGTTGCAGAAATTCTCTTTTGCGCGCTTGGGCGACAGACGGTAGTGTGACCACAATACGATCAACATAGGGTAGGTTTTCCCATTCTGTTAGTTCTTTGATTTTTCCAACGACCGGAACACCGTGAATATTAAGCGGAGCGCGTGAAATTCTGTCATCGAATATAGCCAGAATGTTCAACTCGCGCGTTTTTGCATTTTCCTCGATCAGCCTGCGCGCACTTTCCGTGGCCCCCAGCATAACAATTGTCGGGGTTAAGGCACCGCGTTTATGCATGCGCTTTGCTTGTTGATAATACAGGGTATGGAGCAGCAATAATCCAATTGTCGCCATAAGACCGGCTTTAGCAAGAGCATCCGGTAAAAATGTTTCCGGACGTATAATCAGAGCAAAGGATAGCCAGATACCAAGGGCGGCGGCTGATGCGCCGAATACTTTCATTATATGCGCACCATAGCTTTCTGCTGCCGGAAATTGGTGGGCTTTGACAGAAAATAACATGGATATAAAGCTTATTGCGCCGATAATGCCGGCTGCGACGGGGGCGATAAATCCACGATTATTTATCCCGATATAGGCATTCCAAAGTCCGATGAAGATTAGGGCTGATACCCATAATATATCAGAAGCCCGCAATACAAACCGCATAGCGCTGACATTGGTTTGCCGTTTTGGAGTCGAAATATCGGCAAGGGTTTTGCGTTTTTCGCGGCGATCTCTAACAGGTTTTGTCTTGGGATCTCGAACTTTATCCGCAAAGGCCTCCTGATGCCTGACGCGTTTTTCTTCCGACCGGCGTCTATGGCTTGTTTTATCCGTGCTGGATTGCGTATTTTCATAGGCGTCATCGACATGACGCTTTGTCTTGTTTGGCATTTCACCCACCTTCGCGACCGAGTTTTTCTCGTGTTCTGGAGTGTTTCTATAGGAATTAA
This sequence comes from uncultured Caulobacterales bacterium, assembly GCA_964534845.1. GTDB lineage: Bacteria > Pseudomonadota > Alphaproteobacteria > Caulobacterales > Maricaulaceae > CALCKU01. The sequence continues at coordinate 8,886 of CAZHPV010000032.1, forward strand.
GCAAATATCTCGTAAACAAAGCCGTTTTTTCTAACGGGTCTTTTTGCGTCTGGGACTAAATCTGCTCTGTTTTGAAACAGTTGCGCTGACTATTAGGGTAAACAAAGCGTAAAATGTGTAATTTCGGCGCGTTACAGGGTTAAAATACTAAAACTGGGTTTTAATAAGGCTTTTTTAGTTTTCTTTGCTAATCTGCCCCAGATGATTCGCCTTCTTATCAAAACCACTATGCTGGCGGCTTTGCCCGTTTTAGCGGCTTGTTCTACAGGCCCTAATCAGCAGCAGGCCCCCTATGTGTTTATACCTCAGCCGGGACAGGGGCGCTATTTTCAGCCTGAATTTCTCAGACCTATTCCTAATCCGCGCTTGCAGCCAGTCGATCTGTGCCGGGCGCAATTTTATCAGACACTGGTGGGTCAGCATGAAGGTGGTATTTATTTCACAGGCCTTCCCGGCCATATCCGTGTGATAAAACCGGCTGAAGTCGGTTTGCTTGAAAACGAGTTTTTGCCTGACACCTTACCTGACCCTCCCTTTATCGAGGTCCGGGACTATATTCCGGGGCAGGTTTTATATACGCCAAGCATTCGCACTGTTGCCAGCCTTGTTGAGGCCGGCCCTGCCATTGAAGAGCGTATTACCATCGAGCTTGACAATGAAGGATATGTTGAGGCGGTAAGCTGCGGGTGATGTGCTCGGCGAGCCTCTGTCCTTAAAGGCCTTCTTTGACTTTGGCTGCTTCATAGGCCTCCAAGGCGCTTAGGCCTTCATCTTCAAGATTTTCAATCAGTTGGGTCAGGCGGTTGCGTTCGCGGCCCAGATTGACGGCCCGTTCAGGGTCATTGGTAAAAAGCTCTGCATTGCCTAAGGCCTTATCAATATCGATGAGGTTGATATGGGCTGCTTCTATGCGTTCCTCTATGCGGTCATATTTTTGCTTGAGCGGGGCGATACGTTTACGGGCCTCCGCAGCGGATTTGCGAGCAAAATCTTTTTTCTTTTCTGGCCGTGTCTGGGTTTTCTTCTCCGGCTTATGTTTTTCTAATTGTAGCTTGCGGTAATCTTCTAGTGAACCTTCATAAGTTATTACGCGCCCTTGATCGACTAACCAGAGACGGTCCACAACGCTTTCAAGCAGGTTACGGTCATGGGAAATCACCAATATGGCACCCTCATAGGCGTTAAGCGATTTGATAAGCTCCGCCCGACTATCCATGTCAAGATGGTTGGCGGGTTCGTCTAGGACAAGAAGATGCGGGGCGTGAAAGCTTATGAGCGAGAAGAGGAGCCGCGCTTTTTCGCCGCCAGAGAGATCACTGGCCTGCGTTTCAGCATTTTTTACCCCCAGACCAAAGCGGGCCAGCCGCGCGCGTCTTTGCGCCTCTGTTGCCTCTGGCATTAATTCGCGTATATGATCATAGGCAGAATGGGTCGGGTTTAGACTATCAATCTGGTGTTGGGCGAAATAACCAATGACCAGTTTTTTATGCCGTTTTATAAAGCCATCATTTGTGGGTTTTAGCTCTCCCATAATCGCCTTCGCAAAGGTCGATTTGCCTTCGCCGTTTTTTCCTAACAGGCCGATACGGTCCTCTGGGTCGATGCGTTGATCGAGCCCGCTTAAAACCGGCACGCCCGCTTCATATCCCAAGGTTACGTCATCAAAACGCACAATAGGGGGATTAAGGGGACGTTCCGGGCCCGGGAGTTCAATGGGCGGGATGGGATCATTGATAATTGTGGCGACTGGTTTCATTTTCTCAAGCCGTTTAACCCGGCTTTGGGCCTGTTTGGCCTTTGTTGCTTTGGCCTTAAAGCGCGATACAAAGGCTTCGAGCCTGCGGCGTTCATCTTCTTGCTTGGCGTTCATCGCCATATTGAGTCGGTTCTGTTCGGCCAGACGTTTTTCGAAATTATCGTAACCGCCAGCATAAGCGAATAATTTACCTTGCCGTAAATGGGCAATATGGGTCACCGCATTATTGAGAAAGTCCCGGTCATGCGAAATGATAAAGGCCGTTCCGCTATATGTCCGGATATGGGCCTCAAGCCAGACGGCGCCCTCGACATCAAGATAGTTCGTCGGTTCATCCAATATGAGCATGTCGGGTTTAGCAAAGAGCATGGCGGCAAGGGCGACACGCATGCGCCAGCCTCCTGAAAAATCTGAACAGGGGCGGCGCTGATCAGGTCCTGAAAACCCCAGTCCTGATAAAATTGTTCCGGCCCGGGCCTCGGCGGAATAGGCATCAATATCGCTCAGCCGGGCATGTATCATGCCGATACGTTCAGGATCGGTCGCTGTCTCGGCTTCACTCAGCAGGGCTGTGCGTTCTTCATCAGCCAGCAATACGGTTTCCAGTAAGCTTTGCGGGCCGGAAGGCACTTCTTGATCGACGGCCCCCAAACGCATTTTTTTGCGTAGATTTATATCGCCCCCATCCGGTGATATGTCGCCCTTTATCAATCTAAACAGTGTGGATTTTCCTGTCCCGTTACGCCCGACCAGTCCGACTTTCATGCCCTCATTTATAGCCAATGTGGCTTGATCGAATAATAGACGGCCCTCTAAGCGATATGTAAGATTGTTGATATGAAGCATGCGGGTGCTTATCATGGCTTCACAAGTCGTCAAGTGTCCGTTATAGGGCGGCCAAGATTTGATTTTTGCCATCATAGGAGTTTACAATGGCTGTTCAGCGTACATTTTCAATTATTAAGCCCGATGCTACCAAACGGAACATTACCGGTAAGGTTAATGCCAAGATAGAAGAGGCAGGCCTGCGTATTATCGCGCAGAAGCGTTTGCAACTAACCGCCGACCAAGCCGGCGGGTTTTACGCTGTTCACAAGGAACGGCCATTTTACGATGACCTTGTTAATTTCATGACATCCGGTCCGGTAATTGTGCAAGTCCTTGAAGGCGAAAATGCGATTGCAAAATACCGTGAAGTCATGGGGGCAACAAACCCGAAAGAGGCTGCGCCGGGGACTATTCGGGCTGAATTTGCGCAGAGCATTGATGCCAATACGGTTCACGGTTCTGACGCCCCTGAGACAGCGGCTGAGGAAATTCCTTTCTTCTTTAATGAGGATGAAATTGTAGGTTAGGCGTAACCCACTTTACTGACTCAAAGCCGGGCACTGCCCGGTTTTATTTTGCGTAGGTTTTGATGTCATTTGCGACCTTGGCGAGGGCTTTAGGGTAAAGCGCCAGTTCTACAGGCAGTAAACGCGCAGCCAAACTCTCGGCATTATCGGTTTTATTGATTCTAATTTTGTCCTGCATAACCACCTCGCCGCCGTCGAGTTCCTCGCTCACCCAATGCACTGAGCACCCGTGATAGGTCTCGCGGGCTTTCAAGGCTCTTTCGTGCGTGTGAAGGCCTTTATATTTCGGTAGAAGTGAGGGATGGATATTGAGCATACGTTTCTCCCAGCGCCGAACCAAATAAGGCGATAATATCCGCATAAATCCTGCGCAACATATGAGTTCGATGTGTGTGTAGATTAAAGCCTGATGCAGCGCCGTTTCAAAGGATTCGCGCGTATCGAATGTACTATGGTCAATACAGACCGCCTTTACGCCATGTGATCGGGCCCGTTCTAGGCCCGCTGCATCCAACCGGTTGGATATAACCAGTGAGATGCGGGCGGGATAATCAGGGGCCTTTGAAGCTTTAATCAAGGCTTCCATATTACTCCCGCGCCCCGAAATAAGGATGGCCGTATTGACCTTACCGTCTTTATGGAGGCTGTGTCCGTTGGCTTGGGGCATTAGGCGTCTTTAAGTGCGCCAATAATCCATGCGGTTTCACCGCTTGCTTCTAAGGCGTCCATGACGGATTTGACTTTATCTGGCCCGACAGACAAGACCATTCCGATACCGCAATTAAAGGCGCGCTGCAATTCAGCCTCTTCCACGCCGCCCACATTTTGCAACCATGAAAAGACTTCTGGCCGGGGCCAAGCGTTCATATCAATTTCGGGGCTTAGGGATTTAGGCAACATGCGCGGCGTATTATCGGTAAGGCCGCCGCCTGTAATATGGGCTAGACCCTTAATATGTCCTTTGCGAATTAAAGGCAGGACAGAGGCGATATATAGCCGTGTCGGGGTCAGTAAGGCCTGCGCCAGAGTTTGATTGTCTGAAAACGGGCTTTGGGCCTCCCAAGACAGGCCTGAGAGGTCTACAATCTTGCGAATGAGGGAATAGCCATTTGAATGCGGCCCAGAAGAGGCAATGCCGATCAAGATATCGCCCGATTGCATGTCCGCGTGGCGCGGTAACATGGCCCCGCGTTCAACCGCCCCGACGACGAAGCCGGCAAGATCGAAATCCTCGCCTTCATACATGCCAGGCATTTCAGCCGTCTCGCCACCGATCAGGGCACATCCCGCTTCCTGACATCCTTGCGCTATGCCCGAGATAACCTGCGTGGCTACCGCGGTGTCGAGCTTTCCCGTTGCGTAATAATCGAGAAAGAATAAGGGTTCTGCGCCTTGGGCTAAAACGTCATTGGCGCACATGGCTACCAGATCAATACCGATTGTGTTGACCACGCCCGTATTAATGGCGATCCGTAATTTCGTACCCACGCCGTCCGTGCCCGAAACCAAGATAGGGTCCTCATAACCTGCCGCTTTAAGATCAAAGGCGCCGCCAAAACCGCCAAGGGCTACGTCTGCGCCCGCGCGGCGTGTAGATTTAGCAAGGGGTTTGATATTATCTATTAAGGCGTCACCTGCGTCTATATTCACACCTGCATCCGCATAGGTCAGGCCGTTACGTTTTGCTGATGCAGAAGATGAAGATTTGTCGGTCATGACCGCCTTTTTAAAATGGAATCGCTCAGAGTGGCTATTTTGAGGCTTACAAGCTTAATTTCAAGCGTGATGCAAGCGCAATTGCCAACATCTGTGTGTTTGAACGGTTATAGACGCTTTTCAATTGCCCCGAACCCGTATATTCACACGGGTAAATAGGCAAATGAGGTCATATTGTGATTTTGCGTTCATTCTATAGTGTTTTGGTAAGTTTCGCCTTATGGGGCGCAAGTGTAATGGCCAGTCTGGCCGCAGATCCGTTTACCGTTGCAAATGTTCCGGTAGATGCAACGGGGCAAACGGCGATTGAGGCCCAGACGATTGCCATATCGGACGGACAGTTACGGGCCGCTCAAACCATGATTGAGCGTTTGACCTTGGACGGGTCGGCAGTGCCGCTCGATCCACCAACTGTAGCGAAATTAATACGGGCACTTGAAATTTCAAATGAAAAACGGTCTGGCAATCGATATCTCGGTGATATCACTGTCGCCTTTAATCCAAGCGCCATGCAGAGCTTTCTGCGGAGTCGTAATGTTGAGATGATATCGACCCAGGCGCGTGAACGTCTTGTCATGCCCGTTATGTCAGGCGCTCCTTTATGGTCGGACAATCCCTGGCTTTTTGCCTGGCAGGGTTCCGAATTTTCACATGCGCTTACGCCTGTTAGAAGTCTAACGCCTGCTCAAGGTCAAGCCAGCGCTATTACGGCAAATCAAATTCTCTCGCGAGACCGTGGTGCTCTGGCGCGTCTGGGGCAGAGCTTTGGGGTTAATCAAATTCTTATAGCGCAAACGGATGAGCAGGGTGTAAGTGCGACGGTGACGGATATTGCTCTTGATACGGGCTTAACCCGGGATTTGGGGCAAGTCGGCATCGACCCTTCGCTCAATCAAGCCACTGCGCTTAATATCGACCCGGCACTCGGCATTCCCGAGCTCTCAGCCCAGAGCCTTACAAATCAAAATCACAAGCTATTGGCAGCCTCTATTGTCAGTGCTCTTGAGAATGACTGGAAACGTTCGGCTGTTACGGTAGCCCAGAACGCTGTGACAACGCCGGCGACTATTTTATATGGGTCGCATTCCGAGTGGCAAAACCTGCAAACCGCGATTAATGGGTCAGCCCAAATTCAGGATGCGAGACTGGATGTCTTGTCCAAGGACGGGGCGTTGATGACATTGACTTATGGCGGGGATATTAATCGTCTGCGCAATGAGCTTTCCTTTAAGGGCGTGGATGTCAGAACAGATCCAAAACTGGGGCTCGTACTGGCAAGAGCGGGCCGTTTTTAGGGTGAAATGTGTCGGGCCAAAATGGACAAATATCATTAGATCTTGCCCCGCAACCTGATTTCAGCCTTGAAAGGTTTGAGGTCGGGCCGTCCAATCAAATAGCCTTTGCGGCTATAAAAAAATGGCCGCACTGGCCAGCCCCGATTATGGCCTTGCAGGGCCATAACGGACACGGAAAAACACATCTTGGTCGGGCTTGGGCGGCGCTATCGGGGGCGGTGGTTATTGACGGGACAGATTTCCCTGATGTGAAACGGGACTGGTTAGGCCGAACTGTTTTTCTGGATGCGGCCTCGCATTGTACAGAGCCGGTTTTATTTGCCTTGATGAATATGGCTCTTAACGGCGATATTGATAGCCTGTTATTGGCCGCGCGGCAGGCTCCTAAAGACTGGAAAGTCGATTTGCCCGACCTGCACTCTCGCTTGCGTAATGTACATGTCCTGACATTAGGGGCGCATGAAGACGCTTTACTTGAACCTATTATTCGTAAGCTTTTTGAAGACCGGGGGCGGCAAATTTCGCGCGAATGTGTAACACATATGATCCGCCATTGTGACCGATCTGTCAGTGCGCTAAGATTGATTGTCGAAGAACTGGACAAGCGGGCGCAAGCCCAAAAGGCCGACCTGACAAAGACATTTATCGCACGCCAGCTCAAATCAATCCCGTAGCAAAAACTCGTCGGGCATGACGGCTTTTCTAAAAGGGCGGTTCGCAGGAAAAGGTGCAGCGGGCACCGTCATTAGGGTGGCGTAATTCTAAACTTTCGGCATGCAAATGTAAGCGGTGACCGGCCTCGAAAGCCGCCTTATGCGCGTAAAGCCTGTCGCCTATAATAGGGTGATGAAGGCTTAGCATATGGACGCGTAATTGATGGGATCGCCCTGTTTTAGGGAATAGTCTGACCCGGCAATGCTGTTTATAACGCTTGAGGACTTGCCAGCGGGTTTGCGCCGGTTTGCCATGTTCGTGACATACGATTTGCTTTGGGCGATTTGGCCAGTCGCACCTTAAGGGTAAATTTATGTCTCCGTCCTCATCCTCTATCTGTCCCCAGACATCGGCTATATAGCTTTTCTCAACATAGCGTTTTTCAAATTGTAATCCCAGATGGCGCTGGGCGTCTTTATGTCTGGCAAAGACCATAAGCCCGGATGTGGCCATATCCAGCCTATGGACGGTGAGCACACCGGGAAAATCGGACTGAATACGCGCCTCCAAACAGTCAGGCTCGGTTTTCCCGGGCACAGATAACAAACCAGCCGGTTTGTTGACGATTAAAAACGCGTCATCGACATGTAAATAGTCGAGCGCGGTTTTATCCGGAGCGTAAGTGAAATCCCGCATGGGGCTAACCCTAGTCTATATATTCGGCAACGACCTCGCGACCTGAGAGCCGCAGGGCGATTTTACCCTCGCACATGGCCAGTGCCTCGGTCCCGAAAATCTCGCGTCGCCAGCCTTTAAGGCAGGCCACATCCGCTTTTGGGCCAAAGGCTGCCAGACTTTCAATATCCGCGCTATTTGCGACGAGGCGCGGGGCGATGTTCTGATACTCACATTTTAAACGCAAAAGCGTTTTAAGCATATCGATCGTGGGGCCCAGATTTGGCGGCATGTGACGTTTTTTGGGAGAGGGCGGGGCATAGGTTTCGGCATTTTCCAGTGCATAGTCTAATTTTTCGATCAGGGTTTTGACCCGGCGGGATTTTTCAAAACCTCTCGGTATGCCGCGCAAGCGACCAAGGGCTTCTATAGTGCGAGGTTTATTTTGGGCTATGGCGTAAAGCCCGTCATCGGATAAAACGCGTCGTCGGGGAATATTGCGGGTTTTGGCCTCTTCTTCGCGCCAAGCTGCGGCAGCTTTCAAGCATGTGAGATAGTCACGTTTGGGGCTGCGGATTTTTAAGCGCTGCCACGCTGTTTCCGGATTGAATGTGTAAAGTTCAGGATCGAGCTGAGGTTTCATTTCTTCCTCAACCCAGCTTAGCCGGTTTTGGTCTTTAAGCTCTTTAACAACACCCGGATAGAGATCGCGTAAATGGGTTACGTCGCCCAGAGCATAATGCAATTGTTTATTGGATAAAGGACGACGAGACCAATCGGTAAAACGCGCTCCTTTATCGAGGTTTAATCCCAGCCGTCCTTTGACCAGTGCGTTATAGCCAACTGAGTCCCCAAATCCGAGCGCCATTGCCGCGATCTGTGTATCAAATAAAGGACGGGGAACGTCTTTACAGATATGGTAGAAAATCTCCATATCCTGACGGGCGGCATGCATGACTTTTGTGATTTTGGGATTGAGTAGGAGCGCGATGAGCGGGCCCAGATCAATGCCCTCGGCCAAGGGGTCGATAATCGCTTCGTCTTTTTCGCTGGCTATTTGGACAAGGCACAAATTGGAGTAGAAAGTCGTTTCTCGCATGAATTCCGTATCGACGCATAAAAAGGGACTTTTTAGCACTTTCTGGCAAAATTTTTCGAGTTCAGCTTGCGTTGTTATGACATTCATATCCTGCCCTTAGCAGGCCTAGTCAGCTCTGTCATATAGAAGTTGCGCTTAATCGGGGAGAGGGGTTTATATTCTGTAATTCGGGCTTGGATATTTACATCTTGACTTAGGCGCTCCATCCGTTAATCCCGCCTCACACATACATATACGTGTTCAATCCCGCGCCGGACCGTTTATCCGGTTGCGGAAAATGACGGAGTTACGCATGCACGCATACCGCAGTCATAATTGTGGCCAATTACGCAAATCTAATGTCGGACAAACGGTTCGCTTGTCAGGGTGGATACACCGCAAGCGCGAACATGCCAATGCGCTGTTTATAGATTTGCGTGATCACTACGGCATTAGCCAAATCGTTGTTTATCCTAATGCAGAATTTTACGAGGCTGCGAAACGGTGCACATCGGAATCTGTAATTACAGTAACAGGCGAATTGTTGGCCCGCGACGCGGAAGCCATTAATGCAGAAATTGCGACGGGCGAGGTTGAGTTGCGCGCCGATGAGATGGTAATAGAAAGTCCGGCCGATCCTTTGCCCTTACCCGTTTTTGGGGAACAAGATTATCCTGAGGATATCAGATTGCGCCACCGTTATCTTGATCTTCGCCGCGAGCGTTTACACAAAAATATTCTTCTGCGCGGTCAAGTGATAAATTCAATACGCAGCCGCATGATTGAGCAAGGCTTCACCGAATTTCAAACCCCTATCTTAACAGCGAGTTCGCCTGAGGGCGCGCGGGATTTTCTCGTGCCTTCGCGGGTAAATCCGGGTAAATTTTACGCCCTGCCGCAAGCCCCGCAACAATTTAAACAGCTAATCATGGTAGCTGGATTTGACCGTTACTTCCAGATTGCGCCGTGTTTTCGGGATGAAGACGGGCGCGCGGACAGGTCTCCGGGCGAGTTCTACCAACTCGATGTCGAGATGAGTTTTGTCACCCAAGAAGATGTGTTCCAAGCTATAGAGCCTGTCATGGCTGGTGTGTTTGAGGAATTTGCCGAGGGCCGCACCGTCGAGACGCCTTTCCCGCGTATTCCGTATAAGGAAAGTATGGAAAAATACGGCTCGGATAAACCCGATTTGCGTATTCCTTTTGAGCTTAGCGATGTGTCTGAATTTTTTACGGATGAAGCGAAGACGGGTTTTGGAATTTTTGCCAAGATTACGGGCGGGGGGGGTAAGGTAATTGCTATACCCGCGCCTAAAGCTGCGGAAACGCAATCCCGCAAATTCTTTGATAATTTCGACAAATGGGCCAAGAAAGATATGCAGGCCCCCGGTCTTGGCTATGCCCGCTTGAGTGCGGGGGATGACGGTACTGTAAAATCACAGGACCCTGTGCTCAAGAATTTTGAGCCCGCACATCTTAAAGCCTTGCTTGATAAGATGGGCTTGGGGGCTGGCGACGGTATTTTCTTCTCCGCTGGTAAAGAAAGCGATGCTTATAAGCTGGCGGGCGCGGCGCGTAATGAGGTTGCAGCGCAGCTCGGCTTGATAGAAGACGGCATATTTAAATTTTGCTGGATTGTCGATTTCCCTATGTATGAGTGGGATGAGGACAATAAAAAAGTCGAGTTTTCGCATAACCCGTTTTCTATGCCGCAAGGTGGCATGGCGGCCCTAGAGGCCGCAGACACCGATGAGAAGAAACTCGAATTGCTCGCCTATCAATATGATATTGTCTGTAACGGGGTCGAGCTTTCATCCGGGGCTATTCGTAACCATAAACCTGATATTATGTATAAGGCTTTTGAGGGTGCCGGTTACGGGCCAGACGTGGTCGATGATAAATTTGCGGGCATGATTAATGCGTTTAAATACGGCGCCCCGCCGCATGGGGGTATAGCGCCGGGTATTGACCGGATTGTCATGTTGCTTGCGGGTGCGCAAAATATCCGCGAAGTGATCCTATTCCCGATGAACGGCCAAGCCCAAGATTTGATGATGAATGCGCCTGCAGAAGCGGATCCTGCGCAACTCAAGGAACTTAATATCAAACTCGTTCCGGTTATTGATAAGAAGTAGGCGTTAACTCTCGCTGTTCTTAACGCTCAATAGCGCGCCTTGAGGCTGAAATATCGGCGTGGATGGCTTGGAGTTTCCGCCGCAGTTTCTTTTCAGAACTCGGAGGGTCCTCCATAAGCTTTTCAAGTGTGTCTAAGGCGTCATCCAAGTCTTTTGCCGCTCGCGCCATTTTTGGATCCAGATGGGCATGTTCACTCGCGCCGTGCGCAGCGCTAGACGCTAGACTATCACTGCAATACGGCACAGACATGCCAAAGGGGAGGCGCGTATCACTACTGCCGCAGGCAAAATCGAGTTGGGATTGCTCAAGGCCTTGAACCTGACTCAGATCCGCGCCTGAAAGGTCAGCCCCGACTATTGTCGCGTCCCGTAAAATAGCATTCCCGAACCGGGCATTTTGAAACTGTCCGCCAGACAGATTGGCTTTTTTAAAATTGACATGATCCAAACGGGCACTGCTAAAGACAGAATTGGAAAAATCGGCCTCTTGAGCCATAGCGCTAATGAAACTGGCGCTTTTGAAATTCGTGGCGTGAAAGCTAGCGCGGGTCAGATCGGCGCGGCTAAAATCAGACCGTTCAAAATTGGAATTACCCAAGGACGCTTCTGTTAGCGTTGCATCGCGGAAATTGGCTTTTGACATATTCACACCTTCGCCTTTCACCCGGAGTAAAAGTGCTTTGCGAAAATGGGCTTCTGAGAGATTGGCCCTGTCAAAGCGCGCACCGCTGAGATTGGAGCTGTTAAATAAAGACCGCGAAAAGTCCGCATCCTGTAATTTCATACCATTCATGCGGCGTTTTGAGAGATCACATCCCGAACAGGAGCCAAAAGAGGTTTGAATCCGAGCATCGACGCGGATTTGCGCCTGTGCCGGTAAGGCTAAACCCACTGTGAGCAGTGCGGTTAATGTAAAAACCCTCTTGATCATTATGAGCCTTATATGACTTTGCAAGATTAAGTGCGAGTAAATTCCTGTTAATAATACATATGGAGAAAAAGCCTTCCTGATTTCCCTGAGGCGTTTGCGCTCAAGTCGGGCCGGTTAAAGTCCGAAATGGAAAACCGGGTAGGGGTTGAAGCCCTGTCACGACCCTGATATGAATATAATTCATTTTTAGGGAATAATATTCATTATGTATTTGCAAAACCCATTTGAGACGGAAGAACGCAAGGCCTTCCGAGATAGCATGCGCCAATTTACAGCCCAAGAACTTACGCCCAATGCTACGAAATGGGACGAGGCGGGCGGCGTACCGTGGGAGATGCATGAAAAAGTCGGCGCGCTTGGTATTTGGGGGTTTGGCGTTGATGAAAAATATGGCGGCTTGGGGTTTGATGACTGTTTTATGCGTGCGGCTGTTGGCGAGGAACTACACCGGTGCGGTGCCTCGGGCATACCGGCCGCTTTTGGCGGGCGGGGGATTTCGGTTGGCCCTATTGCCAAGCTCGCCTCTGAAGATATAAAAATGCGCAGCCTGCCGGATGTTCTGGCTGGCAAAAAAGGATCAAGCCTGGCGATAACTGAGCCGGGCGGCGGCTCCGATGTGGCGCGCATGAAGACAAATGCCAAGCGTGACGGCAATCATTTTGTGATTAACGGAACCAAGACATTTATTACCGGGGGCATGACCTCAGACTTTTTTGTAGTTGGCGCACGCACGGGCGGATCGGGCTTAAAAGGGATATCCCTCTTTTTTGTCGAAAAGGAAGCAGCAGGATTTTCGCGCACCGCACTGGATAAAAAAATGGGTTGGTGGGCGTCCGATCAGGCCACGCTCTATTTTGATGATGTGCGTGTGCCCGCCGAAAACATGTTGGGCATGGAAGATATGGGTTTTATCCAGATCATGCAGAATTTCAATTATGAGCGCCTCGGCATGGTGGCGGGGATGCTTGGTATGATGAAAACTCTGCTAGAAGAAAGCATAGCGTGGGCGCAGGAACGGGAAACCTTTGGCAATAAACTTATTACCCATCAGGTGATCCGCCACAAGATCGCGGATATGTCCGCACGTATTGATATGATCGAGAGCTTTCTTAACCAGCTCTGCTGGCAGGCGAATGAGGGCGATATGCCCGTCGCCCAGATCAGCAAGGCCAAGTTCTCTGCGTCCAAGGCCTTGGAATTTTGCGCCTCTGAAGCCATGCAGATAATGGGCGGGGCGGGCTATATGCGCGGCAATGCCGTCGAGCGCTATTACCGCGAGGTTAAAGTCCAAGCCATTGGCGGCGGCTCAGAGGAAATCATGCGCGATCTGGCCGTTCGGCAAATGGGGCTGTAAGACTGGGGCTAAGCTCAGTAAAAACGTTTGCGACTATGCAAATTATATACAATACCCGGACAGTACAAATTATTCATATTGCAAAGACATCATGACCGCTCTCTTTACCCCGCTTAAAGTCAAAGACATAACCCTTCGAAATCGGATTGGCGTGGCGCCAATGTGTCAATATTCCTCCGTGGACGGTGTCGCCAATGATTGGCATATGGTACATTTAGGCTCCAAAGCTGTGGGCGGGGCAGGCCTTATCATCGCCGAAGCGACAGGTGTATCACCCGAAGGTCGTATAACACCTTCCTGCGCGGGTATTTGGAATGATACGCAAGTTGAGGCGCTCATGCCGATAAATGCGTTTATTCACAAACACGGCGCGGTCGCCGGTATTCAAATTGCACATTCAGGCCGCAAAGGTTCATCGGCCACGCCGTGGGACGGCGGAGAGCATTTGGCGGATGATAATAAGGGTTGGCCAGTAAAAGGCCCTGCTGGAATTCCATTTGACCCTGATGGAAAGCGGCTGTGGAAAACCCCCAAAGCCATGACACTTGCGGATATCAAAACGGTTCAAGGACAATTCGTAGACGCCGCTAAACGGTCTTTGGAAGCAGGATATAAACTTCTCGAAATTCACGGCGCGCATGGTTATTTACTGCATAGTTTCTTCACCCCGCTTGATAATGACCGAAGCGATAATTACGGCGGAAGCCTGCGCAATCGCGCCCGCATGATGTTGGAAATCGTTGAGGCGGTCTCCAAAGTCTGGCCTGAAAATCTACCGCTGGCGGTACGTCTTTCAGCCCATGACTGGATCGAGGGCGGTCTCACCGAAGACGACAATGCGCAAATGGCTATATGGCTCAAGGAGCGCGGCGTTGATTTTGTAGACTGTTCGGGCGGCGGGGCAACGCCGGCTGCGCGGTCTTCCGTTGGAACAAGGACAGCCGATCAAGTAGGTGTCGCAGCCCATATCCGAAAAGCCGCCAATATCAAAACCATGGCGGTCGGTTATATTACCGAGCCGGAACAAGCGAATGAAATCATAGAGAAAGGCATGGCCGATATCGTTCTGTTAGCGCGGCAAATGCTACGCGATCCTTTCTGGACAATGCACGCGGCTCAAAAGCTCGGAGTTGATCACAAACCCTTCATGCCAAAGCCGATTGGTACGTTTGTTTAAACCGAGTATTAGGTTTAGCTTAAAATTAACGCCGAGAGGCGTTTTGCATTCCAGGCGGATACCCAAACCATTTTTTATAAGCGCGTGTAAAAGCAGCTTGGTCATTATAACCTAAAGAGTTGGCTATTTGTGCGAGAGGTTGACCTTGATTTATCTTTGTAACGGCTATGTCCTGAAGAACGTTGTTTTTGATTTCTTTGAAAGCGGTCCCTTTGTTCTTTAAATCCCTCGCCATAGATCGCTCACTTAATCCCAAAGCTTCTGCTGTTGCTGCTTTTTTAAAGCAAATATTCTCTTTAATCGCGCGACGAATGTGTAGTTCGATACGATTTATGAGGTCTTCTGCCTGATATAAGGCATTTAAGGCTATATCAAAATCTATGCATATATTCGCTAACTCTACTGCATTCGAGGTGGGAAAAGGTGCATCCTTTACATCGCCTTTCAAAATTACAGAATATTCCTCCTGACTAAACTTAACCCTACAGTCAAAAAGTTTTTCATAATCTGTTCGGGGTAAAATCGCTTCATGTCTAAAATTTATTTGTTCAACGGCATGCGGAACTTTCCACGCCAACCAATTTATCGAAGTGAGGTAATTTGTCATTATAAGCTCAATAAATTGACGATAGTGCTCGGTAAGTTTTGGTTCGAAATTAGGAACCCATATCATGCGATCGCCATTGGCATTCGTAATCACACCAGAGGGTGTTCCGACTGTGTGAAAGAGCGGGCAATAGCGATTATAAAGATCAGCTGCATGTTTTATATTTTCACAAAGCTTCAAAAATTCCGAGGGACGCGTATATTGCAAAATAGGATATTTGAGCGCGCATTTAATGCCAATTTGTGGATCATTCAGGCTTTTTGAAGCAAAGTTCAATATATCAGCCAGAATATCTGCTTTCACCCTATCTGATTGTGGAACTTCGCGTAAGCCTGCCGCATTTAAGCAGGCCTCCTGTGTGAGATTAAATTCCAGAATAACGCTAAGAACTTGCGTAAAATATTTTAAAGATGTCTCCCTCACCGCGTCAAAATAGGGCCGGTGGCACGAAATGACAAATATTTTTTATTAAAATGGCAATACGGTATAGATCATAAAAGCGTATTTGGATTGAATAAAGTCTTGGGCGCAGACTTTAAGGGTCAGGGATAAATCTTTTCCCTGACCTTTTCAATTTATTCCACTCTTAGGCCTCCACTTCACCCTAGCGCGCTATAGACAGCGTCGACTAATCCCTGGCCGCGCGGGTTGAGCAATATACCGGCCCCCATTTGTGTCATGGTATAGCCAAAGGCCAGTCCGGCCTCAGGGTCGGCAAAGCCGATAGAGCCACCCGCTCCGACATGTCCAAAGGCGTGCTCGCCTATGATAAGGGAATTACCTTCGCCCGGATGTGTAGTCCGATTATCCATTTTAAGCATAAAGCCTTGCCCGAAGCGGGTCGGAATGGTCAAGGTTCTGTCTTTCTTTGATTGGGCGCACAGGCCTGACATATCCTTTATACGCGCGCTAGATAAATAGGCGTCTTTATTTTGCGCAAGCGGGGCAAACATTTTAGCGATAGCGCGAGCATTGGATATCCCGCCCGCTCCGCCGATTTCCGCTCGCCAGGCTGCCTCAGTGTCGTGATAATGGCCGCCATTGTTCATCAAGGCAAGATGGGAGATGGATTGCGGCTTGGTAAAGACATTTTGCCAGAACTCGGATTTTAAAGCATCCGGCCCCATATTGGCGTTAATCATAGGCGCAATGCGCGGGAAAGCCGCCGCCGGCGCGCCTATATAAAATTCCAGCCCGAGAGGGTCAGCGATTTCGTCCTTGAAGAAAGTGCCAAGCGATTTGCCAGAGACGCGCCTTACCATCTCGCCTACTGTCCAACCAAAGGTCAGCATATGGTAGCCATTATCTGTGCCCGGTTCCCAAAAGGGTTCTTCTGCAGCCAACCGCTCTGCCATATAGTCAAAATCATAAAACCCACCGGGCTTGACGGGACCGCGCAAGGCGGGCAGTGCGCTTTGATGGCCGAGCATCATTTTTACGCTCACACCTTCCTTACCGTTTTGGGCAAATTCCGGCCAATATCTGCTTACGGGCGCGTCAAGGTCTAACGCGCCTCGGTCTATCAATATCTGCGCGCATAGGGCGGTAGCGGCTTTGGTGCAGGAAAATACGATGGAGAGTGTATTTTCTTCCCATTCTTGCGTCTTGGCTTTATCTTTATAGCCGCCCCAAAGGTCGACAACGGTTTTGCCGTCAATACTGACCAAGCAGCTTGCCCCGACCTCGCCGGATTTTTCAAAATTGTCTCTAAAGCGATCGGCGACAGTTTGAAATTTTGGATCGCAATGGCCTTTAATCGGAGTGTTCATGATGCGGTTCTCTTGGTCATCAGGCTTTTTTACGTAGGCCTTTGGGTGGGGGTGTTTCGGCGCCGCCGGCAAAGCATTGCGCAATTTGCATCCATTTTTGGGCGGCCTCACCTTTGGTCTTTATCTGTGTGTCGCCAATATTACGGCACTGGGTGACGACCTGACAAAATTCATGGGCGTCGCCCTCAACCCTGTTGTCCTCTTGCGGTGTATTCCATTCCCAAACCGTGCCGTCCGGGGCTGTAAGGTGGACGTAGGGTTTGGGCAAAAGCGGCTCCATATTATGAACTTTGAAGGACCATGAATAGGTGGTCACACCGATATGGGCGACATTTTTTAGCCGCGCCCCGTGTGTCCTGTCTTTACTGAGTACATCAAAAATAGCTTGGGCGTGGGACCAATGTTCCATTTGCCTTGCGATGATACAGGACTTCACTGACATATCCGGCCCAGCCCATTTCACGCGCGCATCGGGCTCGGCAGTGCTAAAGCGGGCGCTCATATCTGTATAATAAGCCCGCCAGTCATTGAAAATCTCATAGTCGGATTTATCCTCGAAATAGGCATCCTGCAAAGCTTTATGGGTGCCGCCTGCCATGAGCCTCCCCATGGCAAAGTCGATAAATGCGTTAAATTTTTCCGGTTCAGACACAGTAAGATCGGCCGCAATATTCCAAAGGTGGAGGTGACCGACAATATCGCCAATCGTCCAGCTTTTAAACAGGGTCTTCTTGTTAAAATCCTCCGGTGCCAAGGGGGCGAGTAAGCGCGCTATATCTTCGCATTCCTCTAAAAAATGTGTCGCTTCGATCATGTCTTATCCTTCTGCGTCTCGGACTTTTCTGGTGTGGGTTTTATCTCGATTATCAGGCTGTCTGCGCTCACCTGCTCTCCTTCTTTTATATGCACTTTATCCACAATGCCGCCGATTTGCGCCAGAACATCATGTTGCATTTTCATCGCTTCCAAAACTGCTAATCTATCCCCCGTTTCGACGTGGTCGCCTGCCTTTACAAAGACATTTCTTATGGCCCCGTGCATAGGGGCTGTTATATATCCGACGCCGACTTTTTCACCAGAGACGGCAAATTGAGCGACCTTATTAGTCAGGCTAAAACTCACCCCGTCAAGCGAGAGGTCAATATGGGCTATATCCTTGATATGATACCCAAGCTTATATCTCCTTCCATCAATGTCTATCAGGGCGCGGTTTTGTGTGCGAAACAGAAGCTTTAGATCTATGGGGTCGGCGGCCTTTACACCCGCAAATTCTGCGCGGTATGTGTTTTCTGATAGCGGCGTAAGCGTGAGAGCCAAGGGGTCGGTTTCATCTGCAAATATATAGGGTGTGGCAAGCGGGCTGGCGCTGTGCCAGTTAATGAGCGTACAGGCAATATCAAGGCCTTTTTGCATGGCTCTATCGCGGGCGGTTTCAAAT
>CAZHPV010000033.1:0-26306 GCA_964534845.1 uncultured Caulobacterales bacterium
ACGTTATGGTCGGCGCACTTGAAACTGCGGGGGGCGGCGGAGGCGGTGGGGGCGGTGATGCTGTAAATGTGGAAGAGGACGAACCTCCACCACCGCCACAGGAGGTTAGGCTACCATAAAGCGCAGCGCCGAGAGCGAGTTTCAAGCTAAAAGTAAGGGGCTTATTCATTATTTTTCTTCCTCGTTTCGAGTTAGCGCGCCAGTTTTACCTCGATTAAATTTTGGTATAGCTATTTGGATAGCCATATTGGTATACCTATAAGGGGTAATGTGGTTTAATCCTAGGAAAAATATGCGTTGGTCACAATAATTTGAACACCTTTTGGACGCCAATGTCTTTTGCGACGGCTTTCTGTGTCGGCAGGCTATAGCAATGTTGAATTATAGTAGTTGTGCTAGTTTCGAAATCCCGAATCCGTGTGTTAAATTTTGATGGATGGTAAACTTAAAAGGCTTACGCCCATGACCCCAGTAGAGACAATGGAAGCGATTTACGGTCATATTAGAAAGGGCGAATGGGACGAAATCGATCACTATTTATCTGATGATTTTATTGCTTATGAACCCGAATCTTTGCCCTTCGGCGGTGAGTGGAAAGGCGAGGGTGTTTACAAACGCCTCTTTGCTAAAGTCATGGGCACTTTTGATAGTCCGCAGGTCGAACCTATTGATATGAGCGGCGGCAGTGAATGGGTTACTTATTGCTTGAACTTGTCCTTTATATCTAAAGCCTCAGGAGAGCGCGTCTCATATCGTGTCGTTGAAAATGGACGCGTGATCAACGGTAAGATGACCGAACTTCACCTCCATTATTTTGATACGGCGAATATTCTCAAAGACTTAGGAGACGCTTCATGAGCGATGATATAAAGAATGTCGTCGTATTAGGAGCCTCTGCTGATCAAGGCGTGCCTTTAATATCAGCATTGCTCGAGGCTGGTATGACTCCCATTGCTGCCGCGCGTAGGCTGGAGGCGATGAAACCAACACCTTTTCCTGATACAGAAACCATCTTTGCAGATTTGAACGATCAGGCCTCTTTGGAAAAAGCCTTTGCGGGTCAGGATGCGCTCGCCATGCATTTACCCTTTGAGCATAACCGAGAGAAGGCTGCGAGCTTCGGCAAAAATATAGCGGGTGCCGCTAAGCTTGCTGGCCTTAAAAAGATTGTCTTTAACACAAGCTGCTATGTGGCAGATCATGACCTGGATATTACAGCCCATGACGGGCGCCGCGACATTAAACAAGCTATTGTCGATTCTGGGGTCAACCATGTTTTTATCGAACCTGTTGTCTTTATGAATAATATGGTGGCGCCGTGGTGTAAGCCCTCCATCGTCAATCATAACCTATTTGCCTATCCTGCCTCCGAGACATTGAAGATTAGTTTTATTTCATTGAGCGATGTTGGCCGGCTTATGACTGCAGCACTTAAGACTGATAAGGTTGATCGCACGCGCGTCAGAGTTGGAGGGCCAAAGCCCATGACAGGTTTTGAGGTTGCGGACATACTGAGTAAGGTTTCAGGAAAACAGATTAGATTTAATAGCTTATCGCCCAATGAATTTGCAGAAAATATTAGCGAGCTCGTGACAGGTTCACGCGAAATTCCAGAAGGCAGTGTCTATAACGGTATGGCGCGGTTTTATAGCTTTTATAATGAACAGGAGCGTTCACCTCTCGAAATTGATCCGTCTAGTTTTTTAGACAAACTTCCTGTCGTGCTGACGTCATTTGAAGATTGGGCCTCTGGCTATGAGTGGGACTAGATTGCCAAGTAAAACCTAGCGGGAGTATTTGAGTTGGCCGAAAAAAAAGATAGCTTAACTTTACTTGATGCCAAGGTGCAGCAATGCCCTTATCATGCCTATAAAACTCTAAGAGATGAACATCCCGTTTATCTGGATCCTGCAACCGGCTTCCACATTATTAGTAGGTTTGAAGATATAAAAACGGTTTTGAAGAACCCTGACATTTTTGGCAATAGCCCCATGATGGAAAGCACCTTAGTTAAGCAAAATATTAGAAACCGCCTGAGAGATAACGAAATATATAAAGAAAAAGGTTGGGTGCCGGGCTTGTCCTTACCCTTTCGGGACGAACCCGAACATAAGCAAATGAGAGCTGTGTTTGATAAAGCCTTCCGCCATAGCCGCGTCATGGAAATGGACGGGTTTATTCAAAGCTGCACAGAGACCTTATTTGACGGTTTTATGGACAAGGGCGCGTGTGATTGGGTCCGTGAATTTGCCATTCCCCTGCCGCTCATTGTCATTTGTCACCAAATGGGCGCACCCAAGGAAGATATTTGGCAGATTAAAGACTGGACGGAAGCCTTCTTTCACCGCATTGGAATGATGCAGGCTGATGAAGAAAATCTTGCGGCGCTTGATAAAATTATCGAAGCGCAACATTATTTTCAGCCCATGTTTGAGCGCCTGCGCGAAAAACCGAATGACAGTTTTCTAAGCGTTCTTGTAAACACTGTTATTGAGGCGTGGGGTCGTCCGCTCACAGATAATGAGCTACATGCTTCCATGATGACGGATACTTTTGTTGGCGGGAGCGAGACAACGACAAATGCCCTTGGCGCTGGCGTCATGTTACTGCTCGAACACCCAAACATATGGAGGCAATTAAAATCTGATCCTGAAAAATATTTGCTGACATTCATTGAAGAAGTCGTTAGGCTCGAATCTCCCGTGCAAGGACAATACCGGTTTGTTCGAGAAGACACTGAAATTGCGGGCACGCCGCTGGAAAAGGGCGCGACGCTTATTATCCGGTACGGCGCAGCTAATCGTGATAATCAAAAATTTGAGAACCCTGAGACGATTGACCTAGATCGGCCCAGAGCCGCAGCGCATCTTGGGTTTGGTATGGGCAACCACCATTGCCTCGGCGCCACATTAGCGCGCAGAGAACTCTATTGGGGATTTAAAACGCTTACTGATCGTATCGCTTCAATACGCCCAGCCGCAGGTCAAGAAGGCTATGAGTTTCACCCTCACTACCTGTTCAGATCGCTTAAAAGTTTGAAAATAAAGTTCGAGAAAGAACCTTGATGGTGAGTGTGATTTTGCACGGCCTATTGGCGTTAGGTGTTTAGGGCCAGCTTTTCTATCCAATCGAGGAAAACTTTAGCGCTCTCTTCCCATTTTTTTGAGAGCATCAAATCATGCGGAGCGTCGGGGATGATATGAGCCATCACGCCAAGACGCTCTGCCAGCTCTTCTTGTAGCTTGACGGGAATGATTGTATCTCCGCCTGCAGCCACCACACATGCCGGTGTTTTTAACGGAATCTCTGGCGCTTTCGGCAAAGATTTTCCTATTGCGATGCCGACAAATGCCAACCAAGATTCATTCCCCAATTTTGTCATCATACGGTCAACAGTCGCTTCATCCGCATCTGGCTCTAAAAACATATATTTTGCGTTTTTTCGGCTCGAGACCATTGGGTATAAAGACAATGTTAAATTCGATTGTAGTTTTTTAAGAGGGTGAACCGTCAATTTAATACCAACAACTCCTGCAGATGGAAGCGAGGCGAGAAAACCTACGCCCCGAACATTGGAATTATCGTTCAATATATGTTGGCATAGCAACCCGCCCATTGAGTGTCCAATAATGATGGGAGGTTGAGGCATGGCGTCAATAACAGATGTTATATCCGTCAAGTAATCATCCACTGTGGTAAAGCGTAAAGGCTTCTTTCTACCGCTTTCCCCATGTCCGCTTAGGTCCATCGCCCATGTTTCGTGACCAGCATCTGCGAAATAATCTAGGTAGTTGCCTTCCCAGCACCAAGCTCCGTGCCATGCGCCATGTAGGAGCAAGATTGGAGGCTTATTCTTCGATAGCTGTTTAGGTTTTTTTTGAAGCGTATTTATATGACCGATCATGGTTTTGTGAATTTGGGTCATATTAATATCCAGTGTTAGGAGGAAACTTCGCAATCCAGCGGCATACCGATTACGGCAGCAATGTTTCTGTGAACGTCATGCAAGGCGATTTCGTTGGCCCCTATAACCACGTGGTGGTTTTTAGGTGCGTGTAGAAGATTGGCATAACCTTGCGAGGCGATGTGGTAGTCTTCGTCTTGAACAATACGTGCGGTCATATCATAGTTGACTTCGCAATCCTGCCGCTGCGTTTCGTCTTTAACACCAAAGGGTGCGTAGACCGCAAAATGGCATTTTGTTTTCCCAACCCCGTCAGGAAAAAGTCTAAACACTTGCGTAAAAAAGACACCCGGTTTGACGGCCCCGAAATAGATAATCGAGTTCGGAAATAAAAAATGGACGCCGCTATAAATGGTATCAGGCCATTCACTTTCATCTTTGTCTAAAAGGTCTCCAACATAGAATTTTGGAAACTCAACCCGGTGATGTTGATCATAAGGGTCAAAGACCGATTTATCATTATAGTTGACTTTGGCGATTGAGGATTTGTGCAATGTGCTAAAGTGATAGCTCTCGCCATATGTATCGAGCGCGAATTTCCAATTTGAATCGGCGTGAAGAATGCCCTTTTTAACAGGTTCCGCGCGGCCCAGTTCTAATTGTTCTAGCTGTTCTCCAAAACTACCCAGATGGGCTTTAGCGTTAATAGACTCATCACTATCGGCATTGGCGCGAACAAATATCATGCCGAGATATTCTTCGCAGGGAACATCAATCAAATTGCGGCCCCCTATATCGCAATTGGCAAAGCCTGCCTTGCCGGGCTGTCCGATAAGATTGCCGCTTGTGTCAAATGTCCAAGCATGAAAGGGGCATGTCATTTTCTTGGCATTGCCTTTCCAAGGCTCCGACTCTTCAATGAGTTTAGCTCCGCGGTGCGTGCACATATTTAAAAAAGCCCGTGCCTGTCCGTCTTTACCGCGCATAACGAGTATAGACGGTCCTGCGGCGTCAAAGACAAGGATGTCGCCAATATTAGGTATGTCCCCCGACAGACAGGCGAGCAAGGGCTGTCCGTGAAAAATATGCTGGGTCTCGGCTTCAAAACGGGCCTGTGACGTATAGACGGATTTATGTAGCGGAAGAGGGGCCTCTGCCATATGTGTGCCTGAGCGGATGACTTCGACTTGTTTGCGAAGTGAAAGGCGAGCATTTTTTGCCCTTATGGCTTCCCAATCTTTAGCTTGTATTTTATCTGATTTTGCCATTGTGTATTTCCAGATTAAAATTTTACGGAAGGGGCTCCACTTGCGTTGAAAACCGTACCTTCCTGTTGGATTGAAAATTTGCGGGCCTTGGTGCCTAAAATGCCATATTCACCGATTTTTGCGCCCATAGCTTTAAAATTATCGCCTGCAAAATGCGCGGTGAGAGCGGCCTCATCTTCCCATTCTTCATAGACATTGATACGCCCTTCATTTGTGCTATCCATGTTCCAATCATATCTTACGCAACCCGTTTGCGCGCGTACTTTTTCTATCAATGGAATCAGAGCTTCAAGCAGGCCTAAGCGTTTTTGATCTTCAACATCAATTTCGGCATATATGATGAATTTCATGCAAATGTCTCTTTTATTACGGTTATTAAGCCTGACTATATTTGAAACGACACGCATATGCCTATTGGTAATTGTGATGGGTTTGGTCTGTTGTTGTTTCTGGTAGTCTTTAACAAAGTTTACCGCGCTGGGAAGGTTTAAAATGAAGATTAAAGCGATGATAGCGCCCGGTAACGGGGAGGCGTTTTCATATTCTGATGTGGAAATTGATGCGCCGCGCGCGGATGAAATTTTTGTCAAAATTGAAGCTGTGGGCATGTGCCATACCGATGTCCTCGCTCAACATGGCGTTTTTCAATTCGGGCGTGCTGTTGTGTTGGGACATGAAGGGGCTGGTGTTGTGGAGCGCATTGGTCGTGATATCAACAAGGTTAAAATTGGCGACAGGGTGTGTCTTTCGTTTCGCTCATGCGGGATGTGCCGAAAATGTCAATCAAACCAACCTGCGTCTTGCCAAGACTTTGCCTCGCTTAATGTGTCCGGCGGACGGGTTGACGGCTCTAGAGCGTTGAGCCGTGACGGGCAAGGCCTTGCCTCGAACTTTTTTGGTCAGTCAAGCTTTGCTACACATGCTTTGACCTATGAGCAAAATGTCGTTAAAATTCCAGAGGAAATTCCTTTTGAAATTGCGGCGCCAATGGGATGCGGTGTTCAAACAGGCGCTGGGGCTATTATGAATAGTTTGGACTGCGAAGCAGGCGCGTCATTAGTTGTGGCGGGTTGCGGAATTGTTGGGCTTAGTGCTGTTATGGCAGGGAAAATAAGAGGCTGCGGCCCCATTGTGGCAATAGAACCGGTGGCTGCGCGGCGAGACTTGGCGTTAGAGCTTGGCGCGACACATGTCATTGATCCCCTTGCGGAGGATGATTTAGCACAGAAGCTTACAGAAATGTTTCCCAATGGTGTCAACTACGCGCTAGACACCTCGGCGCGTGCGGATGTTTTAGAGGTGTTACTTGGCACGCTAGCTGTAAAGGGAGACCTTGGTCTTGTCGGCATAATTGACCCAAATGCTGATTTCAAGTGTAGCGGAGCAGCGCTTATGGCTAAAGGTCTGAGTGTGCATGCAATTATTGAAGGCGATAGCCATCCCGATAGTTTTATCCCCGAACTTATCGGGTATTACAAAGCAGGTCGGCTCCCCCTTGATCGTTTGATTGCGACCTATCCGTTAAAAGATATAAACATCGCGATAAAAGACCATAGCGCGGGGGCTTGTGCGAAAGTCGTTTTAATCCCGTAAAGATGTGATGATATGCCGTTAGATAACACTACACTTCCTCTCGTTGATCCTGAATTACGTCCGGTTTTAGACGCCTTTAAAGGCTTTGATGTGCGCCCTGAAACATTGCCAATGCTACGAAATATCCCAACCCCGCCAGCATTGAATGCGCCGTCTTTTAAAGAGGTGTTTATTGCACGTGATGACTCTGAAGAAGGCCTAAGGCTCCTTATCATAAAGCCAAACGTTAAGCCGCTTAAACAGGGGCTTCCAGCACTTCTCTATATGCACGGCGGCGGTTTTGTATTTGGCTCGCCCGAGGTTATTTTACCGATAATGCAGCGTTTAAGCGAAGACATTGGCTGCGTCATTATATTGCCGGCTTACAGGCTAGCACCAGAGTTTCCTTTTCCGGCAGCGTTAAACGATAATTACCGGGCGCTGACTTGGATGCATGAGCAAGCGAAAGAACTTGGCATAGATAGTGCTCGCATTGCCATTGGTGGTGATAGCGCAGGCGGCGGACATGCTGCTGTCTTGAGCGTTGCTGCGCGCGATAGAGGGGAGTTTTCACCTATCTGCCAGTATCTGATCTATCCGATGCTGGACGACAGAACGGGCAGCCTAAACCTTCCGGCGGCCAATACAGGTGAGTTTATTTGGACGCCAGAAAATAATGTCTTTGGCTGGAGCGCTTATCTAGGGTGTGCTGCAGGATCAAGGGATGTTCCCGAAGGTTCCGTGCCTGCGCGTCAAAAAGAACTATCCGGTCTGCCGCCAACTTTGATTGCAACGGGCAGTCTTGATCTTTTTGCGCAAGAAAATATGCAATATAGCAACAGGCTGGCAGAGCAAGACGTGAGTGTTCAGTCAAAAGTCTTCGACGGGGCTTATCACGGTTTTGATGTCATATTGCCCGAAGCAAAAATTTCCAGAGCTTTTTATCAGTTTTGCGCCCAAGGGCTTAAAACTGCATTTAAGGCTTAGGTGATGACCTATGATTTTGCGCCGTCACCTAGGAAATTATAAGATAAATCTTCTGGCCCTTGTAGTCCACGTGTCAAAATTTCTGACATGGGTGGATTAGCCCAACCGTCCTTGGTTTCGTCAACATGGCTCCAGTCATAAAGGGCTTTGCGGTGCACGATGCGCCACTCACCATTACGTTTTTCAAAATTATCACAATAGCGACCAGCCGCAATAACATCTTTTTTGCTATCTTCACCGGGAACGACATGGTGGGCAAAGAAATAGGCTTCGGTTCCGGCTTTGTCGCCCTTAAGGGTTATATTGACATTGGAGATAAAGTGCTGTGTGCGTTCATAATTGCCAAGTTGTTCGATGACCCAGTCACAAAAATCCGGGGCCGATCCCTTGAATAAACCGTGATCATCCGTGGCACCATCATGAAAACAAGAAGCCAGAAGCGCTTTGTCACGCCGGTCAAGTCCGCGAGACAACCGGTATATGACCGCCGTTATTTTTTGCCTGTCTATTGTGTCCCGGACGCTTTGAATTTCGTCAGGTGTTAATTGCGATACCATTTCGTGTCTCCGCTTAAGCCACTATCACATCCGTGAGCTGTTTGTGGTCCGATGATAGTGTAAACACAATAAGACTGAAATTTTCCGAACTTGTCACCCCTTAAAACAATCAGGTTCGCTTTAAGACAGTCAGAGTTGACTTTTTAAAAGAGGCTAGGCAATTTTGGATTTTATTGAAAGACTGGATGGGATAGCCCGTGGGTAGATTAGCAGGTAAATCAGCCATTGTTCTGGGCGCTTCTTCTGAAAAAGGCATTGGAGAAGCCATAGCGCGTATCTTTGTCTCCGAGGGTGCGAATGTGACCGTAAGTGGTCGAAATGAAAGCGCGCTCTCTGGATTAGCTAAGGATATAGGGGGGTCGGCTTGTGTCTGTGATATTGCCGAGGAGTCCCAGATTGAAGCTTTATTTGAACATGGTGCAAGTCAATTTGGCCGCGTCGATATCGCGGTGAATGCGGCGGGTGTAAATATGCCGAGCCCGATTGACGGTTTAACACGTGAGACATTGCAAACATTGTGTGACGTGCAATTTATCGGACCGGCTTTATTTATTAAACAGGCCGCCGCTGCGATTGAAAAAACGGGTTCACAATCAGGCGGCTCTATCATGACATTGTCATCGGTTACCGCGGAATTAACAGGGGCAGGGCTTGGTGCTTACGGAGCGACCAAAGCCGCTATTGATAAGTTGGTCAAAGTTGCGGCTGTGGAATACGGGCCTCGGAATATTCGGGTAAATTCTATATCGCCCGGCGTGACATCTACCCCGATGACGGAAAAGATTTTTGATACACCGTCTATGGTCAATGCCTTTAAGAAAGAAACGCCGATCGGACGGCTTGCAACACCGGAAGATGTTGCCTTTGCCGCGCTCTATCTTGCCGATGATAGATGCATCACCACGGGTGATAATATCCGCGTTAGCGGCGGGATACATTTGCGCCGCCTGCCAACTTATCCCGAAATGATGAGTTCTTAAACCGCCTAATATAGAATTGAACGTTAAAGAGGATACTATGTCTACAAAGACCGCATCATCAAAAACTAAGGCCCAAAAAAAATGGGTGAGTAATGATAAAATTCCTGACCCCGAACTCGGGACTAAGCCCATTACGGGTGACCGTTATTACGATAAAGATTTTGCCAATAAAGAATGGGATAAGCTTTGGACGAAGGTCTGGCTGATTGCCGGGTTGGAATCGCAAATGCCAAAGCCAAATGATTACATAACTTGTGAGATTGGACGCGAGTCTATTTTGTGTACACGGGACAAAAGCGGTAAGGTTCGTGCTTTTTATAATATTTGCCAGCACCGGGGAAATATTCTCATGCATGAAGAGCAGGGCTCTTCTAAACATTTGACATGTAAATATCACGGATGGAAATTTACGACGGATGGAGAGTTAGCGCTTGTACCTTGTCCTGAAGATTTTTCCCAAGGTAATCCTTGCGGAAAGTTGCGGCTGAAAGAATTACCTTGTGAAGTGTTTGGCGGATTTGTCTGGTATTCTATGGATGAAGATATTGTTCCGCTAAGTGAATATCTGGGTCCCATCAAGGAGCAATTTGAGTGCTATCAGATGGAGAATATGAAGCGCACCCATTGGGTGACAGTGGAAGGAGAATTTAACTGGAAAATTGTGCAGGATAACTTCAACGAGTCTTATCACTTGCCCTTCGTCCACCCTCAAACGCGCTATATTATGGAACAGCATTATGCGGGGTGTCAGTTTGATATGTTTGCGCCTGAAGGTCATACGCGCATGATTATGCCAGGCTCGCAGCCGACCAAGTCCCTTAAGGGAGAAACAGATGAGGTGCTTGAGCGCCTTGCCCCAGATCTTGAATTTTGGGACCTTGATCCTGAAGATTTCAGAGAAAACCCTAGGAGTATTCGTGAGGCCCTGCGTAAACGTAAACGCGAATTAGGGGAAGAAAAAGGCTTTGATTTCTCTCGGTTTAATGATGCCCAAATCGTCGATCATTTTCATTATACGGTTTTCCCAAATCTCTCATTTAGCCTTAAGCCTGATGGATGTATTTGGCTGCGCGCGAACCCCCATCCAACGGACCCGGAAAAATGTATCTTCGATATGTGGTATTTAACATGGTTCCCAGACGGCGAGTCTGCCTATTATTCCAAAGCTATGTATGAAGCTGTTGATCTGACAAAGGAGGTTCCGCACGAAGTTGGTAAGGTTGGGGAGGTCTCTACGGGGTTTGTTATTGATCAAGATGTTGAAGTTTGGAACTCTCAACAAAAAGGCTTAAGGTCGCGCGGATATAATGGTGATTACCTGCCAGATCAGGAAAGCCGTGTGAGGTTTTTCCATGAAAATGTAGACCGCTATCTTGAGAAAGAGGATTAACTTTGTTTGGCTGTTAGGGTTCTGTTATTCGGGCACGGTTCCCGATACAACTGAGATTGCGTTATCAACCCGTATTTGAGCGCCGTTGATGAAACGGGATTCGTCTGAAGCCAGAAATAGGACTGTATTGGCTATGTCAATCGGCTCGCCGATCTTATTGCTTTCTATAATTTTTGATTCCTGTGTGTTTGGAATTTTTGCCTTGCTGATTTTCTGGCGAATACCCTGTACCATCGGCGTCATAATAGCGGAGGGGTGAATAGAGTTGCACCGAATACCATATTTGTTCACGGCACAATGTGCTGCAATCGTGCGTGTCATGGCTTCAACCGCGCCTTTGGCGGCGCTATAAGCCAGTACGTTTGGCGCACCTTGAATGGAGGCGATGGATGCCATGTTGATGATTGAGCCGCCGCCAGTTTCTTTCATGGCTTCAATCGCATATTTACTTCCGAAAAATGTCCCGTCCGCACTTACAGCCATAACAAAACGGTAGTCTTCAGTCTTTTGATTTTCAATTGTTCCCGCTTCAACAACACCTGCATTATTGACAAGTATATCAAGCTTGCCGTGATCTTTAACGACCTGGGCTATTAAAGATTTCCAACTCTCTTCATCTCTTACATCTTGTTTGTGGAATTCGACGCTCGGTCCGATATCTTTGGCAAGTTTACGGCCATTTTTTTCATCGATATCTGTTATAATTACCGTTGCCCCTTCACTGGCAAAAAGCCTTGCATTGGCTTCTCCGAGACCTTTAGATCCGCCTGTGATGATTGCGACTTTGTTTTGTAAACGTCCCATGTCTATCCTTCTGGTTTTTTTTAATATAGTGTAACCAAGCGGGTTGGGCACCTAAAACATTTATGGGGTGCATCCCAATTTGCGACTCACCCCTCATAAAATTGCTAATTGAAGAAAAAGAGAAGCGCTGGCAGGTTTGTATTTTAGCTGGTAGGAAAATTAAAATGAATGCAATAGAAGAAAGCTTACAGCGCGAACGTATTCGCGGCGTCATTCACAATTATTGCAGAGCCATTGATGAGCGCCGATTTGATGATGTTATGAAATCATTTTCGGAAGAGGCCACGATTAAGCATGGTTCTTATGATGGCTTGGCCAAAAATTTTGTCGGCTTTCTGTCTAATGTCCTCAACAAGATGGATGTTACCTTGCATAATCTTGGCGGTATTATTGTAACCTTTGAGAGCGATGATCTTGCGCATTCCCATGCAACGTTTTCGTCTTTTCATCGAATAAGCGGGGAGCATGCGCAAGTCGGCCCTGTCGTAACCAATGGGGTTGAGACGGACTGGATTGTAGCGGGACGGTACCGTGATACGCTTAGGCTTATTAATGGCGAGTGGAAAATTATTGACCGCCTAGGGTCAACGGATTGGGACCGCGTGGAGCCGAGTGTTCGAACTTGATAAGTTAATCGTTTTGATAGGGTTCTCTCAGGAGTCTGCGTAAAACTTTGCCAGAGGGGTTGCGGGGCAGGGTCTCGAGGAAGTCAACAGATTTTGGGCATTTAAACTTTGCGATTTTGCTACGGGACCACTCAATGATTTCGCCTTCGGACACATTCTCACCGGATTTAACCACGACGCAGGCTTTTACAGTCTCCCCCCATTTTTCGTCGGGCACCCCAATCACGGCAACATCGCCTACTTTGGGATGGTCAAAAATTGCATTCTCGACTTCTGCGGGGTAAATATTTTCACCCCCTGAAATGATCATATCTTTCTTGCGGTCTTTTAAAAATAAATATCCGTCCTTATCAAGATAGCCGACATCTCCTGTGCGGAGCCAGCCCCCATCGGTGAGCGTTTCTTTTGTTGCTTTTGCGAGGTTCCAATAGCCCTTCATGTTCATCGAAGAGCGCGTGACAATTTCTCCGATTTCTCCGGGAGGCAGCCTATTGCCTGCATCGTCCATAATCACAATTTCAACACCTAGAAGGGCTTTGCCAACAGACCGCATACGCTCATTACCCTCTAGGTCATGATCTTCGGGCGGCAGGGCGCTAATCGTGCCCGATGTTTCCGTCATACCGTAAAATTGCGCAAATCCGCATGAAAACACATCAATGGCTTGTTTAAGCAAAGGCAGCGGCATGGGCGACGCACCGTAAAGCATGAACTTGAGTTGTGAGAAATCCACATCTTTGGCACGCGGTAGATTGGCGACTATTTTCATAGCGGCTGGCACGAGAAATAATTTAGAGACGCGGTATTTATCAATATTTTCTAGAACCTCTACAGGGTCAAAATTTCGCATGATAACGCCCGTCGCACCGTGGGCCATGGTTGTCAGGCCCCAAGCTGTCCCGCCAATGTGAAAGCAGGGCATCGGAATGAGGCTGACGTCATCTTCTGACCAAATATTCCAATTGGGCATCTCATGGCCGCGAAACCGTTCATAGGCTGTCAGGAGCGATTGATTGGTGAGTATGGCGCCTTTTGGATGTCCTGTTGTCCCAGAGGTGTACATCTGTAGGGCATCATCCATGGTATCGCGCGTGATGCCGGGGTCGTTATCGGCAAGAGCGTCTCTCCACTGTGCGTAATGCAGGGTGCTATCCTTATCAGCTTCCATAGGGACAATATGCTTTAGTGAATTAACTTGGGCCTTAAGGCTAGTCGCCATATCCATAAACTCTGGCCCAATGAATAATGTTTCGGGCGTGAAGTCATTGAGAATATAGACGATTTCAGTTTCTGCTAATCGCCAATTTATAGGGCATAATACGCCGCCCGCTTTCGAGACTCCCAAAAGCAGCTCATAATAATGGTGCGAGTTTTTTCCAAGATAGCCAATGCGTTGATTAGGAGCTGTACCCCAGTCTAAAAGACCATTAGCAACGCGGTTAGAACCTTTGTCTAATTCCGCATAGGTGACGCTGTCACCTTCGAATATGAACGCAGCCTTATCTGGGCGCACGCTGACTTGCCGCCTAACCAAGTCTGAAAGAAGTTTTAATACAGAGCTGTCATTAGCCATAGTCATATTGCTCACACTTTGGGCGGTAACAATCCAGCTATAAAAAGTCAGAGGTGCTATTTTAGCGGGCCTTATTCACAATGGGTAATATAAGGATATACTTGTAATGGGATGGCTCATGACCCTGATTTCAGATCAATTTTTAGATATGCGCTTAAACCCGCCACACTTAATCGGTGGTAGGTCCCGAATTAGCGGTGAAATTAAATTCCCAATGCCTGCAGTTTCGGATGAGTTTGAAGCTGTCCATCTCAAACGGGAAGGTACGCTTTGGGCCTATACCGTTCAGCGGTTTCCTCCAGGCCGCCCCTTTGTGGGGGTCGCGGATAAAGCAACTTTCAAGCCTTTCGGTGTTGGCTATGTTGAGCTGGAAGGTGAAGTCATTGTCGAGACGCGTATAGTGACGGAAAATCTTGGCTCCCTAAAGCTAGGTATGCCGATGACGTTATGTCTTGAGGAGTTTGAACGCGGGGACGGCGCAGGCGGCGCCGTAACCTTTGCTTTTCAGCCAAGCCACGAGGTGAGTTCATGAGCAATGTTTATATTGTCGGTGCGGGTATCCATCCTTTTGGACGCCACGAAACCAGCGGGCTAGAGCAAGGCGTATTTGCTGTAAAACAGGCGATGGCAGATGCCGGTTTGGAATGGGATGATATGCAATTTGCTTTTGGCGGCTCTCATGCGGCTGGAAGCGCGGATGCAATGTTGCCGCATTTAGGGTTGAACGGAACGCAATTTATCAATGTGGCCAATGGGTGCGCGACCGGCGGCTCGGCTTTGCTATCCGGTTACTGGGCGATTAAATCAGGTGAGTTTGACATTGGGCTTGTCGCTGGTTTTGACAAGCACCCGCGCGGAGCGTTTGCGGCGAACCCTCGAAATTACGGCTTGCCCGACTGGTATGCCGAAACCGGTATGATGGTGACGACGCAATTTTTTGCGATGAAAATTCAGCGCTATATGGAACAATATGGCATAACTGATAAAAGTCTGGTGGCGGTTGCGCAAAAGGCTTTTGAAAACGGTGTTTTAGCTCCGCATGCGTGGCGTCGCCAGGCTATCGATGCCGAGACAATCGCGACGTCCCAAATGGTGAGTGATCCTTTACGCAAATTTATGTTCTGCTCCCCGGGTGAAGGCGGTGTCGGGCTTGTTTTAGCTAATGAGAAAAAAGCCCGTGAATTAGGTAAATTGGGCGCGCGAATTTACGGCGCGGCTGTGCGCACCCGCCCTGAAGGTTCTTTTGAGGTTTTCGCGCCCTCATTGTCCGTCAAGCGGGGTGTATCCGCGACAGTACTGGCCTCAAAAGCGGCATTTGAAATGGCCTCTGTTGGGCCCGAAGATGTTGATGTTGCCCAAATTCAAGATACTGAATCCGGCGCCGAAATAATGCATATGGCCGAGAACGGTTTTTGCAAAGACGGGGAGCAAGAAAAGCTATTATCAGATGGTGAAACCCGTCTAGGCGGCAAACTACCGATTAATACAGATGGCGGCTGTATTGCGTGCGGCGAACCTATTGGTGCAACAGGGCTTCGCCAGATTTACGAGAACGTTATCCAAGTTCGCGGGGAAGCGGGAGAGCGTCAAGTTGAGGGCGCAAAGATGGCCTATAGTCAGGTTTACGGTGCGCCGGGTCTTTCGGCGGTTTGCTTGATTGGTAATTAGTATCTGGCGTGAATAAAATCACGCTTAAGAAAAACAATCAATCTTGACTGTTTTTATCATTAACCTTATCGTTTTTAAAATCATACGAAAGACATTCTCGATATGACGAGTAGAAACAATAAAAACGATGTTCCTAAAACAGCCTGTCCCGGGCTAAGTTATAGTGACCTTTTAGACCGTGATACGCGACCCGTGCCGCAGGTTTTAAGGGACGAATCACAAGTTGATTTGGGTAATGAACCGCTTTCGACTGATCGATATACCTCGGCGGAATATGCGCAGCAGGAAGCTGAAAAGATGTGGCCAAATGTTTGGCAATTTGCAGCGCGTGAAGAAGACTTTCCAAACCCGGGCGACACAATTGTCTTTGAGAATGCGGGCAAATCATTCCTGATCGTGCGCCAAGATGATGGCGATGTTAAAGCCTTTTACAATGTTTGTCTGCACCGTGGCCGTAAACTTCGTACTCGTTCTGGAAATGCATCAGAATTAAAATGTCCTTTCCACGGCTTTAGCTGGAA
This sequence comes from uncultured Caulobacterales bacterium, assembly GCA_964534845.1. GTDB lineage: Bacteria > Pseudomonadota > Alphaproteobacteria > Caulobacterales > Maricaulaceae > CALCKU01. Next base: position 15,851 of record CAZHPV010000033.1, read on the forward strand.
ACGCGACGGGGCCTTAAACGATATACCTTGCGCGTGGGATTTTGAGCATGTGAATAGAAAGGAGATGGCTTTGCCTGAGTTGCGCGTAGAGCGTTGGCAGGGTTTTGTTATGATTTCTGAAAAGCAGGACATTGCGCCATTCCGTGAGTGGCTTGGTTCTGCTGCAAGCCATTGGGACCGTTGGAATTTGGATGAATGTCGTACCGTTATTTGGGTTGGGCGTGAGTTAAACTGTAACTGGAAAGTAGCCGCAGAGGCTTTTATGGAGGCTTACCATTCTATTGCCACCCACCCGCAAATCCTACCCTTCACAGGCGATGCGAATACACGATATGACCTATATGATGATCATGTGAACCGTGCGATAACTCCGTCCGCCACTGCCTCTCCGCATGTGGCACATCTTTACGATCAAAATCATGTTCTCGATAAATTAAACTCCACTGGGGGGCGCCGCGCTCTTGAGGGAAGTGATTTTGATATGGAAAAAGCCAAAGACGGTATTGATAAAGATGATCCCGTTTTGGCGCGTAAAGTGATGGCGGAAAATAACCGTCATTCTTTTAGCGCCAGTTGCGGTCGGGATTTTTCAGATGTTTCAGATACTGAAATGGTCGATAGTTTTACCTATAATATATTCCCAAATTTTGCGCCTTGGGGAGGCTTTGTACCTAACCTTGTCTATCGTTGGACGACGGGTAAAGATCAAGATCATTGCATGATGGAAATTCGGGTTTTAAAGCGGGCTAAAAAGGGCGATCCCAAACCGGATCCGGTCTCTATGTTCCTTATTCCTAATGACCAGCCTTTTTCTGCGGCCTCACATAAGATGGGAGCCTTACTTGCGGCCGTTTTTGACCAAGACCTTGGTAATTTACCTGCCATTCAAGCCGGATTGAAGACGTCTAAGACAAAGCAAATACATTTGGGACGCTATCAAGAAAGCCGCATTCGTCACTTTGCCCAGACCTTGGAAAAATATTTGGCACAGTAATGTTAGTGCCTGAGGTGCTGCAGGGTAGAGAAAATCGTTTTGCGAACAGCCATGCGCCGCTCTTTGCTGCTTATGACATTGCTCTTAACGCGCAGGCCAGTGAAGGTCACAAGGCTTATATCATGCGCCAATTGTAGATTTTCACGACTGGCATTGCGCCATTCGGGAAAAAATATAGGGAGTGTATCCAAGATGAAATTATCATGTTGTCTGGCTTTACGATCAAATAGCTTTTTTAACGCCTTATTTGTACGCGAGGCGACAGTTAATTCCAGATGCGCATCTGACTCTGGTTTTTTATTTAACCGCCAATACACCTCAAAAGCCTTGCCTTCGACGACTCGCTCTCTATCGCTCATCTTTTTAACCTCCTGATAGAAAGCCCGTAAACGACGGTAATTTATGAAGTCGATGAGGTTGGAAATAAGGTCGGCTTTTGTTGCGTAGTGATGCAGCATGGCCCCGCGAGAGAGTTTGGCCGTCTCCGCCACTATCTGTGTGGACGTTTTTGCATAGCCAATTTCGGTAAGGCATTTTACAGCGGCCGTTAAAATAGTAATGCGGGTTTGTGCGCTTTTTTGTTCTTGCCACCCTGTATCATCGTTAAAATCATTTGGGTTCATAGCGGCGAGTTTATTTTCAATAAGGTCCATGACTTCCGGGATCGTTAGAGCTTGTGTTGCTACCATTTATATGTGTCCTTTCACGTGCTCTTACTAAAGCGGTTAGGTATTGGCTAAATGTAAAATGGCTGAAAATCCATTGGAAAATAAATTCAAATTAAAAAGTCATATCTGATTGTTTTCATTTTAGGTGTGGTCTAGTGATAAGTAGAATTTGAGGTGTTTTAATTGCAAGGGTCCCAATGCCGGAAAGACAGAAAAAACATATTAATGCGGTCCTTGTGGTGGGAGGGGCATGGCATGATTTTGATTATGCGCGGCTAGAGCTCTTAAAGCTATTGGCAGAGGATGACCGTGTGCGTACGCGCGTGTTTGAAGATTATGACACGGCAGCCAAAGCCTTTGAAGAGGCTGACTTTTTAATCTCATATACCTGCAATGTTTTGTGTTCGGACACAACGCAAGAAAGGTTGAAAGCCTTTGTGGCTTCGGGCAAGCGTTGGTATGCCTTGCACGGTACAAACTCGATTTTGGAATTCCTTGCGCCTAAAGGTGCAGAATATGGCAAAGGCGCGCTGGAAATTCATGCCCCGCGCGTCGTCCCAACATTTATGGAGGTTTTGGGAAGCCAGTTCATTGCCCATCCTCCGATAGCGCCCTACACCGTTCATGTAACTCAACCGGATCATCCTCTTGTCGAAGATGTTGAGCCTTTCGAAACAACAGATGAGCTTTATCTCCTGGAGGTGAAGGGGGATATAGATGTGATGTTGCATTCCGAGTTTGAAGGGGAGGCCACAGGTTTCGTTGAAAAGGACTGGGAGAAAAATACGCACCCCGTATTCTATACGCATAAAGTTGGAGACGGGGAGGTGCTATATCTCACTCTGGGTCATTGCCGCGGACACTACGATATGCTCGATTTTATGGATTACTACCCCGACGTTGATAGGTGCGCTTGGGACTTACCTGTTTTTCATACCCTTCTAAGACGGGGTCTTGAATGGGCGAAAGTGCCTGCTTTGGCTTAGGCCGCGTTTTCAACGGGTTGGGCAAAACGTAAAATTTCGGTATTTGCATCACCAAATAAACTTGAAAGCAATAAAATGCGTTTCATGGCATGGCCAATAATCAATTCATCCGTAGTGCCCATGCCGCCGTGGAGTTGAACCGCATCTTCCGCAAGGGCAACGGCCGCTTGCGAGATATAAGCTTTAGAACCAGCGGTCATTTGCATGTAATCACTATCTGTTTCGCGGCTGGCAGCCATTCTGAGCAGGTGGGAGCGTGAAAGTTCTAAAGAGACATGTGCGTCAGCCAATCGGTGTTGAATAACTTGCATCTTGCTGAGGGGCCGACCAAATTGGTTTCGTGTTTTTACGTGTTCCAACGTGTCTGCTAGCAATAGTTCCATAAGCCCGACCATTTCCGCGCAGGCGGCAATTTTTGTCAGAGATATGACAGACTCAAGATCAGCGAATGTCCCGCGCATTGGCGTGGCGGGTGTATTATTTAGCGTCAATTCACTGCCAATTGACCCATCAATCAATCGGTAATCATGTCTGGAAAGTCCAGCGGCATCTTTGCTGACAAGAAAAAAGCCAATAGCGTCGGATGGTGTCGTTGAGGGTTGCGCGGCGGCTGTTACGATATACGCATTTGCGGTAGCTGCGCCCAGAACGAAGGTTTTCTTACCCGTAAGTTTGGTGAGATTGCCCTCTTGGGTAATTTTAGTTTTTACATAATCCAAGTCATACCGAGCGGCGGCTTCGCTATGGGCCAAAGCCAGGTGAGCTTGGCCAGCAATGACTTTTGGAATCCACTCATCCTTTTGTGTGTCTGTACCTACTCGCTCCAGTAAGCTGCCCGCAAGTATAGGTGAAGCAAGCATGGGGTCGACCGCAACAGCTCTGCCTAAAGGTTGCATAACACAAATAATATCTTCTGCCTTACCGCCAAGCCCTCCATAGCGTTCCGAAAAAGGGACAGTTAGAATTCCCGCCTCGGCCATAATTTTCCAATTATTCAGAGAAAACCCTTCCGGTGATTTTACATAGTCGGCCCGTTTTGACAGGTCATAATGATCGGCGGTATAGCGTTCCACCAAATTTCTTAGCAAGGTTTGTTCTTCGGAAAAATCTAAATTCATTTTGTCTTCAAAAAAGCCTTTAGCTGCGTATTGGTAGATAACTCTGTAACGTGTAAAGCAGCTTTCGGTTTATTTGACGCCTGCATATTCTAATAGGCAGGCCATTTTATTTGGTCGCTTTACGGCTAAGCTATGAAAATTAGAGGTGCGAACGGCTTCTCCTTTATATTTTAGTGGTATAGCTGTGAAATTTAACTACAATGGTTTGGGTAAATAGGACTGGATCTTGTAAAATATGGCTTTGAAAAAGAGTGCAAAAAAGCCTGAGACTGTCATTAGCTCGGTTGAAGATATCCACAAGGCAGCCGTTGCCTTGCGCGATAAGGCAAGGGCGTTGGGCAATTACAAAGTTGCGGCTTGTGCAAATATTGCCGCTAAAGACCCGATGGTTGATGGTGATGGCAATATTCTGGCTTCAAGCGTTTTTTCTTGGGTCGAAGCTGACGATATCTGGTGGAAACGCCCACAAATATCGCTAAATTCTCCTATTCCACGCGCCTGTCGTTACGAAGCTGAAGCCTTTTGGTGCAATGCTCAGGGTTTCTATTCGCGTGGCCATAATACGCTGCTAGAGGAAATAGATCTTTCAAAGTTTTCAGATTATGTGGGGCCTGCGGCTCTAATTTGTGTGCCCATACATATGCCCTTTGGTCAGATTGGGGCGGTGAGCTTTTCTGTCCCTGATCAGGAAAAAAGTGACTTAAGCGATGAGTTTGAAAAAGATGGTTATGAGCTAGAGGTTCTGGCAAGAGCGTTTGTTACAAGCTATGTTAAAATCATGGATCAGCGGAATTGGATCCCGAAAAACTGTCGTTTAAGCAAACGGGAGGTCCAGTGTGTAAGCTGGGCTGCTTTAGGAAAAACGGATATAGAGATTGCTTTGATTTTATCCCGGAGTTGCGCAACGGTCAGGTTTCACATGCATAATGCTGCCAAAAAACTTGATGCGGTGAGCCGTAGTCAAACTGTTTTTAAAGCCACTCAACTTGGATATTTAGGCGCCGTTGCGGTTGAAAAAGGCAAGAGTGCTGTGCTCGAATGAAACAAAAATAGCTATGCCAAAATTGGCCTATTACTTGTTACAGCAGTTATTTGTCGAAAATATCTTATACAGACCCGTAGGTATAAACGGGACATATTGAATGGATTTTTCTTTTTCAGAAGAAGAAGAGGCGTTTCGTCTGGAAGTGCGAGCTTTTTTAGATGAACATCTTACGGAACGCTTGCGCGCAGGTTCCCGTGGATCACCGGGCGTGTTTGTCGAGCCTGATATAAGCGAAGAATGGCACGCTATTTTAGCGGAAAAAGGCTGGCTAACATATTATTGGCCTAAAGAGTTTGGTGGTATGGGATGGACCCCGACCCAACGTTATATTTATGAAAAAGAACTCGCTTTAAACGACGCGCCGTTTCTGCCTGTTATGGGCGTCAAGCTTTTGGGTCCGATTATTTGTAAATTTGGAACGGACAAGCAAAAGCAGGACATTCTCCCCAGAATAATCAGCGGTGAAGATTATTGGTGTCAGGGTTTTTCTGAAACCGGCGCAGGATCAGATTTGGCCAATTTGCGGACACGGGCTGAAAAAGTAGGTGAAAAATATATCATCAATGGAGGCAAAATATGGACGACACTCGCCCATCATGCCACGCATATTTTCTGTTTAGTTCGGACAGATCCAGAGAGCTCTCGTCAGCAAGGTATAAGTTTTATCTTGGTTGATTTGCGGCAGCCGGGTGTTGAAATTCGGCCTATCATAGGCATTGCCGGCGACCATGAAGTTAATGAAATATTCTTCGATAATGCCGAAACCTCTGTAGACAATCTTGTAGGTGAAGAAGGACAGGGTTGGGCCATTGCTAAGTTTCTTTTAGAAAATGAACGCCGGGGGTCCTGCCGGGCTCCAAAAATACTCGCTGACATTGCGCGTGTGCGTGCTCTTGCCGCGAACACAGTCAATGGTCATGCGGGAAGCTTATCTGATGATCGGGATTTTATGCGCGGACTTGTTGATCTTGAGCTAGAAGCCTTAGCTTTAGAGGCAACGGAGTTTCGTATCCTAGCTGATGTATCTGCGGGACGGACCGGAGGCGGAAAGGCTTCGGTTTCAAAGCTCATCGGCTCAAAGCTTAGGCAAGACGTCGATGCAGCCGCTTTTCGGGTCGCAGGGTATGCGGGTCTGCAACTTGAAACACAGCGTCCCCTTTATGGAAATACCGCCCCTGAGCCTGTTCATAGTAAGGCAGCTCAATATGCAGCGCCGACTTATTTGAACAGTCGGGCTTGGACCATATTTGGCGGGACGAATGAAATTCAGAAGACAATAATCGCCAAAGCCGTATTAGGTGTATAGCCTGCCTGTCGGCCGTGGCCTTATCTTGTTTCAATTTTTCATAATGGTTTAGGCTGGCTACTGTTTTTAATAGGATGATTAAGCCGTAAAACCGTCTAATCTAATCGTAAATGATGACTTGGGAAAATTATGCAGCTTGACCGAAACGCACTATTGCAGGCTTACCGAAACATGAAAATTATCCGCTGTTTCGAGGAACGATTGCACCTTGAAATTAAGACCGGCGAAATCGCAGGATTTACGCATCTTTATGCAGGGCAAGAGGCGGTGGCTGTCGGTGTCTGTGAGCTTTTAAGTGATGACGATAAAATCGTTTCTACACATCGCGGGCATGGACATTGTCTGGCTAAGGGATGTGATGTCAAACTCATGATGCAAGAGATTTATGGGCGTTCGACTGGACTTTGCAAGGGTAAGGGCGGTTCTATGCATATCGCGGATGTCGACAAAGGTATGTTGGGCGCGAACGGCATTGTCGGGGCCGGCGCGCCAATCGCGGTTGGTGCGGCTATGGCGTGTAAGCTGGACGGAAAAGGCAATGTCGCAATAGCTTTTTCAGGAGACGGGGCTTGTAATCAGGGCACGACATTTGAGGCTATGAATATGGCCGTCGTTACCAAGGCTCCTGCGATCTTCGTTTTCGAAAACAATCATTATTCGGAACAAACGGGCGATAGCTATGCTGTGGGTACGGCCAACGATATTGCGGGACGGGCTGAAGGGTTCGGGATGAAGGTATGGCGGGCCAATGGTTCAGATTTCTTTGACGTTTATGAGACCATGCGCGATTTGTTAGATTATGTCCGTGCAGGCAACGGCCCCGCGGCGATAGAGTTTGATACAGAACGTTATTATGGTCATTTTGAAGGCGACCCTCAGCGCTACCGCGGCGAGGGGGAAGTTGAGCGCATACGTGAAGACAGGGACCCGTTAAAAGCGTTTAGAGCCCGGATTGATACGCTCGATAAAGTGGAGTTATCTGACCTTGATAAAATCGATGAAGAGGTTTTAAAACTTATCGATATCGCCGTTGATGAAGCGAGAGCGGCGCCTAAACCCTTAGCTGAAGATGTCCTAACCGACGTCTATGTTTCGTATTAGAGGCCTAAGATGACTGAGATGATGATACGCGGCGCGATTGCGCAAACGATACATGACGAAATGCTTCGCGATTCCAATGTTGTAATGCTCGGGGAAGATATTGTTGGCGGCATGGGCACTGAGGGCGGACCAGAAGCCACGGGTGGTATCTGGGGAACGTCAGCGGGTTTATTTGATAAGTTTGGGCCGGAGCGCGTTATTGACACGCCTATTTCTGAATCGGCTATTGTTGGTGCAGCCGCGGGGCTCGCTTTGTCAGGAAAGCGCCCAATTGCAGAAATTATGTTTGCCGATTTTGTGGGTGTGTGTTTGGATCAACTCTGGAATCAAATGGCGAAATTTCGCTACATGTTTGGCGGTAAAACACTATGTCCGGCTGTCATTCGCATGTCCTACGGGGCCGGGGTTAATGCTGCCGCACAGCATAGTCAGGCGGTCTATTCCTTGCTTACGCAAATCCCGGGTTTGAAAGTCGTCATGCCGACAACGCCGGCTGATGCTAAGGGCTTGCTGACCACGGCTATTCGCGGTTCTGATCCTGTGATCTTTATGGAGCATAAAGCGCTCTATGCCAGTAAGGGTGAGGTACCTGATGGTGAATATCTTGTTCCTTTCGGTGAAGCGCGTATGGCGCGGCGTGGTGAGGACGTAACGATTGTAACATGCGGCTTGATGGTCAGTGTTGCTGAAGCCGCAGCGGCGGTTTTAGCCAAAGAGGGTATTGAATGCGATGTGATTGATCTGCGCACGACCAGCCCACTCGATGAAGATACTATTCTTGATTCTGTGGAAGTATCAGGCCGTCTTGTTGTTGTTGATGAGAGCACGCCGCGTTGTAGCCTCGCGACAGATATAGCTGCTTTGGTGTGTAGTGAAGCCTTTTCGAGTCTGAAGGCTCCGCCTGAACTGGTGACCGCGCCGCATACACCTGTACCGTTTGCGCGTGAATTGGAACGTGCATATTTGCCCAATAGTGCAAAAGTAGAGGCGGCTGTGCGCCAAGTTCTCGCGTATAAAAGTGGATATTCATAATCATGCCTTTGAGATATTTGACCATGCCCAAATGGGGCATAGAAATGCAGGAAGGCACACTGACAGAATGGCATGTGCAAGAGGGTGACACCGTCACCAAGGGGCAATTAATTGCGCTTATCGAGACCGATAAAATTACCAATGAAATGGAAGCAGATGCACCCGGCGTCGTGCATAAGGTTCTTGTGCCGGAAGGCGAAGTCAAGACTGTTGGCCAATTGCTCGCTATTTTGGGTGATGAAGGGGAAAGCCCTGACGCTATTGAAGCGTTCCTTGCTGCCTTTGAGGCCCCTGATACGTCTATGGCTGCTGGCGGTGCAGGTACAGCGTCAACCGCGCAGCTTGAAAGTGCCTCTGAGCCCTTATCATCTGAAGTTGATGCTTCGCAGAGCTCTATTTCTGAAGCGGACTTTGCCGATATTAAAATCAGTCCTGCCGCAAAGCGTCGGGCTATTGCCTTAGGACTTGCACCGAATTTGATTGTGTCCACGAGCAAGCGCGGAAGAATATCCATGCAAGATGTTGAGCAAAGCGCTATTACGCATGGCTTATTAGAACTTGACTCGAATGAAGCCTCTGATGCGGGGGGCGGTGATAAAACATATTCCAATGAGCCGACAATCACTCCGATGTCAGCCATGCGAAAAACCGTGGCGAAACGATTAACGGAGGCAAAATCTACAATTCCGCATTTTTACCTGAGGTCTGATATTCGGATTGATGCTCTCCTTGAAGCTAAGGCTTCATATCAAGCTAAAAGCGGAACGAAGATATCGGTTAATGACCTCTTGATTAAAGCGGCTGCGCTGGCGCTGACTGAGAACCCGGAGGTGAATGTGCAATTGCATGGTGATGATATTCACCACTTTAAACATGCTGATATAGCTGTGGCTGTTTCGACGCCGCGCGGCTTGATTACGCCTGTGGTTAGGTCTGCGGATTTGCGCGGGCTTGGAGATATATCTAGCGCTATGAAAGATATGGCAGACCGTGCGCGAGGTAACAAACTTACCCATGCAGATATTGCTGCAGGAACATTCACGCTCTCCAATTTGGGGATGTTTGGTGTCGACCAATTTGATGCGATTATTAACCCGCCGCAATGCGCTATCCTCGCTGTTGGAACCAAACGGACGGTTTGGACACAAGAGGACGAAGGCGGCGTATTTGCAAACTTTATCTCATGTTCTCTGTCTTGCGACCACCGCGCGATTGACGGTGCGCTTGGGGCCGCATTCTTAAAGAGCTTAAAGATCTTAATTGAAAATCCACAAAGGCTTTTCGATCCAGCATAAATTTCACGGTCCTTTCGGCCGACATCTCACTGAACTTGGTGCCAAACCGAGGGTGAATAATATACCATTTGGGGAGCTGCCATGCGTGCAGACAATACAGCTTTAGCACCGCCGTCCAAAACGGGATGGTCGACCTATAAAAAATATGTGATCGGGATCCTTCTGGTCGTCTACACTTTGAATTTCATTGATAGGCAAATCATAGCCATTTTATCTCCTGCTATTAAAGCCGATCTGGATATTAATGACACTCAGCTCGGCCTTTTAAAAGGTTTCGCTTTTGCGATGTTTTATGCGATTTTTAGTATCCCGATTGCGCGGCTCGCGGATAAGTCGAACCGGGTCAATATTATCTCTATCTCTATTGTGTTTTGGAGCGCAATGACGGCGATTTGCGGCGCGGCTGCAAATTTCTGGCAGCTAGCACTGGCAAGAATTGGCGTAGGGATTGGGGAAGCTGGCTGTAGCCCGCCCGCCCATTCTTTAGTTTCGGATTATTTTCGCAAAGAAGAACGCGCTACAGCGCTGGGTATTTATTCACTCGGCATTCCGATTGGCTCTTTATTCGGCATTCTTCTCGGCGGTTGGCTTGTTGTAAATTTGGGCTGGCGCTGGACATTTGTTGCGGTCGGGGTTCCCGGGATTTTACTGGGCCTGCTTGTTAAATTAACCCTGAAGGAACCGAAGCGAGGCGCTGCAGAGCTGGCCGACAATACAATCGCTGCATCTGACGTGCCCAAAGCACCCGAGCTGAGGGCCTCCCTGACAAAAACCTTTAAAACCATATGGGGCATCAAAAGTTTCCGCTATTTAATTTATGGATCTGCACTCGTCGCATTTGCTGTATTTGGATTTCAATTGTGGATGGTTGATTTTATCTTCCGAACACATGGATTGACGATTGATAAACT
>CAZHPV010000034.1:0-26213 GCA_964534845.1 uncultured Caulobacterales bacterium
TAAATTAGGAGATACATCAACTCTGGCCGACCCGGAAGTTGTCGATGACCTTATAGAAAATAGACAAAATAGAACAGGCTAGGGTTTGCAGGTCTATTTAAAGCTTTGCGTTATCCATAAGCGGGCTTCCAGATCTGGTGCACTTCGAGAAACCCCAAATAGCGGGCCGCCGAAAATGGACGTACCCTTTCGGAGCGGGAAAGACACAAACGGGCCTATTGTATGGGATTGGTCGTTAAAGCTTCCAAAGCTATCTGTCGTTCCATAATTGGAATAGTTCTCTAATCCGATTGTAAGGTTGTTTTCCAGTTTCTTTGCCACGCGCGAGCGGGTTTGGATATTGATACCGTCCGCGCCGCTACCGCCCGTTTCATAACCTGTCAGAACAACGAAACGCGTATGCCAGTTATCTGGCAGGTTCCATTGATGTATCCAGTTAAAACCTAACCGGTCAGAGCGTTGATTTCTAAATGTGACGTCAAATCTAACACCCTGTTTATGCGTATCAATATTTTCAGAAAATTCCCAAAATAGTTCCGCACCGACAAAATCAAATTCTATATCGGAATTTTCCGTCTTTCGTGACCCCCCTAAAATCCGCCACATAAAATCATCATTAATAGCTTCCTGATAATGTAGACGCTGGGCGAACCCAAAGTCATCATTGGCGTTATCAGGATCAATAGCGGCCCGGTATTGCGCCGCGCGCGTGCCTTCATTGACGGCTGCGGGAAACACCCCGCCCGTATTCTGAGCCTGGACGGTTTGTGAGAATAACAGCAACAGACCAACAATGGAAAGGCACATTTTTATACATGTCGAGAGAAATGTAAGTCTAAGCATATGGTCCTCAATGAGCGTGGTCTAAATATCAGCTTTGGGCCATTTGCCAATAAATAAATTGATAAATAGACGAGACTTTATTAAACCAGATTCGATTTTTTATGAAGGTGAAATCGTGGTTTAACCTTGCCAGTTTTACTAAATATTTTGCAATAAATTTAAAAGTTCAACGCGCGAACGCAAACATTTTAACCGGTGTTTTGATTGCTATCCTGCGTGATACAGGTCGAATAGCCGATAGCGGATTTGACAATATCCCAGCCATCAGCACCCGTTGAGCGCCAAATCCCCGCCTTATACCGAATACCGTTCGCGACATTTTGGGCTTGGGCGAGTTTGAGATAATATTTATTTCCGCTCTCATCCACAAAGTCCTGAACCGGATATTGATTATAGTTGTCTGGTGCGGGTGACGGTCCTGTTTTGGTGGAATCTGCGAGAGGGACGAGACTGATTTCACCATTGGGACTTGCTAGCTTGGCGCCCGTACCATTTTGCGAGAAAACGGCAAATTGCGAACCCGTCTCGAACCAGATAAAAAGTCCGCATTCGCCCGGTGCGAGCGTGCGCGCGGATAGGGCCGCCTTTGCCTCACCGATTGCTTGGTTGGACGGTTTTGTATTTTGACTGGCAGTGCCTGTTGTAGTGCAGGCCGACAACCCAAGGCCCATCAAGCCGTAAATGAGACCTAAGCCAGATTGAGAGATATGTTTGGTAAAAGCCATAGGGGTATTATGAGACGGTTTATACCTGCTTATCAAGGTGCATAGGCATAGAGAAGATTTTATATTTAAAATTAGGCTCAAAAATATAGCTGCGGATTAAAATTATATGTAAAAACAGTTAGTATTGCGCTCAATATTGACCTTGCTGGGCTTTTCTATAAGACAGAATCACATCCCTTTTGACGAGGCCTTGCATTGAAACTTAGATTTCTATTTTCCTTACTCGCGTTTGTGGGTTTTACACTTTCCACTGCCAACGCACAGGTTTTTTATCGCGGAACGGACGGCGATCCTGAAACACTCGATCATCACGGGACTTCAACCAGCTCTGAAGCGAGATTGATGGATGATCTCTATTCCGGGCTTGTCGATTATTCCGAACATGCCAAAGTCATACCCGGTACAGCAAAAAGCTGGAACATTTCGCCGGATGGCGAGACTTATACATTTTATTTGCGTGAAGATGCTTTGTGGTCAAATGGTGATCCCGTAACGGCTCACGATTTTGTCTTTGCTTATCGGCGATTAATGAACCCGCTAACGGCTGCAAAATATGCCACGATTTTATATCCGATAAAAAATGCTGAACCCGTCAATACGGGTAAGATGGAGCCAGCGCAACTCGGTGTGAAGGCGGTAGATGACAGGACTCTGCAAATAGAGTTGGAACAGGCAACGCCCTATTTTCTGGAACAATTAACCCACCAAACCGGCAAGCCTTTACACCAGAAGTCATTGGAAGCTTTAGGCGATCAGTTTGTTAAGCCGGGCAATTTAATCACAAATGGGCCTTATGTTCTTGTTTCCTATACGTTGAATGATCGCATTGTTATGAAAAAGAATGAAAAATTCTTTGATGCGGACTCTGTCGCTATCGAGGAGGTGCACTACATTCCATTCGAAGACAGATCGACATGTGTAAGGGCGTGGGAGGCCGAAGAAGTTCATGTTTGTTCCGACCTACCGGCCCAAGAACTTGAAAGACTAAAAACATATGGGGACTCCCTGCGAATTGTACCCTATCTTGGTACTTATTATTACGCCTTGAACACGGCAGACAAATTTCTTTCTGATCCTGAAATCCGCCTTGCTATGTCTATGGTGATTGACCGAGAATTTTTAACGGAAGAAATCTGGCCCGGTATGATTCCGGCTCAAAGTCTGGTGCCCGTCGGTATAAGTAATTACGCAACCGGCTCACCTGAAACAGATTATTTTAGCATGTCGATGCTCGACCGCGAGGACGAGGCCGTGGCGATTATGGCCAAAAAGGGCATTAGCAAAAAAAATCCGGTTACGGTCGAGCTGATGTATAATAGCGGAGAAAATCATAAAAATACGGCAACGGCGATTGCTGATATGTGGTCGGAAATCGGGATTAACATCACGTATAAAATTCGGGATGCTGCGGCCCATTATGCCTATTTGCGGGATTTAGGCGATGTGCAAATTGCACGCGCCGGATGGATAGGTGATTATTCCGACCCGCAGAATTTTCTATTCTTACTCGAATCTCACAATACGGGGTTTAATTATGCGCGTTATAATAATCCTGAATATGATGGCTTGATGGTAGACGCGGCAAAAGAACTGGATTTGGAAAAGCGGGCAAGAATACTTAACAAGGCCGAATCGTTGATTATGCGAGACACACCGTTTTTACCTATATTCTATTATTCGTCTTTTTCGCTTATTTCTCCGCTAATCGAAAATTGGCACAGTAATGTTCTTAACAAGAACCCGACACGGTTCCTGTCGATTAAAAGCCCGGCCTAGTGTCTCAAACCGGAATGTAAGGCTGATACATATATGCTGAATTACGCGCTCAAACGCTTATTGACAATTATTCCGACTTTGTTTGCTATTATTACGCTGACATTTTTTTTGATGCGGGTTGCGCCGGGTGGCCCCTTTGACGAAGAACGTCCCCTTGCTCCGTCGGTTCTGGAAAATATCCGCGCCAGCTATGGTCTCGATAAACCGCTTGTAGAGCAATATTTCACCTATGTAGGCAATTTGTTCAAAGGCGATATGGGGCCTTCCTTTGTGTACCGGGATAAGCGGGTCCACGAGGTCTTGGCGGAAGGTCTGCCAATATCCATGACGCTAGGCGGAACAGCGCTTTTATTGGCTTTGATAATTGGTGTTTTTCTTGGCAGTATGGCGGCGCTTAATCAGAACAAACGAACAGATGTTGCGATTGTAACTTTTGCGACCTTTGGCATTACCACACCAAACTATGTCGTAGCACCAATTCTGACCTTGATATTTGCTCTTACATTTAGCCTACTTCCTGCAACGGGGTGGGGCACCCCCTCACAAATGGTCCTGCCGGTTATCTCATTAGCCTTACCTCAAATTGCGATCATAACACGTCTCATGCGTGGCAGTATGTTGGAAGCGTTAAAGTCTGACCATATTCGAACGGCCCGGGCTTACGGCCTTCCTATGACACATGTAGTTGGCAAACATGCTATGCGTTCGGCTTTACTGCCCGTCATAAGCTATCTCGGCCCCGCTGCCGCGGGTTTGATGACCGGTTCAATTGTGATTGAGCAAATATTTAATCTGCCCGGTATTGGCCGGTATTTTGTGACAAGTGCGCTAAACCGTGATTACACCATGGTCATGGGGACTGTGATAATCGTCGCGACACTGGTGTTGGTTTTTAATCTTATTGTTGACCTGCTTTATTCCGTTCTGGATCCGAGGGTGCGTTATGACTGATATAAAAACGCTTCCTCCAGAGACCTCTTCGCCAGAAGGTCCGGCCGTTAAAGGGCGCTCCCTTTTAGATACGGCTCTTTTGCGCTTAAAGCGTAACCGGGCCGCCATGGTGTCTTTATGGGTTGTTATCGGTATGACATTGGCGGCTATATTTGGTCCAATTCTATCGCCCCATCCCTACAGCGAGGTCTATAATCATTTTGTCGGCGCGAAGCCCTCGCTTACCGCCTATCCGAAACAAGATCAGATAACGTCTATAACCGAACGGGCCTTGAGCCGTGCGCGGGTTAATATGGAAAATATCGATATGGGCGCAGATTCCGTCGAGCTTGAAATTATCAACCGCAAAGCGGAACCTCTAGACCCACGTATTACGCGCTATATGCTCCGAACGGATGTGTTTCAAAATGTAGAAATGGAGGTCATGCCAAATGATCCCCGCCGCGCCGTCATGAAAGCGGATATTAAACCCTTACGGTTTTTAATGGGCACGGACCAGAATGGCCGTGATTTGCTCACCCGTATTTTTATGTCATTGCGTATTTCGCTTATGGTGGGGGCTTTGGCGACAGGCGTAGCCTTGATTATAGGTGTAACTTACGGGGCAGTTTCGGGCTTTGTCGGCGGGAACCTTGATAATCTCATGATGCGCTTTGTGGATTTGCTCTATTCTCTGCCCTTTGTGTTTTTCGTCATATTACTGGTTGTTTTCTTTGGCAATAATATCGTTCTCATCTTTATTGCTGTGGGGGCAATACAATGGCTGGACATGGCGCGGATTGTGCGCGGGCAAACCTTGCAGCTAAAACAGCAGGAATTTGTGCAAGCCTCCAAAGCGTTAGGGGTAAGCCGGTTTAATATTATCAAGCGTCATATCATTCCTAATCTGGCGGGGACTGTCGTCGTCTATATGACACTGCTTATACCCCGGGTGATCTTGCTTGAGAGTTTTTTGAGTTTTCTGGGATTAGGTGTGCAAGAACCGCTCACATCACTGGGTGTTCTCATAGCGGAAGGTGCACGTTATATGCGGAATGATCCTTATTTGCTAATTTTCCCGGCCTTAACAATGTCAATTTTGCTCTTTGCCCTTAACTTTTTGGGCGACGGGCTGCGCGATGCATTAGACCCGAAAGACCGTTAAGATGAATACACTCAAACCGGCTCTGGACATTCAAAATCTAATTGTCGATTTCGACACGCCCGACGGTGTGGTGCATGCTGTCAAAGGCGTATCAATGACGATTGCGCCTGGAGAAATTGTTGCGATAGTCGGAGAAAGTGGGTCCGGTAAAAGCCAGATAGCGATGTCAACTCTCGGTATTTTGGCCGCTAATGGCCGTGCGACCGGTAAGGTTATATTTCAGGATCAGGACCTTTTAAGCCTTTCTCGGAAAGCGTTAAACGCTATTCGAGGGTCTAAACTTTCTATCATTTTTCAGGAGCCGATGACATCGCTTGACCCGCTATATCGTGTAGGCGATCAAATTATGGAGCCGCTCCGAACACATGGCGGCCTCAATAAAAAGCAGGCGCGTGAAAAGGCCCTTGACCTTATGGCGCAAGTGCAAATTCCTGATCCCGAGCGCCGGTTCGACGCGTTTCCAAGTGAGCTTTCAGGCGGCCAGCGCCAGCGTATTATGATTGCTATGGCCTTGGCAAATAAACCGGATGTGCTCATAGCTGACGAACCGACAACGGCACTTGACGTTACAACACAAGCGGAAATTTTAAAATTACTGGCCGCTCTGAATAAAGAGATCGGTATGAGCATTGTTTTTATTACCCATGATCTGGGCATTGTCGAAGCCTTTGCTGACCGAGTTTATGTTATGCAAAAGGGTAAGGTCAAAGAGTTCGGGAGTACCGAGACTATATTTAACACCCCTGAAACGGATTACACGAAAACCCTGCTCGCAGCAGAACCTGAAGGGGCTAAACTACCAGTTGATGATAAGCACGAAATTGTTCTGGCGGCGGATAACATGAATGTTGTTTACGGGAAAGGCCCTGGGTTTTTGCAAAAAGATACGCGCTTTCACGCGGTTAAAGACACAACAGTCACCTTGCGCAAGGGTCAGACAATCGGTCTGGTGGGGGAGAGTGGATCGGGCAAGTCTACATTAGGCCGAGCGGTATTGCGGCTTCTAGAGAGTACAGGGCCGATTATATATTTAGGGAAGGATATTCAAACACTGTCTTTGCAAGATCTCAAACCCTTGCGTGAAGACTTACAAATGGTGTTTCAAGACCCTTACGGCTCGCTCTCGCCGCGCATGACCGTACTCAGCATTGTCGAGGAGGGATTGCTTACTCACAGGCCGGAGCTTGGTAAAGCGGAGCGCAACCGCTTGGCTTTGGAAACTTTGGATAAGGTCGGTTTAGATCAATCGGTTCGCAACCGGTTTCCGCATGAATTTTCCGGCGGGCAACGCCAAAGAATTGCCATAGCGCGGGCTATGGTGCTTCAGCCGGATGTTGTTGTTTTGGATGAACCCACATCAGCGCTCGACCGGACAGTGCAAAAAGAAGTCCTTGATCTCTTGCGGTCCTTACAAAATGAATTTGATCTGTCTTACATTTTCATCAGCCATGATCTGGCCGTCATAAAAGTGATGGCAGATTATGTCATGGTCATGCGCGAGGGTAAGATTGTGGAAGAGGGGATTACGCAGGATATCTTCGATAGACCTCAACAGGATTATACCCGCAGCTTGATCGCGAGTTCGTTTAACCTAAAGGAATTGCTTCAACAGGCTTAGAGGATTTAAATTTATCCACGGTTTGGGAGACTTAAGGATGGTGGGCGATACTGGGATTGAACCAGTGACCCCTACAATGTCAATGTAGTGCTCTCCCGCTGAGCTAATCGCCCGAAAATCGGACCATCCATAAAGAAGTGCGGATATATCCCTCGCACGGGCTCTAATCAAGTCCTAATGCTGCAGGGTAATCGAAAATAAGGATATTATGCAGCGATTAACTTGTCGACCTCGTTGACCAGCTGGCGCAAATGAACGGGTTTGGATAAAACGGTGCTTTCATTAGCCTTACTGTCACCCATCGCCACAGCCGCGAAGCCCGTGATAAACATGATTTTAATACCCGGAGATAAAATTTCAGCTTGTTTGGCAAGTTCTATACCGTCTATGCCCGGCATCATAATATCAGTTAGGAGGAGGTCAAAAGCACCGTCCGCAAATTTCAGCGCCCGTAACGCTCTATTTCCATCCGCGCAAGCAATGACATGGTGACCAGCATTTTCTAAGGCTTTTTCAAAAAACCTGCGCATTGCGTCATCATCTTCTGCATATAAAATCGTTGCCATTCCCTACCTCTTTAGTCTTTTATACCTTAGCAAAGGTCTGCCTTGGATAAAGTTATTGTTTATTATGGAAGGATTTTCCAAATAGACACATTATCCATGCAGTTTTCCCGCCAATTTTGATCTTAATAGCAATAAGGCCTTAAATTTTTCTGACTATTGCGCTAATAAACCATAATTGGAATCCAATTATAATGATAAAACGTCAAAAAAATCTGGAACAAAAATGCATTGAGGCCTTTAATCCGCCTTTTTCAATAAACCGTCCTGTACGTTCGACTTCGCCGCTCATATTTGCTTCACCGCATTCAGGGCATATTTATCCAAAAGCCCTTTTGGCTATGAGCCGATTAGACTTGAGCGCACTACGCCGCAATGAAGACAGTTATATTCATGAATTATTTTCGTCTGTGACGGCGTTAGGTGTTCCTTTTATATGGGCTAACTTTCCGCGGTGTTTTGTGGATGTCAATCGGGCCGCAACTGAAATACCGACGCGACTGGGCGTAAAAGATACAACGCCAACACCACGCTCGCGCATAGGATTAGGGGTTGTACCGGAAATTATTGCCGAAAAAATGCCCATTTATGATCGGGATTTATCGCGAAATGATGTATTGGCTCGGGTTAATGCTCTGCATATTCCTTATCACAACGCTCTAAAAGACATGCTGGTGGCCACTCAAGCTGAACATGGCCGGGCCATTTTAATTGATTGTCACTCAATGCCAGGATTTTCGCCAATCGGCTCAAGACGACCTGACATTATTCTCGGGGACCGGAACGGTCAAAGTTGTAGACCGCATACTTTAGAACAGGTCGAAGAGGCTTTTAAGGTGAGGGGATATAATGTGGAGCGCAACTATCCCTATGCAGGCGGTTATGTCACTGAGCATTACGCAGACCCTGATAACGGGGTTGAAACCCTACAGATCGAGATTAACCGCGAATTATATATGAATAGCCTAACGCGCGCGAAAAACGCGGGTTATGAAAAGCTCGAAGCGAATGTGATGGATATTGCTCGCGATATTATTCGCGGGATAGATCAAAGCGATCAATTGATCGCCGCGCAGTAGCCGTAAAACACGTATCACTAAATAGAGTATTGGCGTTCGGGCTGTAACGCCGATATGTCCCGTTCTTGGACAGTTTTGGGTTAACTTGGTAAACTTTCTTCTCCTGAGACAGAAAATAGGCGGTTTTTCTTCGCTTTTTCCACGAACAACCCTGACGCGGTTGGCACGGAGCTTGCTCCCTTATCAAGCGAATAGAAAAGAAATGCTCGGAAAGGCGATACTCATGACAAACGATATTGATCTCCATGTAGGACGGCGTTTACGTCGTCGGCGTCGGCTATTAGGGCTGACACAACAATCGCTTGCGGAACAAGTCGGTATTCGGTTCCAGCAAATCCAAAAATATGAGTGCGGCGCAAATCGTGTGAGTGCTGCACGTCTTTTTGAACTCTCGGAGGCTTTATCTGTGCCTGTTCAATATTTCTATGAGGGCCTATCAGAACGAAATGAGAATTTCGGAGAGCCTAATCCGGAAGTTTTAGCGCCTGACGTGCTTTCCAAAAAAGAGACAATGGATTTGGTACGCGCTTATTATGCTTTGGGGCCAGAACCCCGGCGTCATTTATTGGACCTCGCCAAATCGCTTGAACATTCGGGTAAAGGCGCTTTGCGTCTTGTCGCGCCCTAACAGGTTTTCTATATCCTAATTCACCTTAGGGTGGATTGCCGGGTCATGTCGTGATATGGCCACCTCCATGACGGCAAAAACATCCAGTTCCCAGACTAATATAGTCGACATTCAAACGGCGCTTGAGCGCCGGTTGAAGCTTATGCAGAGGCTGCAAACCAAGGCGCGCAGCGTCACATTACCGCTTTTTACCACACAAATTGATGCTGAGAACAAATCCGCGACAGGATATGACCCGGTTACGCAGGCTGATATTGATTGCGAAGCGCTTATGCGAGAGATTATCCAGTCTGAATGTCCCCAAGACGGTATTCACGGCGAGGAGTTTGAGGATGTTCCGGGGGAAAATGACTGGTTATGGACGCTTGATCCTATTGACGGCACACGTGCATTTGTGGCGGGTGTGCCGGTCTGGAGCACATTAATAGCCGTTAGTCATAAGGATAGGCCTTTGCTCGGCTTGATTGATCTACCGGCTTTGAAACAATCATTCTGGGGACGTCCACAAAAAGCCTGGAGGGCTGATGATGACGGGACGCAAACCGTGCTAAAGACACGTGCTTGTGACGGTCTTGACCACATTGTCTTGGGATGTACCGAGCCTTTATCGATGTTATCGAAGGTAGAACTTGAGCGCTATAATGTCATTAGACAGACGGCACGTTTTTCGCGATTGGGGCTGGATGCTTTTGGCTACGCTCTTGTAGCGCAAGGCCGTATGGACGTGATTGTTGAGGCTGGCTTAAAACCCTGCGACGTGCGTGCGCTTATGCCAGTAATAGAAGGGGCAGGGGGGCGTTTAACAAACTGGTCCGGCGGTTCACCCATTGATGGCGGGCGCGTGATTGCCTCTGGTGATCCGTCATTATTGTCAGAGCTTTATGAGATATTAGCTGGGGCGTAAAAGTTTAATCGAAAGGCCTGAAGCAAGTGGACCTACCGGCTAATCTAAAAACTCAATGACCTGATCTAACTCTTTATATGATTTTTCTGTTTGCGGTATGCCGATAACAGATTTGGGATGCCCAATAGCAATTATCATAACAGGTTTTTCATTTCGTGGCCGATTGCAGATCGCATTTAGACGATCAAGGCCCCCTGGGCTGTAAATCATGGACCCTAAACCGACGGAATGAATGGATGTAAGTAACAATCCAATGGCAAGACTAGCGCAAGCGCTTGAGTTAGGCTCGGAAAATACCGCTATCAGCCAAGGCGCTTTCTCAAGGAAGGCTAGGTGTTGATCATCGTCTTTCGCTGCGTGTGGACATGTGGCGATTTCGGACGCTCGAATTTGACTTTTAATGCCGGAATCGGAAATAGCCACAAAGCGCCACGGTTGTCGGTGTTCTATGCTGGGCGCACTTGTGGCGGCCCGTAGGCACTCTCTAATGACATCTTGCGGAATGGTATCGTTAGAAAAATCGCGAACAGATTTCCGTCTTCGCATCATATCTGCAAAGCGGCGGGCGATTTTTTCCATTTGGGATGGCGCGAATCTTTGGTAACCATCCATATTATGTGGTTTTGATGCGTTTAGCATATGGGGCTTATAGTATAGGGGCTTTAATTGTTTACGTTGTCTTTTACCTTACATTGAACACATAAATGAAATAAAAAAAACGTGATATCCAGAACCAATTACAGTGTTTTTGACGAAATTCGCAATTGCAGACTATGTTTGTCGAGCGTGCCGCCCATAGCTGTAGACCCTAGACCGATTATTTGCGGGTCTTCAAAATCAAAAATTCGGATTATTGGTCAAGCACCGGGAACGCGTGTCTATAATAGTGGCATAGCATTTGATGATCCTTCAGGTGATCGATTGAGGGCATGGCTAGGCGTAAACCGGGACATATTTTATAATCAGGATGTTTTTGCTATTACGCCAATGGGCTTTTGCTTTCCGGGTTTGGACAAGAAGGGCGGTGATTTACCGCCACGTAAAGAATGTGCACCCTTATGGCAACCGAGATTGGAAACGGAATTTCCCAATGTTGAATTGACTTTATTAGTAGGGATGTATTCACAGGCCTATTATTTGCGAAAAAGAAAATATAAAACTTTGACGGAAACAGTGAAAAATTGGCGCGAATACGGCCCGGACATCATACCTCTTCCGCACCCGTCTTGGCGCAATACAAGTTGGATAAAAAAGAATCCTTGGTTTGATGACGTAACCTCTCATTTGAAAGACCGGGTTGCCACGATATTGAATTAGGATTTCATTAAGCTTGTGAATTAATTCTGATTTTACCTTCTTTCTAAACACGATAATAATTTGTTTTTTTTATTACGCGGTTAATCCGAATTATCGGGGAATAACTTTTTGGAAAAAAATTATGTCTTTTAAAAAACTTGCTTTAGCTGGTGCTTCGGTTGCCATGCTTTTCGGTAGCACAGCAAATGCTTCCGTTATTGATAGCCCATTCTTTCAAGTCTTGGGTGTCGTTGTTGTTTGGGGCGGTACATCCGCGACAGACGATACGCCTATCGTAAATGATTTCGTTCTTTTAACACCTGCTTCTGGTGATGCTGGTGCAGACCTGATCGGTGGTTCTTCCGTTGACGGTTTCACAATCGTTACAGGTGATCTGGACAGCACTATCGGTGGCGAAAGCTTCTCTGATGATAACACAAATGGTGTTTTGGACGCTGCTGACAGCTTATCATCATTTAGCCTAGACAATACTGTTGATAGTACAGGTCTTGTATCTAGCTATCAGTCTTCATTCTATGTGGCTTCTAACGCAGCTTTCGATATTTATGCCGAAGCTGACGCTACGCCAACCGCGACTGATGATTGGGCCGCTTTAACAGGTGCAGAAGAACTTACAAATGATAAGATTTCTTACTCTTTTGGCCCCGCTCTAGCTGGCGGTGGTGTTGAAACAGGTACGCAAGGTACTGTTGATTATGGTGCGAATGCCCAAGATCCATCTGCTGCTACGCAACCTACATTAACAACACTTGCTGATATTGACTCTGGTCCGACACAAGTATTTGCTGGCGCACAGCGTACAGCGAGTGCTCGTGGTAGCTTGGCGTCACAGTCGGTACGTTTTGATGCCGAATATGCACTTGATCAAGGTTATGACCTGTCATTGGGTGTTGGTACGGTAACAACCGACGTAACGTACACAATCTACGTTCCGTAATAAATAAGCTCATGCAGAACTTATTGAAAGGTCGCCGGTTTCGGCGGCCTTTTTTATTATGAGAGGACGCTAGGGTATTTGTTATTGTCGCGGGTCATTCATTTGAAATGCGCATTGAGAAATTCCATAAAGGCTGGCCAGTCTTCTTTGACCACGCCGTGAGTTCCCGGCCGCATCCAAAAGGCTATATCGGCCATTGGCTGAAAATCACCGAGGTTATTCTGGGTTAATCCATTTTTTGAATGGAGTTGGTAAATCGGTGTTGCTGCGAGAGCTGCATTATAAGCGCCATTGGGATCAGACCATACGTCTCGTCGGGCATTGCCGAGTAATATCGGACGAGGGGCAGCTAGCGCTATGAGATAGTGTTGGTCATAGGTTATATTGTCTTCGCTGTATTTGGCCGAAAACCAATGCGGAAATTGCCGGGTAATGGCCTCTACGGTTTCGCCGGGTTTGTCTCGTGAGAGCGAGGCGCCACCTGTGCCTGATTGATGGGCGATGGCCCCGTCAATATTTTCGTCAAAAGCGAGAGCGAGTAAGGCCGTTTTGCCATATCGAGAATGTCCGTAAAGTATAGAATGCGAAAAGTCGCTTTGGGATTTTAGATAGTTGGCAATAAGTGAAAATTGTTTAGCCCAAGTGCTTATCGCCCGATATGAAGAGGGGTTATCCGTTTCGGCGAAGAATTGAGCCAGTGCTGCAAGACCGTTTTTGCGACTATCAGGCATAAATTCAGGCGGGTAAAGAATGGCAAGGCCATAACCAGCATCCAAAATATCCTCAATGGGCGGCGTGCGAATATAGCGCCCAAAGAAAAGGCTAACTAAGCCTCTTAAAATACCCCTGTTTTTGCAACTAAAAGTGATGCCCTCTGGTGCGGGCAGGCCTGCTTCAGGTATCACATCATTGACGGGGCAAAAACTTTGCATGACGATTATAGGTATGGGGTTGGGGGCTTGAACCTGCCTTGATGATGGAGGTTTGATAACGATAAGATCAAACGGGTTCGATTGCCCTAACTGTGCGCTTTGTACGGTTGGCGCGGAAATGGCCATTCGGTGATGCTCAATTATTGCGCGATTTCCAAAATGTAACCCGCCTTTCTGCGTAACGGACAGGGTTTGAAGTCCCAATGTCGCTGGATAAGGTCCGTATATTTCATCTTGCAATGTCGCCCTTATATCGGCTTTTTGGTTTTTCCATTCTGTTAGACTGGTCAGGGTAGAAAGAGAGGGCTGCGCGGTTTTGGCTGTCGGCGTTTTAGAGGCTGTTTGTAAAATCACACCAACAGTGCTGCACGCGGTTAAAAGCCCATAGATAAAAAAGGTCGTTAAGACAGACCATACCGATTTAATACGGTAAAAGAGGCGTTTTTTAGCTATGTTTAAGGTCATTGAGCGCTTGATCGAGGTCTTGTTTCAGGTCCACAACATTTTCTAGACCGCATGCGAATCTCACAAGAGGTCCGTCAAATCCTGTACTATGTTTACGTTTTAATTGTGGGTCACAATAAATCACAAGACTTTCATATCCGCCATAAGAAAATCCGATGCCAAAATATTTGAGTTTGTTTATAAATTTATGCACGTCTGCGACAGAGCACGGCTTTAGGACAACGGAAAAGAGGCAGCCTCCGCCTGTAAAGTCACGTTTCCAGAGGGCGTGATCAGGATGTTGGGTAAGCGCCGGATGTATGACCTTGGCAATTTTATCATGTCCGGTGAGGAAATGAGCTAGCTCTAAAGCTGTTTTTTCTTGGGTTTTGAACCTGTGCGACACCGTTCGGAACCCTCGTAGAACCTGATAGGCGTCATCAGGCGAGGTCGCATTGCCTAGATATTTAGCCGTGAGTTCCACTTGTCTGGCCATCGACTTTGTACGACTGATAACGGCTCCAAATAATAAATCACTATGTCCGCCGAAAAATTTAGTGGCGGCATGCACACTAATATCTGCGCCGAGTTTTAGCGGGTTTAGCGTTAGGCCCGCAGACCATGTGTTATCGACAATCGTAGTAATTTTACGGGCTTTCGCAATTTTACAAATTGCTGGAATGTCCTGAATTTCCATAGTTAAGGAGCCGGGGCTTTCAAGACAAATTACAGAGGTGTTTTTACGGATAATTTTCGATATACCCGACCCTATTCTCGGGTCATAGCTTTCGGTCTCTATATTCATTTTCTTCAAAAAATTATCACAGAAATAGCGGGTAGGACCGTAAGAGCTGTCAGTGAGCAGAATGTGGTCTCCGGCTTTTGCGTTTGCTAAAATAGGCAATGTGCAGGCAGCTAATCCTGAAGGTACAAGCGTGGTACCGGCGCCGCCTTCAAGTTCATTGAATAAAAGTTTTAGCTGCTCATGGACATCGCCTCCGTGACGGCCGTAACTGCGTATATCCGGATTGTATAAATCCTCAGACCGCTCAAATAAAAGCGTCGAAGCCCGTGAAATAGAAGGGTTTACGGGTGTGCCTTTATTGGGCTTTGGGCGTCCTATATGTGTGAATGCTGTTTCTTTTTTCATCACTTTTCTCTTTTATATAACGCGTCCTAGTGAGATGCGAGATCAGGATATGTCTATCGGAGCCTCGGCCTTTGACCATTTTTGATTGCCCCATTCAGCCCAGCTTCCATCATAAAGAAATATATCTGACGCACCAAGTCGTGTGAAGTTAAAGGCCAAGCCCGCTGCGGTAATACCAGAGCCGCATGTTGTGACAATAGGACTGCCAAGGTCAAGACCCAGAGTATCAATCATTGCCTTTATTTCTTCCAGTGGTTTAAATCTCCCATTCGCATCGCGTAAAGACCCGAATGGCAAAGACAAGCTACCCGGTATATGGCCCGAACGCAGGCCTGCTCGAGGTTCCGGGTCAGTGCCGTCAAATCGTCCCTTTGGACGGGCGTCGACGATTTGTATAGATCCAAGGTGATCTTTAAGCTCGCGCATATTCATAATGCCCGCCTTGGCTTTTGACGGCTGGTAGTCGCTTGGTTCTGTGGGTATAAAAGCTTGCTTACGGGTAGGATATCCAGCCTTGACCCAGGCAGGCAATCCCCCATTCAGCACGGATACGGTTTCATGTCCGAACATACGCAATGTCCACCATAGGCGCGGGCTGGAAAATAGGCCGTGTCGGTCATAACACACGATATGGTCTTCGGGCGTAAACCCCATTTCCGACATGGCCTTGGCAAAAATTTTCGCATTTGGCAGCATATGGGACATTGACGTGCTGTGATCTGCGATCTGGTCAATATCGAAAAATTGGGCGCCGGGAATAAATCCTGTGGGTAAGGTATCATCCGAGCCAGGAAGAGACCATGTTCCGTCTAGACATTTTACATTATTTTGCGAGAGCAACTCATTTAACGTCTCAACCGATATAAGAGGATTGATTTTGAGGTCTAGGTGAGCCATGAGGGTACTGGCAGGTCTTTTTCACGCAGAAATTCGGGGTTATAGATTTTCGACTGATAGCGTTGCCCATAATCACATAATATCGTTACAATCGTATGGCCCGGCCCCATTTCGCGCGCCATATGAATTGCGCCTGCAATATTAATACCCGATGAGCCGCCAAGACATATGCCTTCGAGCTGATTAAGGGAGAAGATAATTTCAAGCGCTTCCTTGTCACTAATGCGGTAAGCTTTGTCGACTTTTACGCCTTCCAAATTGGCGGTTATTCTGCCCTGTCCAATACCCTCGGTAATTGAGCCGCCTTCTGTTTCAAGTATCCCGTCCTTGTAATAGCTATACATTTTAGACCCGTAAGGGTCTGCAATGCCGATCTTTATATCCGCATTTCGGGCTTTCAAGGCGAGAGAAACTCCGGCTAATGTACCGCCAGAACCAACAGAGCAGATAAAGCCGTCGACTTTGCCGTCAGTTTGTTCAAATATTTCTGGCCCCGTCGTTTCTATATGGGCATTACGATTGGCAAGATTGTCAAATTGATTGGCCCAAATCGCGCCGCTGACTTCTTTCTGGGCTAAATCCTCTGCGACACGCTGCGATACATGCACATAATTTTCCGGATTGGCATAGGGTACTGCGTCGACCTCTATGAGCTCCGCACCCAGTAGGCGTACAGCGTCCTTTTTTTCCTGACTTTGCGTGCGCGGCATAATGATCTTACAGCGATAACCTAAGGCGCTGGTAACCATGGCCAAACCAATGCCCGTATTTCCGGCGGTGCCTTCAACGACAACACCACCCGGTCGCAAAGCGCCAGACGCTTCGGCTTCACGGATGATTTGAAGGGCGGCCCTGTCTTTTACCGACTGCCCCGGATTAAGAAATTCGGCTTTTCCGTAAATTTCACAGCCTGTGAGTTTGGATGCCTCATTGAGCCGTAAAAGAGGCGTATTGCCAATCATGTCGATAACGGATTTAAATGCCATGAATCTCTCCTTGTCGTCACTATATGTCATGATTTGGGCGGTGCAAGCCAAAGTTAAAAATGCAGGATGGAGACTTTACTTTAAGGCTTTTTTCTTTTTTCTTCCCGAATTTTGTGTCTTTCCTCGCGCTCCCGCTTCAAGTCGACAGGCTTAATTGGGCTCTCAATGATTTCGATAACCTCATTATCCTGAAGCAAGGGCACACGTTTTGGCAAAATGCCGGAATCGAAAACAGTTTGGACACGCTTAGGCGCATTGACGCGCAAGTCTTCGTAAAACAAATTTGACGGCAATGTTCGGAATTTAGCCCCGAACTTGAAACGGGGACGGCGCAAGCTTCGGCTCCGTGGTTTATCAATCAATAATATCCCGTCCATGCACTGAGCTCCGACCTGTTTTACAAGAGGGGCTGGCCAAGTTTTGGGATCGAGTCCTTCGGCGGCAATTCCGCCTTTATGTAACCGTCTGGGCGCATAATCTGTGGTTCTATTCCATAAGAGCGGATTGACACATAATAAGGGTCTACCTTCGACAATTGTGTAGTCGCTTTCACCGTAAACCTTTGCCTGACTGATAAAGCGTTTAGCCGTTACGCTCTCTTCAGACGTGAAAGCCCCAAATGCAACAACGCAGCCGGCATCTATTTCGGTTTCGCAGGGCTTTAAGAGAGGAAAACTGCTCTCAAACTTGTCCAAAGGAAGGGGGTGGTCAATAATATAAGCGGCGGCAAGTCGTTTGTGGAGGTCGCCTGTTTGGAAAAAGTCTTCCAATAAGCGCTGGAGATGTGAAGCGCCTTGTCCATGTCCTGCGATCACAATAGGACGTTCGGGCGGGGAATGGGTCAAGAACACTTTGAAAGCCCGTTTTACATCCTGATAGGCAAGATTTTGCGCGCGTCTTGCATCCTCTCGATTGGTTAAAAACGTATATATCGAGGATTGTCTGTAATAAGGCGCAAATAATCGGCCGGCACTTGCATAGGGCGCAACATAATTGGGCCTGACTATGCGTTGTAATTTTGTCCTGCGGCGGTCATCGTCGATCGGTAGGTTCCAGTGCTCGCCCCCTCTATATACAGCCGGAACCACGACAAAAACATCCCCCAGTGTTTCTTCCTTAAAGGGGTCCACAGTCAGATCGGGAATTGCAATCCAGTTTTCGGGATTGGCGTAGTCCGGTTTTTTTGGTTTTACATAGGTTTGGAAAGGCTCGCCCGGGTCCTGGACTGACTGAAAAATTGCGTCATGATTTATGTAGAGCGTAAACAAAATCAGCCCCAGTAAGCTGCAAACTATTGCAGGGCCAATTCCGGGTCTCAAAAATTGTCTTAAATTCGCCATATCTCTATTTCAAAATAACACGTATAGGCCTAATGAACCAGATGAGTCTGTACGTCTTTCGTGCCGACATGAGATGTTTTTTTGTGGAAATTAGATGACAGATCGCAATACAACAATTGATAAATCCCAAACCAGCTTATTTAGGTGGATACGTAACCGATTCTTTACGGGCGTTATTATCGCGCTTCCTATCGTTGCAACCATCTGGGCTGTGACGTGGTTTGTGCAAAAAATAGATGAAAATGTTTTACGCTTTTTACCGGGTGAGTGGAACCCAAAAACATATTTAGGATTTGATATTCCGGGGCTAGGCCTGATTATCGCCTTTGTTCTCCTATTCATATTGGGCGTATTGGCATCCAACTTTTTTGGCAATGCTATTATTAAAGCCGGCGAACGTATGCTGGCGCGTGTGCCGGTCGTCAGTCCCGTCTATAATGCACTAAAACAAATTGTCACAACAGTTGCGGATCAAAAAGACCGGGCCTTTCGGGATGTTTGCCTCATCGAATATCCCAGACCGGGATTATGGGCGATCGGATTCGTCACGGCTGACCTTGAAGGTGCGCCCAAAACATATCTCAAGGATGATTATGTTTGCGTTTTCGTACCCACCACGCCGAACCCGACGTCAGGTTTTCTGCTGTTTTCAAAATCGTCTGACATCCAGATTTTGGATATGACGCCAGAGGAGGGGGCCAAGATGATTATTTCCGGGGGTATGGTAACTTCGAATGAGGACCTTAAAGACCTTCAAGCCCGTATTCAGACAAAAAACGGAAAGACGGGTCGAAATTCAGACTAACCCGCATTCATCAGAGCAATGCCGTAATCCTGCTCAAATAAGTAGAGCAAAGTACGAGCGTTTTCGCCGCGTTCAGATTGCAAGCTCGGATCGGTTTGCGCAAGTAACCGGGCATCTTGGGCCGCCGTTTCCAATAGACCGCGATGTTTGTCCAGATCTGCTAATTTGTAATCTGGCAGACCACTTTGTCTGGCCCCCAACAGATCGCCAGTCCCGCGCAGTTTCCAGTCTTTTTCCGCAATCAAAAACCCGTCTTGCGAGCTTCGCATGATTTCCAGACGGTCTTTGCCGTTAACAGATAGCGGACCTTTATAGAGAAGGAGACAGCTCGACGCTTTATCTGAGCGCCCAACGCGCCCGCGCAATTGGTGTAATTGAGCCAACCCGAAACGCTCTGCATGTTCAATGACAATGACGGTTGCATCCGGGGCGTCAACGCCGACTTCGATCACCGTCGTTGCAACCAATATATTGAACTTTCCGTCTTTGAAAGCTTGAGCCGTATTGTCTTTTTCTTTCGGACTCATGCGGCCATGCAGTAAAGCGACTTTGTCTCCGAAAACTGCACTGAGTTGTCTATGCCTGTCTTCGACGGAGGTGAGTGCCATTATTTCGCTATCCTCCACCAAGGGACAGACCCAATATATTTGGCCACCATTGTCAACGGCCCGACCAATGGCCTCGATAACATTATCCAGCCTTTCTAACGGCAAGATACGTGTATCTATATCCTGTCGCCCGGCAGGTTTTTCGTCCAGCTTGGAGACATCAAGATCGCCGTAAGCTGTCAAAGCCAGTGTGCGCGGTATGGGTGTCGCGGTCATAACAAGAAGGTCGGGCTTTCGGCCTTTTTGCGTTAGCCGTAATCTGTCATGAACGCCAAATCGGTGTTGCTCGTCTATAATTACAAGGCCGAGATCTTTGAATGTCACCTTATCCTGAAAGAGCGCATGCGTGCCGACAACCACATCAATATAACCGCGCTCTAATCCCGTTGCGAGGGCTTGGCGGGGTTTGCCTTTGTCCCGTCCCGTTATCGCATGCACACTCAAACCGGCGGGGTCTAAAAGATTTTTGAGAGTTTCGGCATGTTGACGGGCGAGAATTTCCGTGGGTGCCATAAAGGCGACTTGCGCACCGCTTTCGCAAATATGGGCCGCGGTTAGGGCTGCAACAAAGGTTTTGCCTGCACCGACATCGCCTTGGAGAAGTCGTGCCATGCGAAACGGCGATTCCATGTCTTTTAAAATTTCGTCAAAGGCTCGGCTTTGGGCTTGTGTAGGTTTAAAGGGGGCTGCGGTTTTGACGTCCTGAACATATTGGCCCGGATTCGTATAAGCCCGTCCCGAGCGTTGACGTGTTGTCTCTCGCACCAGTGCCATAGCTAATTGTTTGGCAAATAATTCGTCGTAGGCTAATCTTTGACGCGGCGGGGCATCGGCTTTCACATCAACGGGGTGTTCAGGTTTATGCAAGCGCTGTAGCGCCTCATGAAATCCCGGCCAATTCTGCCGCACGACCATTGTCGGGTCGAGCCATTCAGGCAAGTCGGGAATATTCAGAACAGCTTGGTTCATCGCCTTTCGCGCGACTTTCTGAGATAAACCCGCGCTGAGGGGGTAGAGGGTTTCATAGACAGGTAATTCATCAATTTGCTTAGGCGCAAGAATGTAATCTGGATGCGTCATTTGCAATTCGGCATTAAAGACTTCCGTTTTCCCCGAAATTATCCGCGTTGCGCCTTCGGGTAAAATACGCTGGAGATAATCTGCGCGCGCCTGAAAAAACACTAAGGTCATTTCACCCGTATCGTCATAAACCTTGATACGGTAGGGGCGCTTGCGGTGGGTCGGGACATTATGTCGACCAATTGTGACTGTGAATGTACAAATTTCGTCTTTTCGTGCCCCTGAAATAGTAGGACGATAGCTCCGGTCAATCAGACCAGAGGGCGGTGTCAATACCAAGTCCTTAATGCGCGGACCCATCGCTCGCTCCAAAGCTGCCTTCACGCGCGCTCCAACACCCTTGAGTGTGGTTACATCAGCAAAAAGTGGAAAGAGACTATCTGGTCGCATAGCTCTATTTGAACCGAAATAGACCAGAGTTCAAGCGTCTGCGGGTGATCAAATTTTGCTTATACGCGTATAAAAAAAGCAGGGCCGAGACGGCGCCTGCTTCAAAGGGAAGGGTATATGAGTTTGCGGTTGCCACCCGGACTTTAGATACCACAATCTAAGTCCGGATGGGTAGCGCAAAAATGTAGTAGCAAACTAAAACTGAACCTAAGCCGAAAAAATTATCCGAGCAGGTTAAAACCGGTTAACCATATAGGTTGGGATAAAACAGAAAATATACGTGTCTTTGTCATCTTTGACATTCTTTAAGTGACAGCTCGCCTGCTTGTCTATAATAGGGCAAACGATAATGATCAGGGATATATTCTGGATTTCGAAATGAATGACATTCGCCGAAAACGCTTACTCTACCGCGCGAATTATCGCGGGTTTAAAGAAGCTGATCTCCTATTGGGCGGTTTTGCCAAAGCCAATATTGAACGGTTTACCGAGGATGATCTCAGCGCTTTCGAGCATCTTCTAGAGGCAAAAGATCATGATATATACAATTGGATAACAGGCAAAACGGCCGTGCCGGCCCAATATGATACTCCGCTTTTTACTCGTCTGCGCCTTTTTAAGCCAGAGATATAAAACTTGATACAGCTCAATAGATATGCTGGCCCTGAGACCAGCTTACTTGCTGCAGGTGTGCCTGACGGTGTTGATGCTTTAATTGTCTCCAAAACCGTAAGGAAAAGACAAAAGTCAGGGGCGTGCGCGCGCCTTATGTTTATTGCGCGCGATGACAGCCGCGCCGTAAACTTTATGGCAGCGTGTCGGTTCTTTGCTCCCGATATTCCTGTCCTTTATTTGCCGGCTTGGGATTGTTTGCCGTTCGACCGTGTATCACCGTCCCGCATATCGGCTGCCCGCCGGGCGGCTACTCTATTTGCATTGTTAAATATCGACCCAAATGCGCCGCTAATTATAGTCTCTACCATCAGTGCCGTAACACAAAGAACGCCTCCGCGCGAGGTGATGGCTAAGGCCGGATTTGCCGCCAAAACGGGACAAACCCTAGAACGGGAGGCGCTACAGACCTATCTTGGTGAAAATGGATATTCGCGATGTTCAACGGTTATGGAGCCGGGGGATTTCGCGATTAGGGGCGGCCTTGTCGATATTTTCGCGCCTGGAACCGAACTCCCCATTCGGCTTGACTTTTTTGGAGATGAGCTGGAGAGCATTCGCCATTTTGATGTGGATACGCAGCGCTCAATTGCGCCCCTTGATAGAGCGGACCTTGCGCCGGTTAGCGAAGTATTCGTCACAGAAGCCGCGACTTCAAGATTTCGTAAAAACTACATTGCTGCATTTGGCGGTGGCATTAATCAAGACCCGATTTATGCCTCTGTCATTGAGGGGGTTAAGCCGCAGGGCATAGAGCATTTTATGCCGTTATTTTATACACATACGGAAACGGTATTCGACTATATCGGGAAGGAGGCACTGTGCGTTTTCGATGCTTTATTGTCTGAAGCTATGCAGGGAAGACAGGACGTTATTGCGGACTTCTTTGATGCCAGACAAACCCATATGGAATCGAAAGATAGCGGGTCAGGTGACCCCGGTAAAACAGCAGGAATATTCCGGCCCTTACCGATTGAAAGCCTCTATATTTCGGGATCATGTTGGGCGGAAATCTGCAAAGATATAAATTGGCGTCAACATACGCCCTTTATCCCACCCGACAGTCAGGACCTAATCGATTTTGGCGCACAGCCGGCGCGTAATTTTTCTACGCAAAGGCGGACAGAAGGCGTGAATGTTTTTGATGTTGTGGTCGAGCATATCAAGTCCTTACAAAGTGCGGGTAAAACTATTTTGATTGCAGCTTGGACGGCAGGGTCATCTGAACGCTTGGCGAATGTGTTGGAAGACCACGGGCTTGTTATTGCTCAGATAGAGAACGGTGCACGTGCACTTGAATTACCAAAGGGCCAAATCAAACGGATTGTTTTGCCCATTGAGCATGGGTTTAATTTAGGTGATCTCGCCATAATTTCCGAGCAGGATATTCTGGGAGACCGTTTGGTCAATCGGGGACGTAAGCGCAAAGCTAAAAATTTTATTGCAGAAGCAGCGAGCCTGCAGGCGGGCGATCTTATTATTCATATAGATCATGGTTTAGGGCGCTATATCGGCTTGAAAACGCTCAATGTGCAAGATGCGCCGCATGACTGTCTCGAACTAGAATATGCAGGTGGGGCAAAATTATATCTACCTGTCGAAAATATTGAGCTTCTCTCACGATATGGAAAAGGCGGCGATAACGCCGTTCTTGACAGGCTAGGCGGAGCGGCGTGGCAATCCCGAAAGGCAAAAGCCAAGAAACGCCTACGCGATATGGCGGCCGAGTTGATTAAAATTGCGGCCAAACGCGCCATGAAGACAACCGAGCCTGTCGAGGTTCAAGAGGGGCTTTATAATGAGTTTTGTGCGCGTTTTCCTTATGCTGAAACGGAGGATCAACAAGGTGCTATTGAGGATGTGATGTCCGATTTATCCTCGGGTCGCCCTATGGACCGCCTTATTTGCGGCGATGTTGGATTTGGGAAAACCGAAGTGGCTCTGCGCGCGGCATTTGCTGTGGCTATGTCAGGGCGACAAGTGGCAATTATTGCACCCACAACATTACTAAGCCGGCAGCATTATCAAACGTTAAAGGCGCGCTTTCGGGGATGGCCTATTAAAATCGGCCAGCTTTCACGCTTAGTATCTGGTAAGAAAGCCGCGCTTACCCGTGAAGAACTCGAAAAGGGCCGTTGCGAAATTGTGGTAGGCACACATGCGCTGCTGGCCAAGTCGGTTAAATTCTCTGATCTTGGCTTGCTTATTGTGGATGAGGAGCAGCGTTTTGGCGTAAGCCACAAAGAACGTTTAAAGCAAATGCGGGCGAATATTCATGTCTTGACCCTTACGGCCACGCCCATTCCGCGTACATTGCAAATGTCGCTATCGGGTATTCGTGATCTGTCTTTAATCGCCACGCCGCCTGTTGATCGATTGGCCGTGCGTACCTATGTCTCACCCTTTGATGTGGTGAGTGTCAGAAAAGCCTTGTTACGAGAGCGCTACCGGGGGGGACAAAGCTTCTTTATTGCGCCGCGTATTTCTGATCTGGCAAGGCTCGAAGACTTTTTACGGGATGATGTACCGGAAGTAAAATATGTGATTGCGCATGGCCAGATGACCCCGACCGCTTTGGATGACATTATGACGGCCTTTTATGAAGGAAAATATGACGTCTTGCTTTCAACCTCGATCATTGAGAGCGGCATTGATATCCCGACAGCTAATACATTGGTTATTTACCGCTCCGACAAATTTGGACTGGCCCAGCTTTACCAGATGCGCGGACGGGTTGGTCGCTCAAAAGTACGGGCTTATGCCTATCTCACAACTCCGGAAAATAATGTCGCAACACCTGAAGCCTTGCAAAGGTTAAAGGTATTGCAATCCCTTGATAGCTTGGGGGCAGGCTTCACCCTTGCCAGTCATGATCTCGATATGCGCGGCGGCGGCAATCCTTTAGGCGAGGAACAATCGGGTCATATTAAGGATGTCGGTGTTGAGCTTTATCAACACATGTTGGAAGAGGCGGTGGCTGAGCTACGCGACGATCAGGATACTTTGAGGGATCAATCATGGTCGCCCCAGGTCAATGCAGGCGTGGCGATATTGATACCAGAGCATTATATATCTGATCTTAATTTGCGACTAGCTACCTACCGCCGTATTTCTGAAGTCAAGGACGAGGAGAGTAGCGAGGCTTTAGCCGCTGAATTGATTGATCGTTTCGGTCCTTTACCTACAGAAGTTGGCTCTCTTTTAAAAGTTATGAAAATCAAACGTTTATGTCGTAAATCTCACGTGGAGAAGATTGATGCTGGTCCGCGCGGGCTTGTTATTTCAATGCGGCATAAAGACGTGAAAGACCCGTCTGTTATTCTCAATGCGATTACGCAAAACTCTGGCTGGCGTTTACGCCCTGACCAAACAATTCTTGTTTCAGGGAAGTTTGACGCAGATGAGAGCCGCCTAAAAGCCGCAGAACGCGCCGTTAAAGCTTTAATATTTGACGCGTAAAAAAGCAGTCACTCTCGGCCTAGAGTGTGTTTGCCAAGCTGGGAGCCGTGTCGGAATTCCCTGATGCAGCCCTCAAGTTTTGATAAAGGCGTACAATGAGATCTGCATGGCTTTCATTTTCTATAAACTTGGCCTTCGCTGTTTCAATCTGCATTGTAAAGCGCTTGGGTTCACTCCGTCCTGTTTCAAAGGCGGTGCATTCGATCACACCGGATATTCTGTCTATAACAGAGTCGATCATCTGAAACTGCATGCCCGGAATGGCGATGAAGAAAAGATCGTCCTCTATACGGGCAACAATGTCTTGCATGCGAACAAGGTTCTTAATCATGCTGCCAATCTGGGCATTGGCGCGAGCAATTTTATCATCGGGCAGTGTGATATCAGAGTTATAAAATGTTCGAATAGCTATAAGAGAGATCGGCGTCTGGCTATCTTTATAAAATTCGCAGACCCGCACCATGTGTTTCTCGAAGAAATTTGCATTGAATGTACCAGAGCTGATATCAGAGCAGGCTTCACCGCCAATGAGATTAAACTCGGATTTGAGTTGTGAATGGATACGGTGATAATTCGCAAGCTCCATTATCCGTCCTGCGATTTCAACATCATCCGAGTCGTGTGGTATGATGTCTTTTATACCGCTTTTAAAGGCTTTTTCTTTATAGTCGAATTTGGCTTCATCTATCAATAAAAGTGTAGGAACATGGTATAATTTGGAATTACGCAACATGGTGGATGCGATTGTTAAGGCTGGTTCGGGCTCTTTTAAGGCGTTCATAACAACAGCGTCAAATGAGGATTCATGTAGGAAGTCAAAGGCACTAAAAGAGGTAAAGGCGGCTACGACTTCGACCCGACGTTTTTGCAAGGCATTTATAATTGCCATGAATTCTGGTGAGGCTTCACCGATGAATAATATTCGATAGGATTTGTCCAGATCGGCTTCATTCAATGTATGGGTG
>CAZHPV010000035.1:0-25539 GCA_964534845.1 uncultured Caulobacterales bacterium
GGAATACCCAAGGCTTTCATGGCCGCTGTTAGACCCATAAGAACAATACCGATAAAGCTGATATTGGCTATGATCTGAGACGGCACCACATTGGATACGTCCCCGTCAAGGCTTGCAACGGTTTTAAGCGAATTATCCACACCCAGAGCTGGCAGTGTGCTTTTAGCCAAGTTAGAGACGAACCGTCCGATAAAGACAAAGATACCCAGTATAATCGCGGCACCAATAATGCGTGGAATATAGCTCAGGATAGTGTTCAGCAATTCTGATACAGGACCAGAAACGCCGGGAATGTCCCAGATACCAATGGCCGTCGCTGCAGCCGTAATGGTTACGATAGCCGCGGCTAGAACACCGGAGCTTTTGGACAATGAAGTAGACGGTGTACCATCATCAGCATCAGTTATGCCAAAACGCGAGACAAGATTGTCAACTTGCGCGGCCTCTAATGTCGATGTCAGGGCCTCTTTTACCACTTTGGACAGTAAGATACCCACTGCGAGGACAAAGCCACCAATGGCAAATTGCGGCAGATAGCTAAAGATATTTTCCATCATGCCATTTAGGAAACCTAGCTGGTTAGACAGAACCGGGAATTGTGAAAGCCCCATCAGGATGAAAATTAACCACAAGACCCAGAATACGGCCTTGGATAAAGATTTACCGATATTGCCGCCCGTCGTTTTAGCCCGGCGTCCTAAACCCGTACGGTTAATGGCGCCCGAAACAATCGCCGCGGCGATTTTCGAGATAAAATAACCGACTATGATAACCAATAAGGCCACCACCGGCCCCACGGCCCATGCCGGTAAAAAGTTTAAATGTTGTGCTAATTGTTCCATAATCAGGAAACCCTCCAAGTAATGGCTTCCACAATCAGAAGCCCCCGTTAAAACTCGTGCAGACCTTTTGCCTACTTTGATGCCTATATTAACATATAGTTAATAACATAAACCTTTGATGAACGGAAATGTTTTATCGTTTCGCGATTGAGGAAAGTTCTCAGCGCAAAATCGGGCTTGACCTCGCTGAAATCCCCACTAGGACTGCGATTATGGACGCCAGAGACCCGCTTAATTCGCGATATGCACTGACTGCTTTTTATCAAGCCGATGCAAGAATTTCGAGTCATAAACCATGAGCGGGCCTGTACAGACCAAATTAAATACCCAAATTGAGGCGGGTATATTACAGCGAGATGAAGTACAGATTGGTGCCTCCATAGCTTTGGATGCCCTTCTGGACAGGCTAGAAACACCCGTAAAACGGGCTGGCCTGTTCTCGAAAACGAAAATCGCACCCAAAGGACTTTATTTGTGGGGCGGGGTTGGACGCGGAAAATCCATGTTAATGGACTGGTTTTTTGATGCGGCCCCAATAAAGACCAAGCAACGCGTACATTTTCATGCTTTCATGTTGACTATACATGAAAAGGTCAATCGTTGGCGCAAGATGGACAATTCGGAACGCCGCGCAAGCCCTGACTATGTACGCGGGGCCGGGGATGACCCTATTGCGCCGACAGCAAAATCGATCGCTCGCGAAGCCGCTCTTCTTTGTTTTGATGAATTTCATGTTACCGACATTACGGATGCCATGATTTTATCGCGACTGTTCAAAGCGCTTTGGGACCGCGGTGTTGTCGTTGTGGCAACCTCTAATCGCCCGCCCCGCGATCTTTACCAGCACGGCTTAAACCGGGCTTTGTTTGAACCCTTTATCGACATGATGCCAGAACATCTTATTATCCATGAATTTGAAGGCGAGACAGATCACCGCTTGCGCCAACTCGAAGCCGCACCTGTTTACTACAGCCCTTTAGGCGCAAAAGCAGAGGCCAGCATTGATGCCGCGTGGAAAAGACTTATTGGCCCGGCTAGGGTGCGCGAAACCTCCCTGTCGGTTCAAGGTCGGAAAATCACCCTAAAGCAAACTGCGGCAGGAACAGCGCGCACTAACTTTGATTATTTATGTAATAGAGCTTTAGGTCCGGCAGATTATTTACGCCTGTCCCACGCCTTTCACACGCTTATTTTAGAAAATGTGCCGCAAATGAGCCCGGCATCCCTTAATCAAGCCAAACGTTTTGTTACCTTGATTGACGCCCTATATGAAACCCGAACCAAATTGATTATATCCGCTGAGGTGGAACCCGATCAGCTCTATATTGACGGTAAAGGGGCCTTTGAATTTGAGCGCACGGCCTCGCGCCTTATTGAAATGCGCGGTCGAGACTATCTTAAAGAAAGACGCAATTTTGAGTGTTCCAAACCGAACGCTGATTGCTAAACGGGTTTATTTCAAACCCACAGTGACATAATTAATATTGAGATCATCAGAAAATCGCCAGCTCTGGGTCAGGGGGTTTAAGCTCATACCCTGAGAGTCTTGCGGTTCTAGCCCTGCATCTATCAACCAGCGCCTGATCTCAACGGGTCGAACCAGTTTTTCATATTGGTGTGTCCCGCGCGGCAGCCAGCGCAGAACATATTCTGCACCGACAATCGCAAATAAAAAGGCTTTCATTGTGCGGTTAATCGTCGAGCACATGATTATCCCACCCTCACGCACCATTGCCCCGCAATCTTTCATAAACTCCGGCGGATTAGCCACATGCTCGATGACTTCCATGTTCAAAACAGCGTCGAAAGGGGTCTCACCACTCGCAACAAGTTGTTCAATCGTGCCGTGTCGATAGTCGATATCCAGACCGTGTTGTGTGGCATGGGTTTTCGCAGTCTTAAGGTTTTTTTCCAAAGCATCTACGCCCGTCACAGAGGCCCCGAGCAAAGTCATGGGTTCACATAAAAGACCGCCCCCGCAACCAATATCCAAAACCCTCAAACCTTTAAGCGGGGTTTCAAGAGCCGGGTCACGGTGAAAATGCTCGCATAAAGTGGTTTTGATATAGTCCGTTCGAAACGCATTCATGACATGTAAGGGCTTAAACATGCCATCTGGATTCCACCAATCCTCTGCCATACGCGAAAAGCTCTCCATCTCATCGGGATCAACGCTTACAGAGCTTATAAAGTCAGGGCTATCATTGGAATGAGCCATTATGCCAGCGTTATCTCGGGCAAAAGCGGCACCATATTGTTATGAAACCAATCGGTAAAAGCCTCGCGTTCATCCTCTGGCATATGAAGGCCTAATTTTGTGCGCCGCCAGAGAATATCGTCTGCCGATGTGACAAATTCATTTTCAATCATATACCGGACTTCGCGCTCCGAGAGACCTCTATAAAACACCGTCCCCAGATCAGATAAAGACTTAGCCTCCCCGATCACATCTTGCATACGGGTTCCGTATCGGCGCGCTAATCGGTGTAAATGATCCGGTTCGATCCATGGATAGCGTGACTGCATGCTTGTCTTAAAGCCGTCAAAATCCGCATTCTTTATATCCCCGCCCGGAAAATGTCCTTTGCGCGTCCAGGCTTTTGCCTCAAAGCCGAGAAAGGGTTGGAGTTTTTCTATCGCATGCTCTGCAAGCTTGCGAGAGGTCGTTATCTTTCCGCCGTAAATGGACATAAAGGCCGCCCCCGGCTCAAACTCATCTATATCCAGCACATAGTCGCGCGTTACGGCGGAGGCATTGGCGCTCTTATCATCATAAAGTGGTCGCACACCAGCATATGTCCAGACAACATCAGCCGGTGAAATATCATGTTCCAAATATTCATTGGCGCATTCACACAGATAGCTGATTTCCTCTTGCGATATCTCGACCTTATCCAAATTGGTATCAAAGGGTACATCCGTTGTCCCGATCAGCGTATAGTCCTCTTCATAGGGTATCGCAAAAATAATCCGGTTATCTGCGTTCTGGAAGATATAACTATGGTCGCCTTCAAACAGCTTTTTCGTAACGATATGACTTCCCTTGATCAAACGCACACCGGCATCATTTTTACCGCGGTGTATTTTCTTTAGCACCGCCTCGACCCACGGTCCGGCAGAATTTACGACGGCCCGTGCTGTAACGTGCTCTGTCTTTCCTCCGCCCAGTGAAATTGAGGCTTTATAGACACCATCTTCTACCGACAGAGCTTTAACTTCTGTGCGCGTTAGAATCTTTGCACCCCTGATTTGCGCATCACAGGCATTTAAGACAACAAGTCTGGCATCTTCTACCCAGCAATCGGAATATTCATAACCAAAGGTCAGGCGGTTCTCCAAAATATCGCTATGTACGCCGCCCTTTTGTAATTTCAGGGTTTTTGTCGGCGGTAGCAATTTGCGTCCGCCCATATAATCGTAAAAAAACAGCCCCAAACGCAAAATCCATTTCGGTCTCAGACCCGCATCATGGGGCAGGATAAAACGCATTGGCCAGATAATATGCGGAGCGGACCGTAATAAAACCTCACGCTCTATCAAGGCCTCCCGGACCAGTCTGAACTCGTAATATTCCAGATAGCGCAACCCCCCGTGAATGAGCTTGGTACTCGATGACGACGTATGGCTGGCCAGATCATCCTTTTCGCATAACAGGACAGATAAACCGCGCCCTGCCGCGTCCCGGGCAATAGCTGTCCCGTTAATGCCGCCGCCAATTATAAGTAAGTCATAGGGAGTGTTCACGCGCGCTCGAACTTTCTGCCAGAGATTTCTGACCCATTATGGCTATTAGAATTACCGAGGGCAACTATAATGCAAATCTTAAAAAGTTACAGGTCCGAATACACACATGTTTGTGAGTTAAAAATCCAGTATTTCAGGACTATTCCATCCGCGCCGACGGCACGCCGCAATCACTGTATTGCGCAAAAGACAGGCAATCGTCATCGGACCGACCCCGCCCGGCACAGGCGTCAAAGAACCCGCGACAGGTTCAACATCTGTAAAATCAACATCTCCGACCAATTTTGACTTCCCCGGCTTGGCCGGATTGGGAACGCGGTTTATACCAACATCAATCACGCAAGCACC
This sequence comes from uncultured Caulobacterales bacterium, assembly GCA_964534845.1. Lineage (GTDB taxonomy): Bacteria > Pseudomonadota > Alphaproteobacteria > Caulobacterales > Maricaulaceae > CALCKU01. The sequence continues at coordinate 4,935 of CAZHPV010000035.1, forward strand.
CGGCTTGACCCACTCCGCCTTGACCATTTCAGCACGGCCCACAGCTGGTATTAAAATATCGGCTTCGCGGCAAACCGCTTCAATATTTTGCGTGCGGGAATGCGCAATAGTGACCGTACAGTTTTGCTCTAGAAATAAAAGCGCCGCCGGTTTGCCGACCAATATCGAACGTCCTAAGATAACGCAATTTTTGCCAGATAACGTCCCCAAGGCATCTTTGGCCAGCATAACGCATCCGGTCGGCGTACACGGGCGCAATCCTTCTTTACCCAGCGATAAGCGCCCCGCCGATACTTCTGTTAAACCGTCAACATCCTTATCGGGGTCAATTTCGGCAATAACTTTTTCAGAATTCATGCCATCCGGTAAAGGCAATTGCACGAGGATACCGTCAACTTCCGGGTCATTATTCAAAGCCCTTACGGTTTTTATAACAACATCTTCCGAGACATCCTCATCCAATCTGTGCTCAACGGAGCGCATACCCGTCTCTTTGGTGAACTTTATTTTGTTACGGACATAAACATGGCTAGCCGGATCATCTCCGACAAGCACGACAGCCAGCGTTGGTTGGCCGGGTAGCGCCTCAACCGCCTGAGAAATTCGGGTACGCAGTCCCGCGGCATAGGCTTTTCCATCAATGGGCTTGGCTGTCATATTGTCTCCAGTGGGGTCTGACTAGAAAACGCATTCGCGTCTATTTTATTTTTCCAGCCCGTTTAACCTCAACTCACCTTAATAGTAAATATTATTATGCCTATATTATATCTGGAGCCGCTGCATATAAATGACCTGAAAATCTTTTCAAATCAGGCCTTGAGTCTATAAGCGCGGCGGCGTAAAAGCGCCGCTGATTTTAACTAGGGTGAATTATGGCACGCATTGTCATGAAATTTGGTGGTACATCCGTGGCCAATCTGGACCGGATACGTCACGTGGCCTCACTTGTTGCTGCGGAGGTAAAGGCCGGGCATGAGGTCGCCGTTGTCGTCTCCGCCATGTCAGGTGAAACAAATCGTCTCGTCGGCTATGTGGATGCCCTTGACGCGGACTCCAATATTGGCGGGGCGATCGAGGACGAATATGATGCCATAGTCTCATCAGGCGAACAGGTCACATCCGGTTTGCTCGCGATTGCGCTGCGGCGTCTGGGCGTGAAGGCTCGCTCATGGCTAGGCTGGCAAATTCCGCTAAGAACCGATATGGCTCACTCTAAGGCCCGTATCGAATCCATTGATGAAGCCGCCCTCGACCCCTCGTTAAAAGCGGGCAATGTCGCCGTCGTTGCAGGCTTTCAGGGCATTAGCGAAGACGGACGCATTTCAACATTGGGACGCGGCGGGTCTGACACCTCCGCTGTAGCCCTAGCGGTTGCGCTTAATGCGGATCGCTGCGATATCTATACCGATGTGGACGGTATTTACACCACCGACCCTCGCATCGTTGAAGGCGCACGCCGCTTAAACCGTATCGCTTTTGAAGAAATGCTAGAGTTAGCCTCGCTCGGGGCCAAGGTTTTACAGACACGGTCTGTCGAACTCGCTATGAATAATAATCTGCCCATTCGTGTTTTAACATCAATGGCGGATGCCGGAGACCCTAATCCGGGAACACTTGTCTGTAATGAGGATGAAACCATGGAAGAACGTGTTGTATCAGGCGTCGCTTATTCACGCGACGAAGCACAAATCACACTATTGAGACTAGACGACAAGCCCGGCATGGTGGCGCAAGTTTGCAAAGCCATGAGTGAAGCCAATGTCATTGTTGACATGATCGTTCAGGGTATTTCCCGCTCAGATAATGCCGCTAATCTGACCTTCACGGTCGGAAAGCGGGATCTCGATAAGGCCTTAAAGGCGCTCGAGACTGTGAAAAACGATATCGGCTTTGAAGCGATTAAGTCCGACCCTAATGTGACTAAAGTGTCTATTGTCGGAATAGGTATGCGCTCTCATACCGGCGTGGCCCAGACAATGTTCGAGTCCTTAGCCGAGCGCGGCATCAATGTTGAAGTGATAGCCACTTCCGAGATAAAAATATCCGTCCTGATTGACGCGGAATATACCGAGCTCGCCGTGCGTGCCCTGCATAATGCGTTTGAATTAGAAACCAGCTAATATACCCAGCAGCTTAAAAGATCTAAGTCTGAGAAAACAAAAAACCCGCCTCAAGAGGCGGGTTATGCATTTTAAATAAAGGCTAAAACCTAGTCGCGAAGCGCAGGCTCCATTTCCTGACATTCTGCTATGATTTTCTCAACCGCAGCGACAGACTTCATAAACATGGCCCGCTCATCGGCTTTCAAGCGCAGGTTCATGACTTTTTCGATACCACGCGCTCCGATCATGGCGGGTGCGCCGACATAAAGGCCGCGCACGCCGGCAATCTGACCTGACAGGCGTACGGCGCAGGGCAAAATACGTTTTTTATCGCGTAAATAGCTGGTCGCCATTTCTATGGCACTTTCAGCCGGAGCGTAAAATGCAGAGCCATTACCCAGCAAGCCGACAATTTCGCCGCCGCCTTTGCGCGTTCTCTCAACAATAGCGTCTATGCGTTCCTGTGTGGTCCATTTCATCTTGATCATATCGGGAAGCGATACGCCGTTCACAGTCGAATAGCGGATCAAAGGCACCATAGTATCTCCGTGCCCGCCCAAAACGGACGCGTGAACATCCTGTACGGAACACTGGAACTCATCGGCTAGGAAATACCGAAAACGGGCACTATCAAGCACCCCGGCCATACCAACAACTTTGCGCGGCTGTAAGCCTGAAAATTTTTGTAAAGCCCAGACCATCGCGTCCAGCGGATTTGTAATACAGATAACAAAGGCCTTTGGCGCATATTGCTTAATGCCCTCCGCGACCTGTTTAATCACGCCAAGGTTTTTGCCTACAAGGTCTTTGCGGTCCATACCGGGCTTACGGGGAAACCCTGCGGTAATGATGCAAACATCCGCCCCTGCAATATCCGCGTAATCATTTGTGCCTTTAAGATTGCTGTCTTTTCCAAATACAGGTGACGCTTCATTCAAATCCAGCGCCTTACCTTTGGCTGTGCCTTCAAAAATATCGAATAAAACAACATCACCCAATTCTTCGCGAGCGGCGATATGGGCCAATGTTCCGCCGATCATACCAGCGCCTATTAATGCAATTTTTGCCCGTGCCATAGAGTTCTCCTTATTACCGGGTTCATGAGACTTTCTTATATCTCCCCTTTCCGCCTGCCAAGGTCAAGGGGCGAGTTAATCTGCCATTCAGATGCAATATTCTACAAATGCGCACAGAAATCTCACGCTTACGTTAAAAAGCGTGTTTGGTATTGCGCTCGGGGCGGGGCTAATACCAAGATGTAAGTATTGGTGAATGGGTAATCGAACATTAAGTTGGAGCCCAAAATGACATATAGTCCGACCCCTCCCCCCCAAATGGCGGCGACTTTTTCAAAATTTATGATCGCGAGATCGCCTATTCTCTATGGAGACAAACTCCAAGAGGTCCGGTGTCTGGAACGCGCAATAGCAAAATTCGGTCTGCTTTCACCGCTCGTGACGGTAAAGTCGGGCAGTCGATTAATGATCATAGACGGCAAAAAACGCTTTGCCGCCCTTCGACGCATGACAGCGAAAGGTACTTTGCCAAAAGATTTGGAATATATTCCTTATATTCTTATTGACGGTAAAAAAGCGGGAAAAAGCGCCTCTCCAGCAATAGTGCCGAGACTTTTGAATAACCGAGACGAATACCGGCAAGTTAAAAAATTACAGAATTCCGGGCATAGCCTTATTCAAATTGCCACCCTGCTGTATATATCCAAAACATGTGTGAAAGAAATCTTGTCGGTATCGCGCTTAAGCCCGCGTCTGAAACGGGCTTATCTTGAAGGCCTTTTAAGCCGTTCCCAAGCCAAAGCCTTGGTCACTTTGGCCGATCATGACATGCAAGAGGCTTTGCTGGTCAAGCTTGGCCCTTTTGCGCAGGAAACAGATATTTTGTGCGCAATAGAAGAGGGCAAGAGTATCATAAGCCCGAAAATCACTCCACTTTCCGGACCTGAAAATATCGTCAATTTACCTAAGCCCGCCCCTGTTAAAACCCTGCCTAAGGCCGCCTAGTAAAAGATAAAGAGCCCGAAAGACATTACTCAAGAGACATTAATTGAGGTCGGTTTTCGGCATTAACGCCTCTGGCAAGGGTGCGACCTCAATACCTTCCTCGCGTAAATCGGACGCCTCTTGCGGCGTTGTTTGACCATAAATACCCCGCTCCGGGCTTTCGCCGTAATGTATAGCGCGCGCCTCATCAGCAAAATTGTCGCCGACATTCTCGCACTTCTCAGCAATTTCACGGCGGATTTTATCCACCATTGAATTCATCAGCCTTTGCGACTTTGCCTGTGTTTCACGCATAGCCTGTTTTTTACGCGATGTGGAAATTGCCGGTGCCATAATCGCTTTTTCAACATGCGTGGTCGCGCAATGCGGGCAGCTTATCAGGCCTTTCTTTGATTGCAGGTCAAAATCCGATCCCTTGGAAAACCAAGCTTCAAACTCATGCTCGTTTTTACATATCAGATTATATTTAATCACCAGACCACCCTGATTCATAGCTCCAAGCGGGGATTTTACCCCGAATAGTCTTAACAGCACCTATATTGATATCCCCGCAAATAAACCCCGGCTTGTCATCCGAAGCGCTCGCCACTATCTCGCCCCACGGATCAATAATCATAGACCGTCCCCATGTCGCGCGGCCATCAGCATGTCGCCCGCCCTGAGCCGGTGCAATAATAAAACAGCCCGTTTCTATGGCGCGAGCCCGCAGTAAAACCTCCCAATGCGCCATACCTGTTGGACGGGTAAATGCGGCTGGGACAGCGATGATATCAACACCGTGTTGCGCATAATGGCGGTAAAGGCTGGGAAATCTCACATCATAGCAAATCGAAAGTCCAAGATGAGCGCCGTTAATCGGGGCGGTAATGGCCCGCTGTCCCCCATCATAAACACGGCTTTCGGTCCACGTTTCCTGATCGGATACCTGCACATCAAACAAGTGGATTTTATCGTAAGTCGCTTTAAGGCTCCCGTCAGTGCCGAACAGAAAAGAGCGATTTGCCGCCCGGTTTTCAGCCGTTTTAATCGCAAGCGAGCCTAATAATAAATCAATACCCAGCTCTGCGGCTAAACCAGCAAAGAAACTGACGGCTTTGTCCTTATCCTGAGTTGTGATCTGCTCAAACAGAGACTTCGGATTTTTCTGCAAAATATGCGTCATTTCCGGGGTCGCCACAAATTGGGCGCCGTCTTTAACGGCTTGGCGAATAAGAGCGTCAGCCGCCGCAATATTATCCTCTATATTTGTGCCGCTGCACATCTGGATGGCGCTTATTCGCATATCTGTCCTTACGCTGGCTTTGGCGCTTAATCGCCGCGCCTTGTTAGTTCAGGAGTGGATCGAGACCACCCTGCCTGTCCAGAGCCATAAGGTCATCACACCCGCCAATATGTTTTCCATCTATGAAAATTTGCGGGAAGGTATTGCGTCCGTTAGAGCGGTCATTCATTTCGCGTCTTTTTTCCATATCCCTAGCGGCTGGAATATCGATGACCTCGACATTTTTTTGCTTAAACAGAGCTTTTGCCCGGATACAAAACGGACAGAGGGCTTTCGTATAAATTTCGATCTTAGGCATAAGGTCTCCAATATTGCTATGCTTAGGCTACGATAAGTCTTATTTAGGAAGCGGTACAGGCCTTACAACCCTTGCCAAGCTTAAACCATCTACATATTGCGCCTGTTCACGCAATAGTGTTTGAGCGCAGGCCTGCAAAGTGGCCCCTGTGGTCAAAACGTCATCAATCAAGACAATATGAGCGCCCTTAATCCTGTCCTTCGCCGATTCACGCACGCGAAACGCACCTTTGACATTAGCACGTCTTTTAACGGCGCTGAGCCCGCCCTGTACGGCTGTGGCCTTATGGCGATATAATATATCAGGATCAAAACGCGCCCCGCATTGCTTTGCCAATTGACGGGCTAATAGCGCAGATTGATTAAAGCGGCGTTTGACACGCCGCCGATAATGTAAAGGCACAGGCACAATGAAATCTGCTTTAGGCAGAAATTTGCGACCTGCGCGCGCCATCTGGGCGACAAACATCGGCAAAGCCGTTGTACGACCACCATGCTTGAAATCGAGCACGAGCCTGCGGCTGTTTTCATCATAGACAAAGGCCGAACGCATAAATCGGTATTTAGCGGGTTTAACACTACAACCGCCGCATAGCGCGCCCTCTCCAACATCATAATCAAAAGGATAGCCACATAAATAACAACAAGGCTCGTCTAGGAACCGTAAGGCCTGCCAGAGCTCTCCTTCTATACCCGTCACGGAAACATCTCCGGTAAGTAATGACTGAGGCGGCAAAATCGTATCAATTACAGGCCGGAAAAATTGCTGTACACTCGCATTTTTCACAGAAATGACTTTATCTTTTATCACCGCTCCATCATATCGGGATTATGTCGGAAAACAATGCCCCGCCCATCATATTTGACCGGACCATAAAAACTCTGCGTAGAGAACGGGCGCAAAGGCGTAAGGGGCGGTTTATTATTCAACGCATAGCCCAAGACGCCGTAGACCGCATACAAGAGGTAAACCGCACATTCGAAACCATGTTAGTAACAGGGCATTCCGGTTTTAAGACAGACATATTGTCATCCCTGCCGACATCCAAAAGACCGGCAACTCTGTATACTGATCTTGAAAATTGCACACCGGATAGCCTCGATATAGCCTTATCTCTATTGGAGCTACATAGCGAAAATGACCCTGTGGGACACCTTATCCGGATTCATGAGAAACTAAAGCCTGACGGCGTGTTAATGGCTGTCATGTTTGGCGGCGAAACATTGGCGAGGCTTAAACAGGCGTTTTACGCCTTTGATCAAGCGCGTTTTGGCGGCGTAACACCGCGGGTTTTCCCATCTATAAGCCATGTTCAGGCCGGAGACTTATTAAGGCGTGCCGGCTATGCATTGCCGGTAATTGACAAAGATGTTTTGCGAGTGCATTACAGTCGTTTACAGACGCTGATATCGGATTTGCGTGATATGGGCGAAACCAATTTCCTGACAACGCGCAAACGGGATTATCTCGGACGTAGCATTTATAAACAGCTCGAGGACGCCTATCCGAAGGATGCGGATAAATCAAAATTTCCAACGCAATTTGAATTTTTATGGCTTTCTGGCTGGACGCCGCATGAAAGCCAGCAAACACCCTTAAAACCGGGATCGGCTAAAATACATTTATCAGAGGCACTCAAACCAAAGTCTGAATCCTCTTGACGGTTTTACCGCCTAGACTAGTCGTCGGTACCGGCCTCGTCTAGAATTTCGGCTGTACCTTCAAATTTAGCATTCACAGCGTCGCCCAAGGCCGTAGCTCCAGTGACGATAGCAACACCTATGAGAGCTGCGATTAAGCCATATTCAATCGCAGTTGCCCCGTTTTCATCTTTTAAGAAATTTGATATTTTACTCATTTTACGCCTCAAATCCACGCCCCGTTATTAAACGGTCTCTTAATTGTTGAGCCAGAAATATATCTGCCGGTACAAGCGATAAATCCAATAATCTTTTGGGGAACACCCATTTGATCATCTGACCTTCTCTGGCACGAATGAACCCGTCCCACTGGCGACAAATATAAAATGGCATGAGCAGATCAAAATCATCGTAAGCATATGAGGAAAAGGAAAAAGGCTGTAAGCATCTTTCACAAGGTTCAACACCTAACTCTTCTCGCAGCTCTCTTACAATCGCCTGCTCGGGAGTCTCTCCTTTTTCGATTTTGCCCCCAGGAAACTCCCACATCCCCGCGAACATTTTGCCTTTGGGCCGCTGACACATCAGCACTCGGCCATCGGTGTCAACGAGCGCGCAGGCTCCAACCAATAATAGGTTCCGCATATATTAGCCTTTAAACCGTTAAAAAGAGGTTAGGTTTTAGCGTTAAAAATAACTTTAATAAGGTCAAAACCTAGCTTCTGTAATCTGCATTTATTTCAATATATCTATGTGTAAAATCACAGGTCCATACGGTTGAAACGCCAGATCCCAACCCCAAATCAATAGATATTTCAATCTCGGAATTTTTCATATAGGCCGCGCCGTCGAGTTCCTGATAGTCCTCAAGCCTTTGCCCGTTCTTGGCTAATAAGTGAGGCCCCAAATACAGCGTCAACTTATCCCGCTCAGCAGGTTGGCCCGCTTTCCCAACGGCCATGATAATGCGGCCCCAATTGGCATCCTCGCCCGCAATAGCCGTTTTAACCAAAGGTGAATTGGCAACGGATAATCCGATAATTTTAGCACTAGTGTCGCTAACAGCTCCGCTGACTTTTATGGTCACAAACTTGCTCGCGCCCTCCCCGTCTTTGACAAGCTGATGGGCAAGGTCGAGCATAACAACACCCAAGGCCTTACGAAATTTTGCAAGGCGGGGGTCTTTAATTTCGGTTACGGGTGCATGGGACGCTTGGCAAGACGCCAGTAACATGACGGTATCCGAGGTAGAGGTATCACTATCAACGGTTATGGCATTAAAGCTGGTTTCGGTCAGATCGCTCAGTAAGGATTGTAAAACGGGCGCAGCAATATTGGCATCTGTTGCGATATAGCCCAACATAGTGGCCATGTCCGGCGCTATCATACCCGAGCCCTTCACAATACCGTTAAGGCGCACTTTAACGCCGTCAATTTCGGCCTCCTGTGTGCTACCCTTAGCATAGGTATCGGTCGTCATAATGGCTCGGGCGGCCGCCTCCCACCCCCCTGCATCAAGGGCAGATTTCATTTGAGGAAATTTTTCCGTAATTTTTGAAGCATCCAGCGGCTCGCCAATCACCCCTGTAGATGCCAAAAAGACAGCCTCCGGTTCCCCCCCAAATATTTTAGCCGCTTGTGTAGCCGTCTCAAGGACGGCGTCTCGACTTTTCTGACCCGCAAAGACATTCGCATTCCCTGAATTAACAATCACAAGACGGGGCGCATTTGGTTTTACCGGCCATGTTAAGGCCCGCCGCGACCAATCCACTGGCGCGCCCGGACACTGGTTTTTTGTAAAGACTGCCGCCACTTGTGTGCCCGCTACAGCGCGAAGCCCCCATAAATCGACCCGGTTGGCATATTTGACGCCAGCCTTGGCGGTCGCCATTTCAAATCCCGCAATGGGCGGAAGATTTGGAAAACGTTTCGGCGCAAAGGGTGAGATTGTCATATGTCTCTCTAATGTGATGATTTAGCAAATAGGATATTAAAATGAGGATTATTGAGGCGCGGTAACTGGCGCGGCGGGTTCCGTAACATTTTGCTCTGTAGGGCTGGTTAAAACAGCCTGCCCAAATAGTAATTTTACATCGCCTCTATCTCTTAAGTTTTGCAATAATTTTTGAATTTCGTCATAGGTCATGAAATTTAGCATTTCTTCACGCACATCAGCAAAATCAGCCTTTTTCGGCGTACGCTCGTCTTCGACTTCCAATATATGCCAGCCAAACTCTGTTTTAAACGGAGCAGATTGCTCCCCAATCGGGGTTGTAAAGGCTATTGTGGTAAAGGCTGCGTCTAACATGTCCTCACGGAAATACCCGATATCGCCGCCATTTTCCCGGCTCACCCTATCTTCAGAATACTCGCTTGCAAGAGTTGCGAAATCCTCCCCCGCGTCCAGACGTTTAGCAATGTCATCAATGCCTTCTTTTTCGAGCCTTAGAATATGACGCACACGCCGCTCTTTTCCCAATTTGTAATTGGCCGATTGTTCATCATAAATACGCCGCAAATTGGTCTCATTGACCGTATTTTTTAGATGTTCCTCGACCAGCATATTACCTAATATGCGCTCACGCGCCACCGCCAGACGCCGGCGTGTTTCATCACTTTGGTCTAAAGCCTGCCTCAAAGCATCAAGTGCGAGCAATCTTTGATCGATAAGCTCATCCAATACGCGCTGAAAAATAGGACTAGCGGGCGTTAAAGGCGTGCCTGTCTCTATAAGGCCCTGAGCCGCAGCTGTGCGTTCAACATCTGAGAGATAGATTTTTGTGCCGTCAATTTCTGCAACTTCCGTATCCCCCAAACGGACAACCCCCTCGCCGAATGGCGTTGTGTCATTGACCAAAAGCCGGTCTTGGCAAGATGATGTGAAACCTGCCGCGGCAATAACCGCAACGGAAAAACAAACTTTTATGATTCTGGTCGTGTTAATCGCTTTCAATCCGCGCTCCATATTTTGTCTCTCAACACCCTCAATAGGGCCTTTTTTTGTCTCAGACTGTACTTCTTGGCCTAAACTACCCTTTTGCTTAGCCCCATTCATTGACTTAAGGCATGAGCGTCACTAAGTCACCACAAAGAATATTTATCGACTGTGCTTTTCGCACATTCCCTGGGAGCTATCATGCTTGGTATCGTCAAGAAAGTCTTCGGAACTGAAAATGACCGAAAACTTAAGAAACTGCGTCCACTTGTCTCTAGTATTAATGCGCTGGAAGATAAGATAAAACCTTTAAGTGACGAGGCTTTGCGCCAGAAAACGGATGAGTTTAGGTCTCGCCTGGATAAAGGCGAAACTCTGGACGATCTTTTACCAGAGGCTTTTGCCGTCGTAAGAGAAGCCGCTTGGCGCACGCTTGGCCAACGCCATTATGATGTTCAGCTTGTTGGCGGTATTACCCTGCACCGGGGAGAGATTGCGGAAATGCGGACAGGCGAAGGTAAGACTTTGGTGTCAACACTTGCCGCCTATCTAAACGCCCTACCCGGGCGCGGTGTTCATATTGTAACGGTCAATGATTATCTGGCCCGACGGGACGCTGAATGGATGGGGCAGATATTTAGCTTTTTGGGCATGACAACCGGCTGTATCAATGATCACGGACCCGGCAGCCAAGGTCGCAGCGAAGCCTATGCCTGTGATATTACTTACGGTACGAATAATGAATATGGCTTTGATTATCTGCGCGATAATATGAAATTTTCGCTCGACCAGATGGATCAACGGGGTCACGTCTATGCGATCATCGACGAAATCGACTCGATCTTAATTGATGAGGCCCGCACACCGCTCATCATTTCGGGGCCAACAGATGACAAGTCGGACTTTTACCGTACAATTGACGAAATCATTCCTCTAATAGACCCGGAAGGCTATGAGGTTGACGAGAAAACCCAGAACGCCTCGTTTAATGATAAAGGCAATGAACAGATAGAAAATATCCTGCGCGAACGCGGCATGCTGGAGGGTGAAGATCTTTATGACGTCGCCAATGTCACCATTGTACACCACATTAATCAGGCCCTTAAGGCGCATAAAACCCAGATCATTGATAAAAACTATATCGTCAAGAACGGCGAGGTTATCCTTGTTGATGAATTTACTGGCCGTCTCATGGAAGGTCGGCGCCTCTCAGAGGGCTTACACCAAGCCATAGAAGCCAAGGAAAATGTCGAGATTAAACCGGAAAATGTCACATTGGCCTCTGTAACATTGCAGAATTATTTCCGGCTCTATGAAAAACTTTCAGGCATGACAGGCACTGCCGTCACTGAGGCCTCAGAATTTGCCGATATTTACAAGCTTGAAGTTTTGGAAATTCCAACAAATCGTCCGATACAGCGTATTGATGATGAGGATGTGATTTACCGCACGGAAAAAGAAAAATTCAACGCGATTGTCAGCGAAATTAACACATGTAAAAGCAAGGGTCAGCCTATTCTGGTGGGTACAGCCTCAATCGAAAAATCCGAGCTTCTCTCACGGTTCTTAACAGAGCGCGACATAGGGCATACAGTGCTTAATGCCCGTTTTCATGAGCAAGAAGCCTCTATAATTGCGAAAGCCGGTATTCCGGGCGCCGTCACAATTGCCACAAATATGGCGGGTCGGGGTACAGATATTCAGCTGGGTGGAAATCTGGAAATGCGCCTGCTTGAAGAAATAGCGGACGATCTCTCTGAGGCCGAAAAAGAGAAAGCTAAAGACAAGATTACTGAAAACGTTGCCGAGCTTAAACAGCAAGCCTTAGCAGCGGGTGGTCTTTATGTCTTAGGAACGGAAAGACATGAAAGCCGCCGCATTGATAATCAGCTGCGCGGACGCACCGGGCGTCAAGGCGATCCGGGCCGCTCCAAATTCTATATTTCCACAGAAGATGATCTCATGCGGATTTTCGGCGGGGACCGTTTAAATTCCATGATGGAGAAAATGGGCTGGGAAGAGGGTGAAAGCCTAACAAATAAATTCATGACCAAAGCCGTTGAGCGCGCGCAAGTCAGGGTGGAACAACGCAATTTCGATATTCGTAAAAACCTGCTTAAATATGACGATGTCATGAATGACCAAAGAAAGACAATCTTTGAACAGCGTCTGGAATTTATGACAGATGAGGATGTGTCGGATGTCATTGAAGATATGCGCCATCAAGTCTGCGAAGATATCATAGAGACCTATATCCCCAAAAAGGCTTATGCTGAACAATGGGATATTGATGGTTTGTCAGAAAAAGCCAAAACGGTTCTCGCTATGGAAATACCCTTTGCGGATTGGGCGAAAGAAGAAGGCATTGCCGATGAAGAAATGCTCTCTCGCCTTAAAAGCACAACCGATCAAGCCTTTGGACAATTAACCCAAGGCCTAGATGCCAAAGAAGTTCTGGGCGTGGAAAAGCAGATATTACTGCAAGTCATCGACACGAATTGGCGTGAGCATTTGCAGCAACTCGATAGTTTGAAATCCGTTATTGGTATGCGCGCATATGGTCAACGCGATCCCTTAAACGAGTATAAGTCCGAAGCTTTTACCTTGTTTGATAAATTGCTAACCGATCTGCGCGAAGGGGTAACAACGGCCATGACGCGCCTCTTGATCAATGTCCAGATGCAAAGACAAGAGCGAAACCTGCAGCCTCAGCCGCCCCAGCAACTGGCTCCGCAAGCGGCGCGTTCGCCTATGGAAATGATGAACCAACCTGCGCCATCTGCTGCGCAAGAGGCTGAATTTGACGAGGATATGTTTAAAAATGTCGCTCGCAATGCTCCTTGTCCTTGCGGGTCTGGCAAGAAGTTCAAACATTGTCACGGCGCTGTTTAGGGTTTAGCTCTGCGAATCCCCACTATAGTCATTTGGGGCACTATAAAGCGCGTTACTGATTCCAGATAAACTGACTTGCGATTACAGGGGCAGGGCTTAATTTATTTGAAGGTGATGGCGGCGGGCGCCCGATTTAAGGCGCGTCAATAATCATCAACGATTTCATAAACCGTCTGACCTTTGTAAGTGGATGGCCGGTAAAGAACTTTATCGCACTCGAGTAAGATGTCGTTTTGGTACTCGATATAGTCGCAATTATCCGGTTCGCGATCGACAAAAACCAATGTGGATTGGTTCACAACATCAGAATAATACCAACCCCATCTCTCATGATAATAGCTTTTACCCCAAAGGCTATGAGGCTCACGATAGTGCGGAGGGTCGTAATAGGGCGCCCGCCATGAAGATGAGCGCCATCCATGTCGTCTCCAGCCAAAGGGTTGACTGCTGTAATGTCGTCGATTGGAGTAGCGGTTGGAATTTGCAATGCTGAGCGCACTGAGGCCTATGATCAACCCTAAGGAATTATTGCCCCCATAAGATCGGCCCCGGTTTCTACGGCTTGAAAACGGGCTGCTAGAGCGTGATCGCACTGTGCCACCATAAGATCGGCGGCCACTATACGATCTATTATTCCCATAGGATCTATTGTTCCCATAAGATCCAATATTACCATAACCATAAGAGCGGCTGCCTAAATTTCCACTAAATACGTTCCGGCGACGTGAACTTGACCGCGAGGTCGACTTTCGTGAGCGAACCTTGGACTTTGAACCCGATCTCTGAGAACTCGACCTTTGACGGCTCGTCTTTCTGTTTGACTTGCCGCGAGAACTGGGACCTCTAAAGCTATTAGCTTTTTTCTTGTTTTTGGACTTGGCGTGGGCTGAAGGAATGAGTGTATCTTGGCTAGTTAAGGTCGGGCCAAGATTCAATGCCAGAGCCGAAACGGCAACGACAAAAAGACGAAATAAATGAGACTTCATGGTTCGCCCTACTCATTTCCAGCTTCGGGATCACTGATCGCGGTAAAGTCGACTTTTCTCATACCTTCTGGCGGCTCGAAGGTAAATGATGTCTGCATCGCACTGGGCTGTGTTTCCCAATCATGGAAAATAGCTTGATAGCCGGAATAGTCCACATCCGGATCATGACCCGCCATCATCAACGGCACAGGATTGGCTTCGTTCGTTGAAATCCAGATTTCCCAATTCTGCCCGGGCTCATTAAAGGTGAGATGATGTACGGGCTGACCCAAAATACTGGTTATGCCGACATATTCAGCACGGTTAACATCGGAGAGTAAGGTCTCTGAAACATTTTCACTGAACAACTCCCATGCCGGGAGGGCGAGATTGTGTTTATCTTCCAGTGTTTCAGCGATTATATCCATAGAGCCAGTTACGGGCATGGTGGCATAGATATTTTTGCCCGTGTAAATGGCGGTCAATGTTTCTCCGTCATATCGAAATTCATCAATGTTATCGCCATGTTCGCAAACGGCAAAATATCCTTTGCCGCGGATCAATGTGTTTTCCCCGTTCCATGTCCTTGTCAGGCGCAACGGCTCCTCCCCATCGCCCTGCGTTTCGTAACTGATAAACCAGCCCACCGATAATGCCGGTTGCGCGGATAAATATTTGGACGTCGCCTCAAGGAATTCAACGGCTTGGGAATCGACGACATATAGAGCCTCGGCGGCAGCTGTTTGAGAGGCCTCAGGGGTTTGGGCCGCGCTTTTAACCTCGCCGCTCTCTTGGGCGCATCCGGCCGCAAAGAGTATAAAACACGAGGATAGAAGCGTTGTGATTTGAAGCGACTTATTGATCATGATCTTTACCTTTTTTAGAGGCGGCCCAGAACCATATTTTCAAAGCAAAGTCGAATGTTTGAAACTTTGGAACCGCTTTGGATTCCAATCTAGCGGATTTTAGCCGGTGCGTCACTCACTTTTAGATTTCGTGACTCAGTTTCGTTCTTATACGTGTTTCCGTCTATCTAGCAGAAGATACAAATCCTGATATGGATAGGCCCTTAAGCTTACATGATTGTCTCGGACTTCTCGCAACAGAGGATCACCAAAATCGCCCCGCATAAGACACCCCAGAGTCTTTGTTTCTGGAATGATGAGTTACACCAAAAACTAAAGGTGACCCCATTAGAGTGTGGCCAGTCGCTAGCTTAGCAAGCTGCGTCCAATATTTAAAAACTTGGCGCGGCGTTTTTCAATAAGCGCGTCCGGGCTAAGTTTTTTTAACCGCACAATTTCTGCAGATATAGCATGTCCGACCTTTTTCATCATAACGTCCGGTGCCCGGTGCGCACCGCCGATCGGCTCGTCTATAATTTTATCGATAACGCCAAAAGCTTTAAGGTCTTTCGCCGTAATCTTCATGGCGTTGGCTGCATCCTTGGCTTTGGCTGAATCACGCCACAAAATAGACGCGCAGCCCTCCGGCGAAATTACGGAATAGATCGAATGTTCCAACATCATAACACTATCGGCTGTTGCAATCGCCACCGCCCCGCCTGAGCCGCCCTCTCCGGCAATAACGGAAATAAACGGCACACGTAAAGACAAGCCCTTATCAATAGAGCGCGCTATCGCCTCGGCTTGACCGCGTTCTTCCGCCCCGCGGCCCGGAAAGGCACCCGCCGTATCAACGAAGGAGACAACCGGCAAAGAAAAACGCTCGGCCAGCTCCATCAGGCGTACGGCCTTACGATAACCCTCGGGCTGCGCCATACCCCAATTATGCTTAACACGGCTCTCCGTATCCTTGCCTTTCTCATGGCCCAAAACGACAACACTGTGACCATCGATTTTGCCGAGCCCGCCTATCAAGGCACTATCATCCCCGAATTTACGATCCCCGGAAAGAGCAGAGAAATGCGTTACCAGAGACTCGCAATAATCCGAAAAATGTGGCCGCGACGGATGGCGGGCAACCTCGGTTTTCTCCCAAGCTCCGATATTATCATAAATGGTTTTCAGCTGTTTGGCGGACTTAGCTTTAAGCTGGGTGATCTCGGCGTCAACATCCACCTCGCTGGTAGATAATTTGACAAGATCTTCTATCTTGCTGTCCAATTCGGCGACAGGACGTTCAAAGCTTAAATATGTTCTAGCGGGTCGCATTTTTATCAATTAATTTCCTAAATTGTAGACAATAGCGCCCTCTTGGCTAAGAACAACATAATAATGTCAGCTTTTGCCATCTTCTGCATAAAATTCGCATGTTCAGATAAAAAATTTCGTGTAAAACATGACGTTTAGCCCCTAAGTGGAGTCCGAATTGCACATATTTCATAAGATCATAAACGGGATGGTTTTAGCCCTGTTTTTATGTCTCGCAGCCTGCTCCCCCAAAACAGATAGCCCGCATGAAAAGCCACTTGTTTTTGACCCGCTCATACATGCATGGCCGCAGGATTTAAGTGATATAGAGCCTGACCCCGATGTGACATATGGGCGCCTTGGGAACGGTCTTAGATATGCGTTGCGCCGTAATGCCCGCCCCGAAAAAGAAGCCATGTTGTTGTTCTGGGTACGGGCCGGAAGCCGAAATGAAACACCAGAGACGATTGGGCTGGCGCATTATCTTGAACATATGGCGTTTAATGGCTCCGAAAATGTAGCCGAAGGTGAAATGGTTAAATCCTTAGAACGTCTGGGTTTATCTTTTGGCGCAGACACAAATGCTTCCACAACATATTGGCGGACACAATATCAACTTAAATTGCCCAATGTGGACAAAGAAACCCTTGATTACGGCTTCTTTGTGATGCGCGAAACGGCGGATAAATTACTCTTGGATACGGATGCCATAGACCGCGAACGCGGGGTCGTCAAAGCCGAGGAAGCCCTTGGCAATACCCCATCGCGCAAAGCGAGCCGGGCTTTTTTCAAATGGGCCTATCCCGAGCGCCGATCCACAACATATAATGTCATCGGGTCTCCCGACAGTCTCGACGCGATTAACAAAGAGAATTTGGAGCGTTTTTACAGACAGCATTACCGCCCAGAACGCAGCGTAATTGTCATGGTAGGCGACCTGCCCATTGAAGACATGGAAGCCCGTATAAAGGAAACATTTGCAGACTGGAAAGTCGGCACGCCTGCGCCCGAAGACCCGTATGAAGGTGAAAACAAGATCCCCGAAACAAAGGCCGAAGTTTACGGGGATCCAGCGCTTACAACCCGGATTTACTTAAGTGACTTCGCCCCGCCAAGCGCCAGTATAGATACAGTGTCATCGCGGCGCGAACATCACATACAGAGCTTTGCCAATGCGATTGTCAATCAGCGCCTTCGCAAGAAAATCCTTTCTGAAAACGCTCCCGTGCTCGGAGCATCAATATCCTATTCAAACGGCAAAATTAACGACATTGCCAATGCCAGCCTCTCAGTGAAGAAAAATGACTGGAAATCAGCAATCATTCTTATTGAAAATGAAATCCGCCAAGCCCTGACTTACGGCTTTCAACAAGCGGAATATGACGAGTTAATAGCCTCAACCCGGCGTAGCTTAAAGGATGCCGTAAATTACGCACCCAAACGCCATACACATAGTCTGGCACAACACATTTTGGGCGGCTTTGCCTCAGGCTCTGTCATTACAACACCTCAAAGCACGCAGTCCCGATTTGAGCAAACGCTGGGTGAAGTCACGCTGGAAGATTTAAATACCGGATTTAAAAAAATGTGGGAAAGCTTTGATCCCTTTATCTGGCTTCAGGGGCCTGAAATTGAGGGTATTTCACATATAGACATAATTGCCAGCTATAAAGAGGCGCAATCAAAACCCATATCCGCGCCGGAAAACCGCGAAAAACTGGTTTTTGCCTATGACGAATTTGGCCCGTCCGGAGAAATAGTCTGGGAAGGTCGCATCGATGATTTTGATATAGATCAGGTGAAATTCGCCAATAATGTACGCCTGAATATGAAGCAGACCGATTTCGAAAAAGGGTGGGTGCGGATCAATGTCTCCGTAGGGGAAGGTTGGAATGTTTTCCCGGAAGACAAACCGGGCTTAACTCATCTCGCAGGTTCATTGTCACTTGGCGGATTTACCAAGCACAAGGCTAGTGAGCTTTCGCAAATTTTCGCCGGAAAGAATATCGGCGTCAGCCTATCGATCGGTAAAGAACGGCTTGGCTTTTCGGCGGCAACAAATCAGGACGATTTGCGCGATCAGTTTAAGGTCTGGGCAGCGCTTCTGACCGCGCCGGGCTATAGACCGATCTGGCAAGAAAAATATCAAGACAATATCGAAAACTCTTTTCATACACTTGATTCAACACCAGGCGGTGTGGCTTCGCGCGATCTGGGCCGGATATGGGCCGATGGTGATAAACGCTACGGCATGGTCTCAAAGGAGACGTATCTTTCATATACTTTGGAGGATGTGCGGGAGGTACTGGCCCCTATCTTTGAGGCTGGGGCCATTGAAATTGGTGTTGTCGGCGATTTTGAAAAGGCTGACATTATCGACATTGTGGCCGATACATTTGGCGCCCTGCCAACACGTCGTGAGGCTTTCCTTGAACGACCCGAAGCCTTTGAAATCACATTCCCTGAACCAGCACGCGTCCCGCTTACGCATAAAGGGGCCCAAAATCAGGGGGCTAAATATTTAGCTTGGCCGACACAACAGCCTTGGACATTAGAGCGCTCTCGTCATTACGCCGTGATAAGACGTATTTTTCAAAACCGTCTTATTGACGAGATAAGAGAAAATCAGGGTTTGAGCTATTCTCCTTCAGCCGGTCTGTCATTTAGTCGTTTAAGCTCTCCTTATGGCTATGGGTCTGTTTCAATATCGGCTGACCCCAAATTCTTTGACGCCTTTGAGAAAACAGCGATTAAACTCGCGGCCAATATGCGCTCAGGTGATATTACGGCTGACGAGCTTGACCGCGCGCGTAAGCCCATATTGGAAAGTTTTGAGCGCAGTAAAAAAGAAAATAGTTCATGGCAAAGCCTTGTATTGCGCTCGCAAACCGACCCGCGCGCCATGATATATCGCCGCTCCCGCGAACAAGCCTTTCTGGCTATGAACCCGACATCGCTTAATACTTTTGCCAAAGAGCTCTATGATCCCAAGACAGTACATATTGTGACAATTAAGCCCGAGACGATTACATCTGAGACAAAAAATAGCGCCGAGGACAAGCCTAATCCTGGATAACAGCTATAGCCTGTATAATAAAGTCGGACCGTTATAACTGGCTAAGAAAGTCTTCAGCGGCCAACCGACCCGCAAATTCCGTCAAACCCGCAATATTCAAGGCGGCGATAATTTCTGCCAGACTGGCATCATCCAGTCCGGTTGCCCCGCTTTTTCCTAACAAGATAGCCGCGCGCAGAGCCGTCTCCGCGCGAGAGGCGGCATTTGCTGAAGTGCGTAAGGCCAATAAAGACCCGTAAGGCACAGACTTTCCCGTACCGGCACCGGATGTCTCGATAACTTTCACGGCACTATCTGATAGTCTCGAACCAAGGGCCAAGGCGATATAGCTATCCCGAATAGCGCGGCTTTTTTGCGCGCCGGTTTCCCCTAACCGTGTTTCAATGTCTTTGCCGAGACTACCCTGAAGAAACCCATTACCAAGCGCGTCAGATGTTAGCGCAATAATGGCGCGCGTGCGCGCATCATCCGGTGTTCCGTGGTAAAGAGCTTGTAAGGTTCCGATATCACCCCGGTTAACAGCCGCTCTGGCAAAGAGGATTACGCTTTCTTTTGCCTGGGTTTCCCCTGACAATAAGAGGATTTGCGGTTCCAATAGCTTGGCAAAACGGTCAAAGGCTCCCGCCGTGTTAGCTCTTGCCAACATTTCCTTTATCGCCTTGCCCGTTTGGGGTGAAATATTTCCGGCTCTCGCCAATGCATGAAGCTGCCCAAGCGCTTTAGGAGCGCTGACAGTCAGAGCGCTTTCCAAATCAAACCCGGCCAGAGCTTGTAAGTCATCATCGCCAAAAGCAAAATCAGATAAAATCGTGCTTATCTGATCGTCACTTAACGCCTGTCCGCCTTTATACAATGCAGCCAATCTTTGGGAATCATCAACCTCACTATCCAGAGCCAGCGAGGCGAGGCCGGACCGCGATAAAGTCTCAAGATCTATCTGACCCGTCGCCTGTCCATCTTTTTGCGCCATAACGTTTAATTGGGTGCGCATCGCACTAAAGAGCGGCTGATCCAGATCAATATTTTGCGGACGGTTATCAGACACACCAAGCAAATTATCAGCGAGAGCAAAATAGGGTTTATCCTTATGTCCGCTCTCTTTTAGGAGATTGATTGACAGTTCAGCGGCAGCGCTTTCACCGCGCGTAATATGGCAGAACGCCCGTCTCTTGACCCAATCCGGCTCAGCCCTACCCTCCTGAACGCCGTCAACGAGTTTACAGGCTTGCAAAATATCTTCG
>CAZHPV010000036.1:0-24253 GCA_964534845.1 uncultured Caulobacterales bacterium
TACCGTGTTAAAAAGGAGACAATATGTTTGGATTAATACCATTTGTAAAAAAGGCTGGTCGCGGGTTAGGTGCCATCATAAAAGGCCGTAAAGGCAAGGAAGTGCTTGAGAAAGAAGTCAAGGACCTCGGCCTTGATACAAGCGGGGTTGAAATCGAAGTGGATGATGACGGGGGCGTTAGCCTTATCGGAGAAGCCGTCTCGCAAGAAATAAAAGAAAAAATTATATTGGCCGTCGGCAATGTCGAAGGCGTTGGCGGTGTGCAAGACAAAGCGACATCGCGTGCAGGCGGACGAGAATCGCAATTCCATACGGTTAAAAGCGGGGATAGTTTATCTGCAATCTCTAAAACCTATTATGGTACTTGGCGGTTATATCCCGAAATTTTTGAGGCTAATAAACCTATGTTGACCCATCCCGATAAAATTTATCCCGGACAGGTTTTGCGTATTCCTGCCATTGCAACAGCAACATCTTAAACCATCGCGTTAAAGACGCGCTGTTTTCCATCAAAAATTGGGGAAAATGAAGACGGGGCGGAGGAGCTTTATAAAAAGATCCATCCACCCCGCTGCGTGTTCTGTGAGGCGCTAACTGCGCCATCCCCGGGGGGGTTGAGGAACGTCACAGATGGGACGCACGCTCTTTCCTTATACATAAATGTGTTGAATGCTGGCTGAACGCGGCACTCATGTTTCGCTCATATAAATGACGATTTGTACAGTTTCTAAGCCTGCGTTCATATTGACTTATAGGACGTCGATTCGTTTTTAAACAGTGCTACGGGTCGACCCAAATTGGGTGTTTGCCCATAATTGATATAAATAAATCACTGGCAATATGATAGTTAAGCCAATCCTGAACATGCGGGTAGGGGGCCTTATTCCACCAGTCTTTATCCGCATTGGCAAATTGTCGAATAAAGGGGAAAATCGCAATGTCAGCGATAGATTGCCGAGTGCCGATCAAAAAATTCGGGCCTTGTGTCTTATTGGCCAATAAATTTGTCTCAAGCTTGGCAATGAATTTCTCAGCCTGTTTACGATGTTCAAGATCAATATCGCCTCGCTTAGCATCCTCTTTATACCGACTGGCATATTTATACCGATCAAGATGATGTTTAAATGGTCCGTCATTTTCCGATATCAGGGCGTCAGCTTTATCTCTATCACAGTCGAGCCAACCCAAAGGATCATTACGGGCCAGTGCCCATGAAATGACATCGAGACTTTCTTCAATAACCGTTCCGTCCTTTAAAATCACAACAGGAACAGTCGCTTTTGGGGAGGCTTTTACCATTGAATCCGGTTTGTCGCGCAGAAGGATTTCGCGGTGTTCAAGGTCTACGCCACTCACCTTTAGCGCCATTCGCCCGCGCATAGCAAAGGGGCAACGTCGAAAGGAATAGAGTATAGCACTCATAAGGCACCGGCTTTATTATCGCTGCGGCCTATATGGGTCTGGCCGCGGGATTTAGCGAGCTCAATTTGCTTCTGGCGCTCGCGAAAACGCGCTTTTTGCGCCGCGTCCATGCTGTCATGACATCTGGGGCAAGACACGCCTTTAATATATTGAGGCGATGATTTATCCGCCTGCGTGATAGGATAGCGACATGCAAAACATTGGTCATATTTGCCCTGTTTAAGACCGTGGGTGACGGCCACACGTTGATCGAATACGAAACAATCTCCTTCCCATAAGCTGTCACTTTCGTGCTGGGTTTCAAGATATTTCAATATGCCGCCTTTTAGATGATAGACATTTTCAAAGCCTTGGTTTTTCATAAACGAGCTGGCTTTTTCACATCTTATGCCGCCCGTGCAAAACATGGCGACCTTCGTGTTCGGCGAGATTTGTGGATTTTTCTTGAGCCAGTCTGGAAATTCCCGAAAGGTTTGTGTGTCAGGATTAATCGCGCCTTTAAATGTACCGATTTCGACTTCGTAATCATTTCGTGTGTCAATCAAGACGACATCAGGATCAGAAATAAGGGCGTTCCAGCTATCCGCTTCAACATATGTGCCGACGGCTTCATTAGGGTCGACGCCGTCGACGCCCATGGTCACAATTTCTTTTTTCAGACGCACTTTCATACGGTAAAACGGCATGTTTTCTGCTCGGCTTTCCTTATGGTCCAAATACTTTAAACGCGGGTCTGATCGCAAAAAAGCTATAAGCTCGGCAACCGCCTGATCTGAGCCCGCAATCGTGCCATTAATACCTTCATAAGCCAGTAAAATTGTTCCCTTGATTTCCAGCAATTCGCACATATCCTGCAAAGGGGATTTCAGGGCGGTATAGTCCGCTAGCCGGACAAAATGATATAAGGCTGCAACGCAAAAAGACATAACCCGCTCATGAATCAAATGGTGCCTTACGGATCAAAGGCGCCGCTCTGCGCGATTATACACTATTTTCAGGATTGGGCAGAGGTTTTATCAAATTTTTATATCTGTCGAAACCTTCTATAAATGCGATGAGGTTCTCGGGTAATCCCTGATCTCGCATAAAGCCGGTCATGGCTTTGCTTATAATCTGGGGGTCATTACATGTAGAGGCCAAAGTTTTTAAATCACGCATACCGCTGCCGGACAGTAATTCTTTTTCCAGATTTTTCATGGAACTACTCAGCGCGAGTAACTGGAAGGGGCCAGGTTTTCGACCTTCCGCCCAGCTTTCGGCGGCACGGACAAGTGTTTTCATAGAGGATTTTGTGCGACTTTCTATTTGGCTGATGGCTTTGTCTGCCCGGGTGCTTATCCATTCACTGGTGCAGACCTTGGCCGGATCGGGCGTGCTGGCGCAGGCTTGCAAAGCCAGAATAGCCAAAGCAAGGCTTACCTTTCGAAACGCGGGTTTTGATAGCGGCATAATCGGCTCCATTGGTGGTCTTTCTCTTCGGGATAAGCTGCTCTTGTCAAAACGGCAAATTAAAAAAACATCTAAATATCTTCTCTTTTAAGTTAACCGCCTATCTATTTGTTTTTGACAGCGAGATTTTGGACGCTAGAAGGTTATATGCCTAAGGAAAAACCGCTTATTCCCATTAAGTTTTTTGTCGAGGACAGGGCGGATTTTCGTCTCCGCCCAGCGCCCCATCGCCGCAAGTGGATGGACGAAACGCCGGATAAATATGCCTATAGATGTTTACCTTTAGCGATTGCAAATGCTTATGGTTGGGAAATTTTATGTACCGAACATTTCGAAGCAAAATGGACGGGCGGCGACCGGAATGAAGATATTTTATTTGCAACAAAAGATGGTAAGGACCCGCGTCATGCGACCAGCCATTTTGGCAATGGCGTTTTAACCTTTCATGTCTCGGCCTTAATTCAGACCCCCCCCGGATATGATCTTTGGGTTTGCGGTCCCGCTAATGCTCTTAAGCCAAATATTCAGGCCCTTAATGCTGTGGTCGAGACGGATTGGTCACCTTATACATTTACAATGAACTGGAAGTTCACAACCCCTGACAGGGTTATATCGTTTCAAGAAAATGATCCTATTGCGACCATATTCCCGATCAAGCGCGGGGAGATTGAAACTTTTGAACCTGTTTTGTGTACACCTGATGATGATCAGGCGTTATGGCAGGAATTCCTTGCGTGGCGGGATTCACGCAATGAGTTTAATGATGATCTCAAAAAAGAGGGCAGTGAAGCGCGCGCCATGAAATGGCAAAAAAATTATATGGCGGGCCCGGAGGCCGAACTGGTTCCTCCGCACCGCACCAAAATACGCCTTAAAGGGTTTAAGGGTAAGTCTTAGTCAATTATCCTTAAAGAGCTTTAGCGACCCATGTGCCACCCACGCCAAACACGTTAGGTAGGTCAAGATAGTTTTTATAGGTGTCTTCTCTTACACCACCAGTTGGCATGAATTTGATGTGGGGCAAAGGGGCTGACCAAGCTTTTAATGCCTTCATTCCGCCATTGACTTCTGCGGGGAAAAATTTCTGATATTTGAAACCTTCCTCATAGAGGGTCTGGGCTTCACTCGGAGTCGCAACGGCTGGGAAAACCGGCACATTCACCGATTTTAACACCTCGATAAGTGCAGGTGTTGTGCCCGGCGTGACAATAAAGTCGGCTCCTGCTGCAAGTGAGGATGTCACATCTTTTTGCGTTAAGACTGTACCCATACCGATAAGAAGATCAGGATAAGCAGCTTTCATGGCTTTCATGGCTTCGACCGCACCGGCTATGCGTAAGGTTGTCTCGACGACTTTATAGCCTTTTTGTGAAAGTTTTCGTCCGACCTCGATGGCTTGGTCCACATCCCCCAGGGTCAAAACCGGCACAACTGGATTTTGTGCGAGGGCGTCCAATGTCGCTGTGTATAAATCGTTAGGCATAATAATTATCCATATAAAGTTTAGCCGCGCCGATAAGCGGAGCTTTTGGGTTGATCATGAGTTGAATGGGAATATCTTTTATATAACCGGACCGCGGACCCCGATTTAGATATTTTGTTCTGTCTTGCGGTGTTTTAAAAAAATCTATCATATGTGCAGAGTGGCCGATTGCAGCAAAATCATTGAACGCGCAGGTCGTCTCAAACCCGAATGTCTGGCATATGTTTGTCCTGCCAATATCTCCGACAACTATCGCACTCATGATTGCGGGTTCCAGCTATACCCGCCTGTTTCAGCAGAGGTGCAGGCTGAGCGGAAGCCCGCGAACAGATCCCGACCACCGCCCAAGACATGCTTATTGGATGTGCGGCGCGCTGGTTTTCTGGCCGCAAAAAGCGCGGGGTCTACATCGATAAGAAGCTCACCTGTTTTGGCATTTAAAGTCAGAATATCGCCATCTCGCACCCGTGATAGCGGCCCGCCTAAAATAGCCTCTGGCCCGACATGAATTGCGGCAGGAACTTTGCCGGAAGCTCCCGACATACGTCCGTCTGTTACCAGTGCTACTTTATAGCCTTGGTCCTGCATAACGCCTAAAGGCGGGGTCAGTTTGTGTAGTTCGGGCATGCCGTTTGCTTGCGGGCCTTGAAAGCGAATAACGACAACCATATCCGACTTCATCTCTCCACTGTTAAAGGCGGCTAGCATGGCGTCTTGACTGTCAAAAACGCGCGCAGGAGCCTTAACAAACCAGTGTTTTTCGTCGACAGCCGATATTTTTATCACGCCGCGTCCCAGAGGGCCCGATAAAAGCTGCAAGCCGCCATCGGACTTAAAAGGGTTGGAGACCGGGCGTAATATGTCCTTATCACCGCTTTTGAGAGGCGCCTCTCTCCACGCAATCTGGTTTTCCTCATTCAAGAAAGGCTCTTGTGCGTAATCATATAAATCACCGCCAGATATTGTCTTGACATCAGAGTGCATTAGCCCGTTTTGGAGTAATTCCCGTATCAAATACCCCATACCACCGGCGGCGTGAAAATGGTTTACATCTGCCGCGCCGTTTGGATAAATCCGGGTCAATGAGGGTGTGATTTTAGAAAGCTCCGCGAAATCATCCCAATCGACTATGATACCCGCCGCCTTGGCCATAGCGGGAATATGTATGGTATGATTGGTCGACCCCCCCGTTGTCATCAGGCCAACCACGGCGTTGACGATGGATTTCTCATTTATGACGTCTGCTATTGGCAGGTAATTATCCCCTAGAGCCGTGATATCGACTGCGCGCTGCGTAGCGGTTTCTGTGAGCGCCTTGCGCAGTTCTGTTCCCGGATTGACAAAGGCTGCGCCGGGTAAATGTAAACCCATCACCTCCATGAGCATTTGATTGGAATTCGCTGTGCCGTAAAATGTACAGGTTCCCGGTGAGTGATAACTTTCGCTTTCGGCTTTGAGCAACTCTTCGCGGCCAATCTTCCCTTGGGCAAATAATTGTCTGATACGAATTTTTTCTTTATTGGGCAGGCCGGAGGGCATAGGGCCGGCTGGAACAAAAATAGCCGGTATATGGCCGAAACTTAGCGCGCCGATCAAAAGTCCGGGGACGATTTTATCACACACACCAAGAAAAAGAGCTGCGTCAAATGTATCATGAGAAAGCGCAATAGCGGTCGACATGGCGATTACATCGCGGGAGAAGAGGGATAATTCCATGCCTTCGCGGCCTTGGGTTACGCCGTCACACATAGCCGGAACCCCGCCAGCCATCTGTGCAGTGGCCCCAGCCTTACGGGCGGCTTGACGAATGATCTCCGGATAGGCTTCGAAAGGTTGATGGGCCGAGAGCATATCATTATAAGACGAAACGATCCCGATATTTGCCCATGACGCGCCCAAAAGAGCCTGTTTGTCTTTTAATATACAGCCAGCTGCTGCGTGAGCTTGATTGCCGGCGCTAAGTTTCTTGCGCGCTGCGCCGTCCATGCGTCGAGAGTTCACTTCCTCCAGATAGGCTTGGCGGCTTTCTTGTGATCTTGCGATTATCCGGTCTGTTACGGCTTTGACCGTGGCATTTAGCTTTGTCATGCGGCCGTCCAATATATCTTGAGATTATCTTGCCCCAAAAACGCCCGGATAGGCATGTCATGTATATCGCCCGTGCTTTGGGCTGTCTTTAATGTCGCTCTTTTTTGCGCGCCTTTGAGTGCAAGTATCACGCAATGTGCGCTCGCAATAGCCGGGGCTGATAATGTCATGCGTTGAGTGTGCGTGCCCGTGACGTCGGATTTCTTTGCGGTAATGGCGGCGACTTTATTCGGACAATTCATCGCTTTGCCTAAGCCGTGGGCCTGCGGAAATAAGGAAGCTGTATGTCCGTCATTGCCCATACCCAGTAAGACCACATCAAATGGGTAGGGTAGGGCATCATAGCGCACTTTAAGGGGTTCCAAGCCAAGCTGAGGTGAGGCATGCTGGGTTTTCATACCGGTGAAATTGGCAAGGCTGGCGGGGCCTTGACATAATGTGTTTTTGATGAGGCGCGCATTGGAGGCGGGATGGTCTGGCTCGACCCAACGCTCATCAACAAGTGCTATGTCAATATTTTCCCAGTCCAAATTTTGTCGTCCTAATTTGGCATATATGGGCGCCGGGGTGGACCCGCCCGAAACAAGCAAACTCGCCCGCCTGCCAGCTTTAAGCGCTGTCCCTAGGCGGTTGGTTATGCTTTTGCATATTCGACCTGCCCAATCTTCGACTGTGTCGCAGATAATCATATTTCAGAGCCGTCCCACCACTCACGGCCATCACGGTCAATCATCATGGCAGCCTGCAATGGCCCGTCAGTGCCTGCGGGATAGCTTTCAAGAGGATGGTGATTATTGGCCCATATTTCCAATAAATCGTCTACCCATTCCCATGCGGCTTCTACTTCGTCGCCGCGCATAAACAAGGAGAGATTGCCGCGAATAATATCCATCAGGAGGCGTTCATAAGCATCAGGATAGCGTACTGTAAAATTATCGGCATATGACAAATTCAGCGGCAGGGATTTAAGGCGCATGCCGCCAGGACCCGGTTCCTTGATTTGCATGTAAAGCTTCATACCCTCATCGGGCTGGAGGCGAATCACCAAACGGTTCGGGGCATGATCGGCATTCTCGAATAATTGGTGCGGCGTAGGCTTAAATTGTACAACAATCTCGGAGCGCCGGCTGATCATGCGCTTACCTGTGCGCAGATAAAAAGGTACGCCAGACCAGCGCCAATTTTCTATTTCGACTTTTAAGGCGACATAGGTTTCTGTTTCGCTTTTCGGTTCTGTGAGGGTCTCAAGATAGGATTTCACGGCTTCGCCGTTGACAAGGCCAGCCTGATATTGGGCCCGTACTGTTTTTTGCTCAATGGTCTGGGGTGTATATTTCATCAAGGCCTTCAGGACTTTGATTTTTTCGGTTCTAACGCTGTCTGCATCAAGGGCATTGGGCGGTTCCATCGCGGTGAGGCAAAGCAGCTGCAAGAGATGGTTCTGCACCATATCCCGCATTGCGCCTGAGCGATCATAATAATCAGCGCGTCCCTCGAGACCGACATCCTCTGCCACAGTTATCTGGACATGATCGATTGCGCTTCGCGACCAGATCGGTTCGAAAAGTGTATTGGCAAAGCGTAAGACAAGAAGGTTCTGCACGGTTTCTTTGCCCAGATAGTGGTCGATTCTATAAACACTCTCTTCCGGGAAAACCTCACCAACGCCTCTATTAATGGCTTGAGCAGATGCTAAATCCGTCCCGATAGGTTTTTCTAAAACCAGACGGGCACAGGCGGTATTTAAAGCATTGGCTTTCAACGCCTTGCAAATATCCACATATATAAGGGGTGTTGTTGCGAGATAGAAAACAAGCGGCCGGCCCGTATCTGGCAAGGCGGCCTTAACGCTGCCCCAATCCGCTTTGGGGTCGGTCGCGTCCATTGCCATGTAATCCAGATGTTTAGAAAAGTCTTTCCATTTATCCTTATCCCAGACTTTTGTCGTGCTTTTACAGGCCTTCATGGCAAAATCCTTGAACCCTGCCAGTGTCATGTCAGACCGCGCAATCGCAAGAATACGGCAACTCTTATGTATTTGACCGTCTAGGAAGCGGTGAAAAAGAGCGGGTAATAATTTTCGCCTAGCCAGATCTCCATTCCCGCCAATAATGACAATATCAAAGGGGTCGACCGGGATGAATGCTGCCAATTAAACCTCCTAGCCAAATGCATCAAAATGATGCGTTAGTGCTATCGTTACTTGCTTAGAGAGCTGCGAAGCGCGCGCAAGCGGTTTTATAATGGTTTCTGCTAAATGCGGGAAGCCCTCATGCGAGCTTGGTAAATTATCCGCAACTTCCGTGAGGCTATTGACCCAATCCATTTTATTGCCGCGTTCTGGATATTGCGCCTTTAGGTCGGCAATAATGCGTTCCACGTCGTTATCCTGCAAGCGTTGCAAAATATCGACATTGCTACTGCCTTCTATGACAAATTGCGGCAATTGGGCGGCCAGTATTTGCATCTTCATCAAAACGGCGAGTCGCATTGCGGTGAGAATTCGTAAGGCGAAGTTATTAGGCGCCGGATTTTGGGTAAAGGCCCGATCTAATTGCAATTTATCCAGTCCCAACATGTTTGATAGGGAGTTGATATGAATTTGTTGGGTGTTTTGCATCAGGGCATTAGCGATAATATGGCCCGGAGCTTTTAGCCAGGGTTCTTGCCCTGACAAAGCCCGCCCTAGCCAGAAATCGGGATCAAATAGCCGGCCATATGCAGTCAGAATGGATTTATCAGCGCGTTCAATGGCCAATAGCCCTAAATCCATAACACGTTTGAAACGGTCAGAATTTTTGTATAAGTGCGCAAAGCCTTCAGGATCTATATTGGCGGCTCTGCCCAATCCGAAATAAATATTCGCACTAACGGAATATTGCTGCAAAATCGCATTATGTGGAATAGCCCGTATAGAGCGCGGATCCATTGTCCCCGCATTTGTACCGGGGCGTTTAACGGCTCTCGAGCCGGTTTTAATCAAAAGATTTTGCGAGAACGGACCTAATATATTCGTATAATCCGTTGAGGCATATAAACGCTCTTGTTCAAAGTTTAGGGTTTGGAAAATATCCCAGGAAAAATCCCGGTTTTTGTAAAAAATATCGTCGCCTGCGTCTTCATGCTGTTCATAGCGGGCATTAACAAGAGACAAAAGGCTGGCATGGCTAAGCGCGTCTGTCTGAAACCACAAAAATCCATCGCCGCCTTGGAAACTCGTCTCATGACAAAAAGCAATTTCGCACTGGTCAAATGCACGCATCGCCCAAGGGCTCATAACATAGAAGAGCCGGTCCGCGAGCGTGCCGGGATGTCCGCCTCGTCCCATAGATTCACCATGTGTGTTGAAAATGACCGCTTTGACGTCGTCCAGCCCGTGTTCTTTCATGACGCTGGCAAGATGGGATTGGGCGCGCTCAATAGAGAGTGTCGCCGGGATTTGCCCCATAAACCGTCCCGCATCTGAAAACCCGGTTTGCATGGCCAAAATTTTGCGCTTTTTAACGTAGTCCCGATAGCTTTTATAGGACAATAATTTGCCAACCGTGCGTCCGGCATTATTTAGCGCATTGCCGGTTTCAAATAAGGGTGAAATATCAATATCGTTTTCTAGACCGTAAGTGCGGGCCAGATAGAGCATGCCCAGCGGGACGATACTGTTTTCACATTCGGCGATTAACATGCGCACAGGCGTTTCATTGTCGATGTATTTTTGTATATGCGCGATCAAAATAAGTTGACGGCGGGCGGTGATTTTTTCAGTCGCCAATGACGCAAAATTAATTGTCGTCGGTTTTATTTTGTCTATCCGTTTCGCAATATTATTTGAGAGCGTGCGTTCATCGCTCCCAATATTTGCGCCTGCTCCGCTCAAGCCAAATTCGGGGCGTAGAGCTTCCATGACATGTCGGGAATTTACCCGGAAATGAAGTCGAGCTGTTCCCAGACCAAAGCAATTTAATCGTGCACGCAAGAGTAATAAACTTTGTTTGACTGCTTCATCTGTTGTGCTTGTAAGGGCTTCGTTTATCAGTGGATATAGCGATTTCGTACTACGCAAACGCCGCTTTGTGCTACGGGTGAGGTGATTGGCAGCTTCCACCAGATTGGCGGTATCTGTCAGTTCTTTGTTGAAAAGTTCCAGATCATGTTGAGTGCTTTGCAAAGCCTGATCAAAGCGATTGATAAGCGCATCAAGCGACCCTATTTCCGGAGCATTTTTAGCGCAGCTTTTTCGGATTTTTTGGGCTTGGTCTAAATAGACCGAGACTTGCTGTTTTTTCTCGCTTAAGCGCAGGCGAATAGCATCGCCCCAATCAATATCAGTGCGCCCGTCAATATCATAGCCCACCCAGCTATAGACTTTAAAGAGCCTTGGTGTGAGCTCGGTCCATTGTTTTGGAAACCATGACCGGGCAATTTCGAGAACTTTGGCATTCAGCTTATCGAGAGCCTCTTGAATCCGCATGAGGGTTAATTGCGTCTGACGGTGCTCCTCCTGCAGGGTCATCGACTTTTTTTGTAGATAGGCTTCTTGCTTTAAGCTTTCCGTCAATTCGCTCTTTATTTTAGGCGTTGCGCTCGCCATTTTACCGATAATTTGATAAATCTCTGTTGGCAGACAAAAGGTTGGGTGGGCTGTTAAAACAATGCCCTGACCCACGCTTTCAGCCCAGCTTTTAAAGGTTTTAAAACCGTCATTTGCCTTACTTTCTGCTAAAGCCTCAAATTCGGCATTCACCTTTTTAATGTCTGCAAGGCCGGAGCGTCGCCGCAAACGTTCAGCCCGACCGATCGCGCCTTCATCAGAAATCAATTTGATAATGGCTTCAATATCCCGGAACGCAAGTTCGCGGGATTCGATCAATTTCGAAATTTCAAAGGCAAGCAAGCTAACCGAATTTGTTTGCGGGTTATTTTCGGAAAATTCCGAATAGTTGCTTAAGCGGTCTTTGAAATTTTCAAGCCACTCTGTTTCGCTTTTGCGTCTCAAATTGTCAGTCTCCTAAAGATAACGTGACATAATTGCGGCTGTGTCAAACATACGATTTGAGAAACCCCATTCATTATCATACCACGACATTATGCGTACAAGGTGCCCCTGATTAACATAAGTTTGATCAGGCACAAAGCACGAGGACCTTGGATCGTGATTTAAATCTATAGAGACGAGCGGATCTTCTATATATCCCAACACACTCGGGATTTTCTTGCTGGCAGCCTTAAAACTGGCGCAAACCTCATCTATCGTCGTAGATTTTTCAACAGTCACAGTCAGGTCTACCATTGAGACATTTGGAACCGGCACACGTACCGCTACGCCGTCCAGCTTGCCGTTTAGGTCCGGCAAGACAAGGCCTATGGCTTTGGTGGCGCCTGTTGTTGTCGGTATCATGGATAAGGCGGCTGCGCGTCCGCGGTAGGGGTCTTTGCTCAGGCTGTCATGTGTGGGTTGATTGCCTGTATAAGCATGTATGGTTGTCATCATGCCGCTTTTGATGCCGAAATTGCTATTCAGGACAGAGAGCAGTGGTGCGAGCGCATTTGTTGTGCATGACGCATTCGAGATAATGATATCGGCGGCGTCTATAAGGTCGTCATTTACGCCGTAAACAATCGTTTTGGATTTATCCTTGGACGGGGCAGAGATCAGGACGCGTTTGGCTCCGGCGGAAATGTGCTTTTGGCAAAGCTCTTGTGTGAGAAAATGTCCCGTACATTCAAGGACAATATCAACGCCGAGTTCGGCCCAAGGGAGTTTCGCCGGATCGCGTTCCGCAAAACTCGCTATTTTACTGTTATTTACTGTCAGTGTATCAGCCGTGGCCGAAACCTTGGCTGCGAAAGGGCCGTGAACACTGTCATATTTTAGAAGTTGGGCAAGGCGTTCTGTCGGGCCAAGGTCATTAATAGCTACAATCTCAAAGTCTTTTCGACTTGTTTCAACCCATGCACGCATTACCATGCGTCCGATGCGTCCAAAACCATTAATCGCGAGTTTAATTGTCATGGAATCAACTTTCTTTAACTATATCATTGCGTTGCGTTTTTATGTTATTTAAGCAACATGTTTCTTCTTTTACCTATAATATAAGTGTTTTGCAACATTATATTTTATTGAATTAGTTTAAATGTTGCTTTGGCAACAAAATTTGTTGAAATGCCTGTAGGTTTATGGCATGGAGCCATATGGATCAGAATTTAGACCGTAAATTGGCGGATAAGCCGCCCTTTGAACCGAATTCCCGTCAGGCTGCGATATTGAAAGTGATTGCAGAGACGGGATTTGCCGAAACCGGGCTAATGGCAAGATATTTGTCTAAAACGCCACAAACGATCCGTCGGGATTTCAAAGAGCTTGAAAGCCATGGATTGGTCAAACAAATTCGTGGCGGCGCCAAATCCGGCGAAAGGGCGGGCCATCAAAATTTGCCATATTCCCAGCGCCAGCTCTCGCGGTCCATCGAGAAACAGATTATCGGCCAATTTGCAGCCGGGCTTATTCCGGATGACAAATGTGTGTTTTTAAGCTTGGGCACGAGTACTGAAGCCGTAGCCCGGAATATGCTTGAGCACAAAAACATGCAATTTGTGACCAATAATCTTAATATTGCAAATCTTCTCCGAGATAATATGACCTCGCAAACGCAATTATGCGGCGGTGTAGTGCGCCGGGAAGATGGCGGCCTATTAGACCCGCGTGCCATCGAGCTTATCAGTAATATTCGTACCGATTATAGCCTCATCGGTATCGGGGCCATCGCGGATGATGGCGGTCTGTTTTGTTATGATATTGATGAGGTCCGCACGGCGCAAGCTGTTGTACGCAATTCCGATGTGAGTATTTTGGTCGCCGATGAGCGTAAGTTCGGCCGTAAAGCCAATCACAGAATGGGCAATTTGTCCGACATAGATATTTTTGTCACCGATAATGCCAATAATACGGATATTGCCGAGCTCTGTCATGAAAAGGGCGTTCAACTTATTCTCGCGTCTTAACCTCTATTGGAGACTTACGGGTCGTGTGAAACATTGACGGCGGTTATGGCCGTGTTATAGCTCGAAGCTGAGTATAACCCAGTCCTTCGAAACCGGTTTGTTTTTCGGGACGCTATGAGATGGCTTAATGCAATTAGTCGATAATTTCGGACGAGAGATAGAATATTTACGCCTCTCTGTAACAGACAGGTGTGATATGCGCTGTGTCTATTGCATGGCCGAGAAAATGACTTTTCTCCCGCGCTCCGATTTATTGACCTTGGAAGAGCTGGCCGCTATTAGCCACCGCTTTATTGATTATGGTGTAAAAAAAATCCGAATTAGCGGAGGCGAGCCTCTTGTTCGCCGTGACGTTATGGAATTATTTGCCGCGCTTTCGGGTCGTCTTGGGTCCGGTCTCTCGGAACTGACCTTGACTACAAATGGTACTCAACTCTCCAAATATGCTGACAGGCTGGCCTCACTCGGGGTGAAGCGGCTTAATCTCTCACTGGACAGTCTGGATGCCGATGTGTTTACCAAGCTGGCGCGCCGCAATGTTTTACCGGACGTATTGGAGGGCATAAAAGCCGCAAAAGAGGCCGGTATTCATATCAAAATCAATACCGTTTTACTGCCTGAAAATCTGGCGGATATTCCTGATATGATGGTTTGGGCGCATGGGCAGGGATTTGATATGAGCCTGATCGAAATTATGCCTATGGGTATGACGGATGCAGATCGCCGCGCTCAATTTGTACCAATGACACGCGCAAAGGATTTATTAGCGCAGCGTTTTGATCTTACGCCGATAGCGGCCAAGGATACTTTGGGCGGTCCGGCTCGCTTTTCTTTGGTAAACGAAACGAAAGGCCGCATTGGGTTTATTTCCCCTTTGACCAATAATTTCTGCGCCGGGTGTAACCGTGTCCGTTTAACCTGCACGGGTCGAATTTATATGTGTCTGGGACAAGATGACCACATAGATCTACGCCAGATTTACCGCACGGGTGGTGATTTAGATAAGGCGATTGCTAAGGCAGTGCGTCTCAAACCCGAGGCCCATGATTTTTCTATTTCTGATCAACCAAGTGTCAAACGGCATATGTCTGTGACAGGCGGATAGGTGAGACAGGATAGGTTAGGGGCTAGGCCTTCCGGTTAGTCCTTGGCGCCGCGTATAATATCCAGAACGTCACGCAGATTTTTAGGCACAGAATTTCCGCGCCATGCGACATGCTGATCCGGCCTTATCAGAATGAGGTCACAGCCATATAACGCTCGAACGCGCCCGGTTTTATCTTTGGGGACACACAAGCTTAAGGGCAGACCGATTTTTTTGGCCTGCTTGACAAAAGAGCTGACATCCTGATTGCCCAGACAGAGTAGGGTAAAGGCTTTCGGGTCGAAAAGATCAAAAAGGGCGGTTTCCTTGTCCAGCCATAATGAGGGCGGACGCCCGCCGGGTCGGCTGGAAGCTTGGTAATGCGCCCAGTCCTTATGAGGCGGTTCTGCAAAAGGCTGGGTAAGAGGCTGGGCAGGAGAGACAGTATCAGGACAAATAAGCGGCGAGTTTTGATAAATATACCCATATTCAATACCCCATGCCTCGTTTTCAAGATTGCCGATTTGGGTGATTTTTTCGCTTATCTGTTTGCGCGCTGCCATGCCCTTCGGTGTTCCGCGATAAATATCTATTGTTTCGGCTTGAAGAATCTTTATGCGCTGACTGGCATGATGTTTTGAGGCCTCCAAATTTCTAACGCTTACTTGACGGCGCTCAATATCGTAAGCGGTAAGGAGGTTTTCCCCGCCCCACCCCTGTAAGAGGGCTGCCAGTTTCCAGCCTAATCCTGCCGCATCCGCAATGCCCGTATTCATGCCGTAACCGCCTGTGGGTATAAATTGATGGGCGCTATCACCCGCCAGCCACACGCGTCCTTGTCCGAAATTTTGGGCGAGCCCTAATTGCGGCTGCCAGGCATTTGCTAATTGAATTTCGGCGTCAATCTCGCGCCCCAGCGCTTCAAACAGAAATTGATAGGGATCAATTTTGTCAGGGTCTTGGCCTATTTGAATAGGTATGTGAATCGTCCAGATATCTTTGTCATTTTGACTAATGAGTGTAAATTTTGACGGGCTTTGTAAGTGCCAAACCTGACCAAATTTGTCCCGAAGGCTTTTATCCTCAGACTTAAAATGGATGATATATAATAGGCCGCCGGGAGGTGGTTTTTTCCGACCTAGCATTTTCGTGGCATAGACAATATTACTAAATACGCCCGCGCTATCATAAACAAGTTCAGGGGCCGAAATTTCGTCCATTTCAATACCAAGACCTCGTCTGACGCGGCTATTAGCGCCGTCACATCCGATAAGATATCGGCTATAGACAGTTTTTCTCTCGCGGGTTTTGTAATGACATAGGGTCGAGCTTACGCCTGTTTCGTCTTGTTCAAAGGATTCCAACGCCCAACCGAACTTCAGATCAATTTCATCTGCTTCTTCTTCGAGCAATTTTTTTAAAATCGGTTCCATAAGAACTTGGCTAATACGCAAATAAGGTTCAGCTGTGAGTGTTCCGCTACGGTCCGCTTTAATCTTGTCCCACATGTCTTTAACGGTGGGGTATTGGAAACGCGCTAATTCCCAACCTGTTAGATCTGTCGCCCAAACGACGTTAAAAGCATGGTCTTGCGCGATGGCTTTAGCGCGAACAATTTTTGAAATACCCAGACGTCTAAATAGCTCCATCGTGCGGCCATTGGTTATATCCATCTTAGGGTGGCGGGTGGTTTCAGGATGTTTCTCACACAATAGCGCTTTAATGCCGTGCAGGTTTAGTTCTAGGGCCAGACTGAGTCCGACTGGCCCACCGCCAGCAATTAAAACCTGTGTGTCATAGTCATGTTTTGACATGGTGCTAGTTCAGTCCCCTTAAAGCTTTTGTCAAGATAGCAGTGCTTTATTTAACTGCGCCTTAAAAGCTATTGACCTGCTTATTTATTGAGTTACATGTCGAACCTGCCTTACATTGGATGCGTCAGTCTAACATTAGGCGAAAAGATTTTGAGCGGAAAATATATGTCTAATTCTATTCGCATAGGGGCTGATATTGGTGGGACCTTCACCGATATAGTTCTTGAGAAAAATCAGGCGCTGTTTTCCACTAAAGTGCTTACGACACACAAGGCGCCTGAAATAGCCTTTATCAAGGGTGTTTTGAAAGTCTGCGAGATTGCGGGTGTGGAGCCGGGCGACATTTCCCAGATCATACATGGCACGACCTTGGCAACTAATGCCTTAATAGAACGGCGCGGGGCCAAGACGGCGTTCATTACCACAAAAGGGTTTCGCGATGTTATTGAAATGCGTACGGAAAGCCGGTTCGAGCAATATGATTTGAACCTGACGCTTCCCCCGCCTCTTATACCCAGACAAAGACGCTATGTGCTCCCAGAAAGAATGAGTGCCAAAGGCGATGTCCTTATAGCGTTGGAGCGCGATGAAATAGACACATTGATTGGAGAGCTAAAACAGGCTGGCTATGAGAGTATCGCGGTGGGGTTTTTACACGCTTATGCCAATGACAGCCATGAAAAGATGGTGCGAGATGCGATAGCCGAGCACATGCCGGATGCCATGATTTCTCTGTCCAGTGAGGTTTCTGCTCAAATTCGCGAATATGAGCGGTTTAATACAACGGTTGCGAATGCCTATATTAAACCCTTGATGAAAAGCTATTTAAGCCGTCTGGAGGGTGAGTTAGCGAATGCGGGCATACGGTGTAACGTTTTTCTTATGCATTCAGGCGGCGGGATTATGTCCCTTACAGACGCGGCTGAGTTTCCTGTTCGTCTTGTAGAATCGGGACCTGCAGGCGGGGCGGTTTTCGCCGCCCATATAGCGGCGAAATACAAACAGGATAAAGTTCTATCATTTGATATGGGCGGTACAACAGCCAAGATATGTTTGATTAAAGACCAAAGTCCGAAGACAAGTCGGGTCTTCGAGGTTGCCCGTAGCTATCGGTTCAAAAAAGGGTCCGGCATGCCGATCTCTATACCTGTCATTGATATGGTCGAGATTGGCGCGGGCGGCGGGTCTTTGGCGCGCGTGGATGGTTTAAATCAAATTCGGGTCGGACCTGAATCTGCGGGATCAGAACCGGGACCGGCCTGTTACGGGCGCGGCGGGGAAAAGCCTTCGGTGACCGATGCGGATTTGATGTTAGGTAAGCTTGACCCGGCCAATTTTGCTGGCGGGTCCATCACCCTTGATATGCATGCGGCCCGGCAAGCTCTAACGCAGGAGATTGGCTCGACGCTGGGTATGGACGCGCTAACGTCAGCGTACGGGATAGCGGAAGTCGTGGACGAGAATATGGCCAATGCAGCCCGTGTTCATGCGGTTGAAAACGGCGAAGACCTATCAGGCTATACCATGATTGCTTTTGGCGGGGCCGCGCCTTTGCATGCCGTTCGGTTATGCGAAAAGCTTGGCATTAAGCGTTTACTTGTGCCGCGGGGTGCTGGCGTTGGGTCTGCGATTGGCTTTTTGCGAGCGCCTTTTAGTTTTGAGGCCAACCGCAGTGTTTTCATGCGTTTGTCTGATCTGAACTCCTCGCGGGTCAAGACACTCATCGAGTCTCTGGAGAGTGAGGCCGTCTCATTTGTACGGTCTTGCGACGGCGATGCGGAGATTGAGACAGATTATAAAGTCTATATGCGCTATAGCGGACAAGGATGGGAAATTCCGGTTACCTTGACGCGCAAAGCCTTATTGGCATGTAACCCCGATATATATTCCGATCAGTTTAAAGAGCTTTATGCCACTCTGTTTGGCCGGGCTGTTGCGGGTCTGGACGTAGAAATTACCGTCTGGTCGGTCAAAGCGTCCACACGTCTTAAACCTGTGAAGCCGTCCAAACTAACGCGGACCACGCAGACTGTGGATGTGACAGAAAAGCGGGCTTTATTTGATCCAACGCATAGCCGTCTTGTCCAAGCCGCGCAGATAAACCGGCAGACTTTAAAGCGGGGTGATACGCTTTCAGGCCCAGCGATTATAACGGAAGATGAGACAACGGCTATACTCTCCGAGGCCTTTAACGTCGTCATCCAATCAGACGGATGCTTAGATATACGCAAAAAGGGGCAAGCCTAATGGTAGAAAAAAACTCAATTTCGACTGCCTCTGTTACGCATCAGGTGATGTGGAACCGTCTTATTTCCATTGTCGAGGAACAAGCCCAAGCGCTTATACGAACAGCCTTTTCTACCTCTGTGCGCGAAGCCGGTGATTTGTCAGCTGGCGTTTATGACGTAGGAGGGCAGATGTTGGCCCAAGCTGTGACGGGCACGCCGGGTCATGTGAACTCAATGGCGGCAGCAGTCGGGCATTTTATTACGGATATCGGAGCCGAGAATATGTATGAAGGCGACGTTCTGATTACGAATGATCCGTGGAAGGGAACGGGGCATTTGCATGATATAACCGTTGTTACACCTGCTTTTTATAAAAACCAGTTGATCGGATTTTTGGCCTGCACATGTCATGTGGTGGATATTGGAGGCATCGGGTTTACGGCGGATGCGAACTCGGTCTTTGAAGAAGGTCTTTATATCCCTTTGATGAAGTTTGCAGATAAGGGTCAGATCAATGAGGTCTTCCTCAATATTGTACGGGCGAATGTCAGAGAACCCGATCAGGTGGTTGGCGATATTTTCGCGCTTATGAACTGTAACGCGGTAGGGCATAAACGCCTGACCGAGATGATGGATGAGTTTAAGCTTTCAGATATAACGGCTCTGGCAGATTTTATTCTAGAAAACTCGCGCCGCGCAACGCTTGAGAAAATCAAAGCCTTGCCGCGTGGTCAAGCTCAGGCGTCAATGACAATTGACGGTTATCATGACCCTATTAAGTTGCAAATGGCTATCGAGATTAAACAGGATGTTATTATATGCGATTTTGAGGGGACAGACGGGATTGACCGTAAGGGGATAAATGTTCCTTTGGTCTATACGCAAGCCTATGCCTGTTACGCTTTAAAATGCGCGCTTGCGCCAGAGATACCCAATAATGCGGCTTCGCTGGCACCCTTTGTTATTACGGCACCGGAAAATTCGATTGTAAATGCCTTGCCACCAGCCCCCGTTGCACTGCGTCATATCATCGGACATTTTATTCCTGATATCGTCTATAATGCCTTGGACAAGGTGGTGCCGGGCATCGTCCCCACAGAAGGGGCGGGGGCTTTGTGTAACTTCCACCTCTCGGTCCGACCCAGCCAAGATGAAGCTGAACTGAAAAATGCCGATATATCGTCTTTGCGGCGGGCGGAGGTGTTGACGTTTAACTCTGGCGGTACGGGCGCGCGACCACATTTGGACGGACTTAGCACAACGGCTTTTCCGTCAGGGGTTATGACAATGCCTGTCGAGTCCACTGAAAATGCTGGCCCGGTCGTCATATGGCGTAAAGAGCTGGCGCAAGACAGCGGGGGTGACGGGGAGTTCCGCGGTGGTCTGGGGCAACATATGGAAGTCGGTGTTTTAGCTGGACATGAATATGATTTCTCAGCCATGTTAGACCGGGTTAATCATCCGGCACGCGGACGCCAAGGGGGCGGGGCGGGTAAACCAACCTATATCGCTCTTGATGACGGCACACGCCTAAAAGGCAAGGGTAAACAGACCGTGCCGCTAGGACGAAAAGTTATATTAGAATTCCCGGGCGGGGGCGGTTATGGATTGGCCCGAAAGCGCGACCCCGAGAAAGTCAAAGGTGATCTCGCTAAGGGTTATATTTCTAGAGAACGCGCAGGCGAGGTTTACGGATTATCCGAACGGAAAATATCGGATATTTTGGATAAAGTTGAACGCGGTGATTATGATGACTGATTTTAGAGGGACCCTATGGGTCCGCCTTATCCCGCGTGGTACAAGAGGCGACTAATAATATGGTCTTGATCTTTCGGTGCAAGATAGGGGTGCATGGGCAGGCTAAGCACGCGTTTCTTTAAAGCTTCTGTATGGGGTAGTTTATCCGGGCTGCAAGGATAGGCCTTATAGGCTTCTAGTAAATGAATCGGCACCGGATAATAACGCGCCGTTGGGATGCCGTCTTCTCCTAGTTTTTGAGCAATCTCTTCGGGGGTTTCTACCTGAAGGGTGAATTGCGCCCAGGTTGAGACAATATCGTCTCTAATGAAAGGCGGCCGACATGCCGTACCCTTTAATGCGTTAATATAGGTTTTTGCAATTTTGTTGCGGGCTTTGATCTCGTCTTCAAATATTTCAAGCTTTGCCAGTAATATGGCGGCTTGTAGGCTATCGAGGCGCGAATTTTTTCCTATACGGATGTTTTCATTTTTACGTTTTCCTTTTCCGTGAAAGCGCAGCGAACGCACAACGTCAAAATCCGTATCATTCTGAGTGAAAATTGCGCCGCCATCACCGTAACATCCCAAAGGTTTTGCGGGAAAGAAACTTGTCGTCATGGCATCTGCCCAATAGATTGGGTGATGATTTTTAAGGGTTGTTCCAAAACTCTGCGCCGAGTCAGCTATTAGTCGTAATGCGTGTTTTTTGGCAATTGACGATAAGGCCGGATAATCGGCGGATTGGCCAAAAATATCAACCGCGATTATGGCTTTAGCTTGAAGGTCAGGGTGATGGTCCATGTTCGAAATAGCCGCTTCCAAACTTTTAGCGCACATATTGTAAGTGTCTTCGCGAATATCGACAAAGACGGGGGTTGCGCCCAAAAGCGCAATCGCTTCGGCTGTCGCGCAATAGGTAAAAGAGGGACAAAAAACAGCATCACCCGGGCCAATACCCCAAGCCATCAGGACGAGTGAGAGGGCATCAGTGCCATTTGCACAGCTAATCCCGTATTTAGCCCCTGCAAATTTTGCCAGACGGTTTTCGAGGTGTTCGACTTCCGGCCCAAGTATATATTGACCATGGGATAATACGGCC
The DNA here is from genome assembly GCA_964534845.1 of uncultured Caulobacterales bacterium. GTDB lineage: Bacteria > Pseudomonadota > Alphaproteobacteria > Caulobacterales > Maricaulaceae > CALCKU01. Next base: position 21,406 of record CAZHPV010000036.1, read on the forward strand.
TGAATTTTGGCGTTTATCTCATCGGAAATGCGAGCTTGTTGCGCTTTCAGATCAATAAAATGCATGGCTTTCAGCGTCCTTAAGCGTCGAGGTGATGAGATGCGCTCTCATTAACAAAATCTAGTCAGCCTCGGTTCGTAACGCAAACCTTTTATCCTGTTCTATAAGCGGCCATCGCTTTCAGAAATATCAAATTTGGATTGCAAATCATAAAGTATGGCGCCGGGCGTGCCCATTTTCCGGATAGTCTTCGCGCCCATTTCAACGAAATTATTGTGACCAACGGCCATAATAATAGCGTTATATTTATGCGCGGCGCCGTCAATGTTTTGAAGCTCTATATCAAAGACCTTTTTGGCCTCGTCAGGGTCGACCCAAGGATCGTGGACATCGACATGGGCATGATAGCTTTTAAGCTGGTTTATCAAGTCTATAACTTTGGAATTGCGGATATCCGGACAATTTTCTTTGAAGGTTAATCCCATGACGAGGATTTTACTGTCAACTACAGGGATTTTTTTGGCCAGCATAAGTTTGACGACATTGTCTGCGACGTGGCCTGCCATAGAGTCGTTAATGCGGCGGCCCGCCAAAATGACTTCAGGGTGGTAGCCGACTTCTTTTGCGCGGTGCGTTAGATAATAGGGGTCGACACCAATACAATGGCCACCCACAAGACCCGGTCTAAAGGCAAGGAAATTCCATTTCGTACCCGCCGCATCCAAGACATCTTTAGTATCAATATCAAGCCTTTCAAAAATCAGGGCTAGCTCATTCATCAATGCTATATTAACGTCGCGTTGTGTGTTCTCGATGACTTTTGCAGCCTCAGCCACTTCTACCGAGGCTGCCTTGAAAGTGCCAGCTGTAATAATGGCACCGTATAATTCATCAATACGCGTGGCGATTTCAGGCGTGGACCCGCTGGTTACTTTTGTAATGGTCGTTAAGCGATGTTTCTTATCGCCCGGATTAATGCGTTCGGGGCTATAGCCTGTAAAGAAATCCTTATTGTGTTTTAGCCCAGAGACTGTTTCCAAAATCGGCACACAAAAATTGGTGGTACAGCCGGGAAACACGGTCGATTCGTAAATAACGATATCACCTTTGGATATTAACGGGGCTAACATTTCGCTGGCTTTGCGTATGGGAGTCAAATCGGGCGTTTTATATTTATCGACCGGCGTAGGAACGGTAACGATATAGATATTACTCCCGCGAATATCGTCGGAACGGGTTGTGAACTTTAACTTTTTAGCCGTGCGGATTTCCGCTTCTGTTGTTTCCAGTGTTCGGTCGATATTTCGCTCAAGTTCTTCAATGCGGGATTGGTTGATATCAAACCCGATTGTCTCGAAAGTTTTCCCAAACTCAACGGCCAAAGGTAAGCCGACATAGCCTAAGCCTATAATTGCAATTTTGTCACCCACAAATATCTCCGCTTAAACCTGAGGCATACATACTGAATTTTTATTCAAAATAAAGATAAAAATTCACGCAGACGCTTACGGTGCCGGTTTGCCAAGCCAGCCAAATTTAGTCTATTTGTTTGGAGAAAGGCTGCGTTAAGCTACCTGGCTCAAATCACCGATACGCTGATGAATGTCCATGGTGAGTTCCATTGATTTTAGGCGTGCAGAGTGGTGGTAGAAAGGCATGGAAATAATATATTCGTCTGGGGCCAGTTTTGCCTGAAAAAGTCCCATACGTTGGGCGACTTGATCGGGTGTGCCCACGGCACTGCCTTGTAACATCCCTTCGACATGCGAGGCGATATGCGCTGGAATTTCAAAATTTTCAATGGGTGCGGGAATAGGGCCACGCTGATTGGTAACCATGCCAACAAAGGCTTGCACCAGTGTTGAGAAATGAAATCTGGCGTCTTCTTCGGTCTGGGCCGCAAAGACATTACAGGCCATCATAAAATACGGGGCTGCTAAATGTTTGGAGGGCTTAAACTCGCGCCGGTAAATTTCCGCGGCTTCGAAAACATATTGCGGTGCAAAATGTGAGGCAAAAGCGTATGGTAATCCTAAATGCGCAGCAAGCTGGGCTCCGAATAGACTGGACCCCAAAATATAGATAGGTACTTCAGTGCCTTCTCCGGGAATGGCGCGAACGGGCAAGGGTGTATCAGGGTCGGGCTGGGCCAGATATCCTATTAATTCTGTCACATCTTGAGGAAAACGATTGGCTGAGAGGCCGCTTTCTTGCCGTAGAGCGCGAATGACATTCCGGTCTCCGCCCGGCGCACGTCCAAGTCCTAGATCGATACGATCCGGATATAAAGTCGCCAAAGTGCCAAATTGTTCCGCAATAATAAGCGGAGCATGATTGGGCAACATTATCCCGCCTGCACCCAGCCTTATCGATTTGGTATGGGACGCTATGTGCGAAATCAACACGGAGGTCGCCGAACTGGCAACAGAAGTCATATTGTGATGTTCGGCATACCAGACGCGTTTATACCCCAAAGCTTCTGCATGTTGGGCCGTGCTGACACAATCGCGAAAACTGCCCGCGATATCGCCGCCTTCAATGATGCGGGCTAGATCCAGAATTGAAAAGGCAATAGACATAGGCAAAGAATACAGAGAGTTATGTTGAAATCAACATCAAAGCCTGATGGATAAATACGAATTGTTTAAGCCCTGTTCAGATGGGGGCGGGTATGTATAGTATAAGGTCAGCTTTTAGGCGGAGAAAATAATGAGAATTTGGGCGCTTATATTGTCTTTTTTGGGAACGGTATTTGTCTCCCAGAACGCATTGGCCCTAAGCTGTGTGGCGCCCGATATAATTAGGACGCTGGAATCCGCAAAACAGAGTGATTTAGTTTACTATATAT
>CAZHPV010000037.1:0-24073 GCA_964534845.1 uncultured Caulobacterales bacterium
GAGAGAGGATACCGCGCTATGCAGCACGAAATCCCTTTAATTAAATCGGTTATAGACGTTCTCAACCAACTCCCGTCTCAGCAAGTATCTGACGGTGGATAATCGGTTAAAATCAATAAATTGACGAATTTTTGACAGAGTTATCGCTTTTCAGTTGCATATTCTGGCTACCGAGACTTATGCCCATATAACGGGTGTGTGAGAGACCAAGGCGTGACAAAGATAGCAAATGATAATGAGGTGGCTTATCGTCGCTCTCAAGGCAATGTCATTGGCAAAAATGTACTTTGGCAGGACGAAACCGCGTCTTCAAATAATAATCCTAAACAAGACAAAGCGCAGCAGCGCCCCTTTGGTCAAGTTAACGCCGTATCCGTAACGGAAGCGAAATATGGCGGTGGTATAGCTTTGTCTCTTTTCTTATGGCTCGCTAGCTTGTTTGCATTAATTGCTTCGGTTGTTATGGACGCCAGCGGGGTTGTGCAATTTCTTACGAGCATAATTGTTATCTGGATGGGATTATGGGTTGGTTATTTGGGGCATGACAGACAAAAGTCCCGGCTAAGCGATTTGGGTGTCTTTACGGCAATAACCGGTATTTTCTCGGCAATATTGATAATAGGGTCTCAGTTCGATATTGCTTTGCTTTCCATGACAAATTGTTTGGGCATTATGAGTATTATTGCCTTAATATGTGCGGTGACAGTGAGTTCTGGAATAGCGCTTATCATATCTGCCTCCTTTTTACTCATGGCCGCATTTTTATACTTTGGCGGGCAGGCTATATCGCCGGCAACTCTCATGGCTTTTCCGGCATTGTGGATATCGCAACTTTTTCTGGCCTCGAAATTCAAATCCAAACTCGCCATTGGTCTTGTTATGGGGGTTGGTGCCTATTCTATCTATAGTGGCCTATCAGGTGCGGTAAATACGGGATATGTGTCAGCCCATTTGGCAATTGTTCTGATGACATTACTTGGTGTATTACTCTACCAATTCGGCAAGGCCGTACAAGCCGCTAAAGGCTTTGGCAGTTATTTTCATATTTTAGGCGGATGGCTATTCGCGATAGGCGGTTTAATCGCTTTGCAATTTTACTGGTTTGAACCCCGCCTCGTGTTCTGGAAGTCTGCAACGGTTTCCAGTTACAATGATGTTTTCATGCCATTGACTATTGGCTTATTGACAATTGGAACTGTAGTGGCCTGCCTCATGCGTTGGAAACATGATAATCTCAAACTTAGTGGTGGTATAATCATTTCCGGATTATGTCTGGCGTTTGCGGGTGTTCACCTGTTTTCCGAGGAGATTTTTGGTTATTTCAAAACGCAGTCACCGGTTGTTTTCTCTACGCAAATAAGTGTGATGATTATTCCAATGGCGATAGCATGTGCGGTTTTGGTCGCAGCGGGAATGATGATTTTGAATAGTTTTTTGTGGGGAAGACTGGCCATGCTATGCGCGGGTTTTGGAGCTTTGGCGCTTCAGATATTTCTGATATCGAAATCTGATTTGTTTACGCCAGATAATATTATGATTTTTGTCTTGCTTGCGTTTGTAGCCATGAGTGTTTGTGTTTTTCTATCTTCCAGAACTTTATCGGATGTGGGAAATATAAATGCTAAACGTCGCGCGGCTTAAAGGAAGTTTAACGCGATTACTGCCTGATCTCGAAATTGGTACTATTGGGTCTGACCCATAAAGGGGTGATCAAGGCACCAGCCAGATAGCCGCCCAAATGTGCGGCCCACGCAATATTAACCCCGGTAAAAGACTCGGTTGCATATAAAACCATATTAATGACTGTCCATGCGAGGCCAAAGGATAGAAGTTTGGAACGTCCGCCCAGAGCCCAGGCCGCGGTGGCAAATAAAGCCGATGCGCCGCCGGATGCCCCCAAAGCACCAGTGCCTAGAGGGTGGTGACTAACGGGTAGGGACCACCATAACCATTGGGCCAATGCCCCGCCGATTACCCCGAAGAGAAAAATCATCAGAAATTTTGACGTGGCCTTTGCTGCCTTGCCTCTGGACGTTTGTTGTAATTTTATACCCTTAATCGTTACGACGCCGAAGGCGATGCACATAAAGCAATTTATAATCACATGGGCCCAATCGCCATGCAAAAACCCATGGAGTACCACACTCACCGTTTTTGAGACTGTACTCACAGGCACATTCAGAGGGCGTAGAACCCCGTAATAGGCAATATAATGTTCCAAAGTATTTGGGATGATCTGTAAAAATGCGTGGATGATGAGAAAAACACCCGCCAGCCATAAGGGCGCGCGTTCCGAAATGTTAAACATAGGCTCTGTGTTTTGCATGAATAGGTGTTAGCTAGTCCCCTTTGCGGAATAAAGCCCCTAAATGCATATGGGCTTTAATTTTTTTCAGAATCGCATTCATTATGCTTAGCCAAGCAAATAAAATTGGACGGAATTAATATGTTAACCGGCGATACATGGTATGTTCAGATAAATGGGCAGGTTTACGGCCCTTACAGCACCGTACAAATGCATGGATTTGTCCAAGAGGGTCGTATCATTCCCCAGTCCCAAATTTCGACGAGTCCGGGTCAGGTTTTTCGTCCGGCTTCAGACTATAAGGCCTTTAATCCGGCCCTTGTAAAACCGCAAATGCCTCAGGCATTGGAACTAACGCAAGAACTGCCTGATTTTGAACCTGTAACGCGTCCGGGGATGCAGTCGAAAACGCCGCCAGTTACAACATCGCACGCGCCAAACATTGCAGCAGACTTTGCCGCGGCAAGACCCAGACAGATTGAGAAAAAGGTGCCCACATTTAAAGATCAACAGGCCTTTAAACCTATTGAATTTAAAGCGGTTGAATATAGTCCCCATATGCATAGACAATTAGGGCCGTCACCCGATCAACAAGGGCACGTTAATTTTGCGCCTATACCGCTTCGCAAACCTATGCCGCTCGCTGATATTGTTGAACCAAATAAGCTTCCCGTTCCAGCGCCGCAAAAACCAGTGCAAACTATCAGACCGCAAAGGCGTGAACCTACAGGAGACGACGCAACTATAGTCTTACTCGTTATGGCAGAGTTTAGATCTGGACATGCTATGGGTTTTCTAAAAGCCATTCAAAAGCAGGGCGTGGCACAACGTATAGGTGATACGGTTTGGTTGTTAAAAACCCAAACGACAGCAAATGAGTTACGCAATCTCTTAAGCCAAACTATGCAACGCGAAGATCGTCTGTTCATCATGGATAGTTTTAACAATCAAACCGCTTGGTTTAATATTGGCTCTGATATGGACCGACGCATTCGCGAGTTTTGGGATATGGAAGAGGGTGCAAGCTCGTCCTAATCGCTGTTAGCGTCTGTCCAAATTACCCGCGCTTCCTCATGATCTGTAAGGGGAGCAATACCGGCGAATAAGTCATCATGATAGGTCATCACCGAGTCTATATGTTTGGTCTGTAGCGTTTCGAGATCGGACAGGGCTTCGACTTTAAAGTGAGACATAATCTGACGGGCGTAAAATTCTGGAATCTCTAGTACTGAATGTCCAGTCAGACCCAAGAGGCGTTCCCATAATTGCAGACCAGACCAGAACTGGATGTGCTCAGTCAAATCTGTCTGGGTGTTCGGGTTTAAAATGCGAAAGCAGGCTTGGACAAATTCGGCTTGCATAAGCCCGCCCGGTCTTAGCTTTGAGGACAATATTGCGGGTGGCGTGGCGGTTAGGCGCTGTGTGGATATGCGCTCCCACATTGATTTGGCATCCTTTAGGAATTGGGATTTATCTCTGCCGCGTTCCAATATTTCGGACTTTATATTCATAACTTTGTTGCCCAAGGCCGCATGACCTGCAACAGGGCGAGCCAGAAGCAAGGCTATATGTTCCCAGTTTCGAGCGCGCATAGTGTGATGGTCTTTAAAGCTGCGTAGCAAAACGGCGGGCGGACCCGAGCGCCCCGAAGGCCTCAGGCGCATATCAAGCTCATAGGCAATACCTTCGCTCATCTTTGCGGTTAAAACCGTTCTGAGCTTTCGGACGATTTGATGGGATAATTGCGGGTCAATGCTATCATCAAAAATGAAAATGAGATCAAGATCGGATTGAGGGGCCATGAGTTTTGAACCCAGATTTCCCATGGCGATTACGCTAAGGGGTAAGCTATCGAATGACATGTCATCTTCGACAATTTTAAGCGTTGCTTGTAGGGTCTTTTCGGCCAGTAGCGTTAGATTTTGATGTAAAATGTCGGGTGTGGTGCCCTTAGAAGTCGTTTGCGGTTGCATGAAGGCGGTGTAAAATTGAAACAGGTTTTCGTTTACAAATCGTCTTAGTCTTTCCAGTCGCGTTTCAAAATCCTGATCAGCGAAGATAAAATCTGTATTTAGACCCGTCTGGGGAGTCAGAAAAATATCTATAATATGCGGTGATTGCTGTAGCAGGGTTGTCATATGGGGTGAGTGTATCAATGGCGGAATAAGTTTTTCTACCAGCGTGTCATGACGGGCCAAAAGGTGTAAATATTGGTCTGACCGTGACACGTCTTTCAAAAAAGTCTGCACGCTACCAATGGCTTCCTCAGGGTTAATATGGCTTTCCACAAGCGTGGAGACCAATCTGTGTCCCAATGCGGTGAATAGATGGTCATATTCATGCCCGCTCCGCATGGGTCGAAATCCGGCTAACCACATATTGACGGTCTCACGTGAGGAGGCCGGCAAGCTCTCCAGAAGCTCATCAAGCGTTTCGCCTGTAAGCGAAGCGCTGTTTTCTGACGTAGGTTTAACCGGTTGATTGCGTGTGTCGCCATCAAACATCCCAGAAAATTCTTCCGAGACAAACCGTCGATCCGCATAAATTTGCGCGCTGAAGTCTGACCAATTCATTCCGAGTAAATGTGTCAGCGCTGTGTGTTTTTCGTCGGTATTCGCTATGAGATGGGTTTGTTGATTATCCAGCATTTGCAAGGCGTTTTCTATGCGCCGGTGACGTTTATAGATCGCGCAAAGCTTTGTTTTTATCTTATTATCAATTTTGCCAAATTGGCTAAGGCGTTCCAAGGCTATAAGCGTGTTAGGTGTACGCAAATCAGCTTGCCTGCCCCCCCAGAGAAGCTGTTGTCCATTAGCGATAAATTCAATTTCCCGAATGCCGCCTTGTCCTAGTTTGATATTAAACCCGCTCGGGTCCTCTAAAATAGGTTGGTTTTGCGCGCGTTCTTGGCGCAGTGTTGGGTGTTCCAGATTTATCCGTGATTTCAAATGCGCGAGTTCATCAAGTGTTCGGTAATCAAGATTTTTACGCCAGATAAAGGGCTTTATTGTTTTTAAAAAAGCTTCGCCTCGCTCTATATCGCCCGCGATAGGTCGTGCCTTCATTAATGCCAACCTATGCCACGGCAGAGCTCTAAAGAAATAGAATGTTTCTGCCATTTCATACGTCATGGCAAGTTGGCGGGTTGAGGCCTCGGGGCGTAAGCGCCAATCCACCCGCCAGACAAAATTAGCGTGGTCGCGCGGTTTAAGAAACTGTGTCATGCGCTGTAAAATTTTGTGACTGATATGGCCCGGCCCGCGGTTAGGCGAGACCGGAAATATATCGGGGTCATAAAAAGCAATCAAATCCACATCTGAAGAGAAGTTCAAATCAAAACCGCCGAGCTTTCCAAGGCCGAATACGGTGAGACCTTTTAGCGGTGTCTGGGCGGGTTCGATCTTCAACGCTTTGGCTTCTATGTACCAAGCGGCGTTTAGGGCCTTATCTATCGTAAGAGCTGCAAAACGGCTTTGTAGCTCTCCGAGCCCTTCAAAATGGACGTCTTCCGACAAAAATAATGCGCTCCATCCCAAAGCAAAACGGTCCTTTATGTCTAAAAGCGTATCACCAAACCCGTTCTGGCCAACGTCCAAGTCGCGAAGGTCATTGAGGCAGGTTTCGGTTAAACCAAGCAGCCCCTTAAAGGTTAAGACTGTTTTGGGGTGACTCGCCCGCAAGTCCCTTAGGTAAGGGCTATAATCAAAACGGGACAAAAGCGATTTGAGGTTCATAAAGGCACTATATCTAATTCGTAGTGTGTGGAAAGCGTCGCGGCGGGGTTTTCATAATCTCTTTGTCCGTGCCTTGCGTCTTTTTGAGCAATCGCTTAAACAGCAAGCACATTAACACCATGTCAATATAGGAGACCTCATGGCAGGCCATTCCAAATGGGCAAATATCCAACACCGAAAAGGTCGTCAGGATAAATTGCGCTCAAAACTCTTCTCCAAACTTGCGAAGGATATTGCTATCGCTTCGAAAATCGGGGGTCCGGATCCGGATATGAATCCGCGCCTGCGTTTGGCGATAAATAATGCCAAGGGGCAATCCATGCCCAAGGACAATATTAAGCGGGCTGTTGATAAAGGTGCAGGGGGTGATAGTGCCGATTATGAGGAAATTCGTTATGAAGGTTTCGGACCAGGCGGTATTGGTTTTATTGTAGAGGCCTCAACCGATAATAAGAACCGGGCAGCCATGGCGGTTCGGACGGCTTTTTCAAAAAATGGCGGAAATTTGGGGGAAAGTGGTTCCGTTGCGTTTATGTTTGATCAGGTAGGCAAGATTGAATATCCGCTTGAGGTTGCTGATGAAGACGGCATGATGGAAGCCGCGATTGAGGCGGGAGCGGATGACGTGGAAACCGATCCGCCAAATGAAGATAGTTTTTCTGATTATGAGCCCGTGCATACCGTTTTTTCAGCGCGGGATGATTTGGGCGCTGTGGCGGCCGAGCTGGAAAAGGTTTTTGGGGAAGCGAAATCGGTTAATCTCATCTGGAAGGCTCAAAACGATATTGATAATCCAGATAATGCCGGTGCAGTTTTCAGGCTCGTAGAAGCGCTGGAAGATTGTGATGATGTTCAGAATGTCTATCACAATTTTGAAATGACAGAAGAGGCGCTTGCGAAATTAGAAGAGCAAGCCGCATCATAAAGTTAAGCGGGCCTGTGGGGACAGACCCGCTTTGCGATTTTGGCGTAGAGAGAGGCTAACTACCGATCATCGCACTCATCCGACGCGCAAGAATTTCAGCTCCGGGTTCAACTTCGTCAAATCCAGTAATAGCAGAGCCGACGACTTTCCCGGTATAGGTATTTATGAGGAGAGCTTTACCTTCTCCGCGCTGCCATGCTGGTGTACCGGCTGGGACTTCCAGACCTGTTTCGTTTAAGGACTGGCCGCCAATACTGGCCCAATTTGCATCTGCGCCAAATCCGTAAACTATGACATAGTCCAGACCTTGATCACGTGCGGTTAGGCGTATCTCGTCGATTTTATTCGTTGTGTCTGTACTATTTAAATCAATAGCCGGAACATTGTTGAGATAGCCACCAACACTAATAGGCTGATAGGCGATAGCGTTTTGTGAAGAAAGATTATCCCAGTCTGCTTGTTCACGCAGTGGTGTAGATATGAGACGGCCTTTGCTAAGACGGGCGACCCCGATAGCGCTTTGGGTCTTTATCGCGTTTGTATCGCTATAATTTGCGGAGAGAAAAGATTTAGAGGCGTAGCGCGTTTGGTTTTCTATAGGGTTAATTGTTGCGTTTGCGGAAAAGGCGGTTGTTCCTAACAGGATTGTCGTTGCGGTAAGTGTTTTTAAAAATGTCATCATGTCCAAGCCCTTCATGGATATTTAAGTTGTTGATGACTTTTATTTACGGGGTAATTTGGGCGGAGTTAGGCCGCGATAATGCTGATTTAAGGGCAATTTTAGTGGAATATGTAGGAATTGTGGCGGCTTGTATCAATTAAGGCGTAAACGTGCCACATTTAGGGTGTTAGGACGGTTTAGATTTATAGGTGCTGTGCATTTAAATTAAAACGGGACTGCAAAAGGGGAAGCAGTCCCGTTAAATTCTAATTTGAGAAGGGAACTCAATTAGATATGCCTCGTTAAGGGAATGAGGCGGGTTTGTCTCAAAGAGGATTATGAGACATTAGGCTAATGTGTCCCAGTGCGTCGATTCATACAATAAAATCAAAAGAGAGACTTTCGTGATAATTTCGTGATAATCATTAACTTTTTGTAATATTTGAGGTGTTGTAATAGATTGCCCCTATTTATGGTTAATGCGCGTTAACCTCTTTTGTCTTGGCAGAGGGCAAATGTTCCCCTACTGTTCTTATATGCAAAACCGGATTCGGATATTGGGAATTGACCCGTCACTTGTCGCGTGCGGGTGGGGTGTGATTGAAGCGGAAGGGACTAAATTACGCCATATTGCCCACGGTGTTATCCGTCCCAATTCTAAAGCGGCCTTACCAAGCCGACTTAATGACATTTTTGAAACGCTTATTGATATAATTGATTTACATGAACCCATTGAAGCTGGGATTGAAGAGGCTTTCATGAAGAATAATGCGTCTTCAGCGCTAAAGCTGGGGCAGGCCCGCGCGGCTTGCTTGTTGGCAGCAAGTACCCAAGGCTTAGGTATTGGGGAATATTCTCCCAGATCGGTAAAAAAATCGGTCGTGGGCACAGGCAGTGCCGATAAGCACCAAGTCGCACATATGATGAATGTCCTTATGCCGGGCTGCGGGGTTAAGGCGGGGGACGCGTCCGATGCTTTGGCAATCGCTATTTGCCATGCGCACCGTGTGAATGCGGGTGGTACGCTCTACCGGAGGGTCGGATGATTGGCATGTTAAGCGGGACATGCCTGATGGCAGGTTCAGGTGAAGCGATAATTGACGTAGGGGGTGTCGGATATCTTGTGCAATGCGGCAGTCGGACACTGGCAAATCTCGAGGTTGGAGGGAGCGTTAGCCTTCATGTCGAAACCCATGTGCGCGAACAGGCTATTACTTTGTTTGGCTTTCATTCCGAGGAAGAACGGGCCTGGTTTGTCCGCTTGCAGACGGTTCAAGGACTGGGACCAAAAGCGGCTTTGGCTATATTGGATATACTTACGCCGGGTGATATTTTTTCGGCAGCCAATCTGGAAGACAAGACGGCGTTTTCACGCGCATCAGGTGTGGGGCCGAAACTGGCGGGTCGCATCGTCATGGAACTATCGGGCAAGGCAGCCCCTTCGGGGCGAGGGTTTTTGCCGCTAACTAAAGATCAAGGCGAAACACGGTCGGTTAATGCCGCTACGGGTGAGGGGGCCTCCGATATGAAACTGCGCAATGATGCGATATCGGCCCTCGCTAATTTAGGTTTTGGGCAATCCGAGGCGTTACGGGCGGTGGCGGGCGCTTATAGTTCTTTCGAGGCAGCGCCCTCACTGGACGTGCTTATTCGAGTCTCGCTTAAGGAGCTTAATTCGTAATGGATGGATCAGGCCATAATGCGCAAGACCGCATAATAGGCGGGGAGGCACAATTAGGGGACGGGCGAGATAAGGCGCTGCGACCTCTTACGTTTTCCGATTTTGTGGGTCAGCAAGGCCCTATAAAAAATCTTAAAGTATATGTAGAGGCGGCGCGGCGGCGCCAAGAACCGTTGGACCATCTTCTGCTTTCAGGCCCGCCCGGGCTAGGCAAGACAACCTTGTCTCAAATCGTGGCGCGTGAATTAGGGGTGAACTTCCGCGCTACGTCAGGCCCCGTAATCTCCAAGGCGGGTGATTTGGCTGCGCTTCTGACTAATCTCGAACCGCGCGATGTATTATTTATTGACGAAATCCACCGTCTTAACCCTGTCGTAGAAGAAGTCCTGTATCCGGCAATGGAAGATTATGAGCTGGATCTGATAATCGGTGAGGGGCCAGCGGCCCGCTCGATAAAAATTGATTTGGCACCCTTTACCTTGATCGGCGCAACAACACGGGCAGGATTACTCGCGACACCGTTGCGCGACAGATTCGGTATACCCATCCGGCTTGAGTTTTATGACGAAGCGGAGCTAACAAAAATCGTGCTTCGGGCGGCAGGAAAATTATCAATGGAAATGACGCTGGACGGGGGGCGGGAAATTGCCCGCAGGTCTCGGGGCACACCGCGTATTGCCGGACGTTTACTGCGCCGTGTGCGTGACTTAGCCGAAGATGAAGGCTTTCACAAAGTAGACAAGGAGGCAGCAGATCGGGCGTTAAAGCGTTTGGGTGTTGATGATATTGGGCTTGATAAGCAGGATATGCGTTACCTACATGCCCTTTGCGAAATGTTTGGTGGCGGGCCGACGGGGGCTGATACTTTGGCAGCGGCTCTCTCTGAGGCGCGTGATGCTTTGGAAGATGTGATTGAGCCTTATTTGATACAGAAGGGGTTTTTGCAACGCACTCCACGAGGACGGGTTGCAACTAAACGGGCCTTTGCGCATCTGGGTCTTAAGGCGCCGGTTTTGGACTTGGCACCAACCTTGTTTGATGATGCAAATCAAGAGACGTCCAAAGATTGACAACAGTTTGAAGCTGTGCATCTAATATGCGTATAAGAGTAAAGTTCAAAACATTTTCGCGCGCATTCGCCCTCGAGGAATAATGAAAAAATATAGGTGCGGATTTGCTTTGCGAAAACTATAAAACAGGAGCGAGTGATGGTTCGAATAAATCTAGATACGCAATTTAAAGGCAGTCCGACCGCCGCTCAGTTAAAGAACATTCTTTCCACGCAGAAAGCGGCTTTTGATAAAGCCCCTAATATGCCTTGGGCTAAACGTAAGGCGAATTTACAAAAGCTGGGGGATATTATTAAATCTCACGAGGATGAGTTTGTTCAAGCGATTTCTAAGGATTTTGGCCACCGCGCGGCAGAAGAAACGATTTTAGCGGAAACTATGGTCATTCAAGGAGGGATTAGCCACGCAATCAAGCATACGCCCAAATGGATGCGTATACGCAAGGCACCGACGGCCTTGCAATATTTGCCAGCTAAAAATCGGATTGTCCCGCAACCGCTCGGTGTCATCGGGATTATCAGCCCGTGGAATTACCCCTTGCAACTGGCCATAATGCCTTTGGTAGGCGCTTTGGGGGCGGGGAATCGGGCTATGATCAAGCCGAGTGAATACACGCCTAGATTTTCCGAACTTTTAAAATTCGTTCTTGGGAAAGTCTTTTCCGATGATGAGGTTTATGTCGCTTTGGGCGGTGTAGACGTTGCCAGTGCGTTTTCATCTTTGCCATTTGATCATCTTGTCTTTACGGGCTCAACTAATGTTGGGCGTATTGTCGCCAAGGCGGCGGCAGACAATCTCGTGCCTTGCACATTGGAGCTAGGCGGAAAATCCCCCACCATTATTGACGAGAGTGCAAATATGTCGCTCACAGTGCCGCGCATTGCGAATGCCAAGCTTTTGAATGCAGGACAAACCTGTGTTGCACCAGATTATGTTTTAATGCCTCAGGCGAAAATAGAGGGTTTTTCAGATAGCCTCATCAAGCAGGCCGAGACTTTTTATCCAAAGATTGCCGGCAATGATGATTATACGTCAATCATTGCGGATGCTCATTATGCCCGCTTGCAAACCTTGCTGGAGGACGCCGAAAATAAGGGGGCGAAGATACGGGTTGCGGGTGATGATGATAAGCAGGAACTCGCTAAACAGCGCCGAGTCCCGTTGACGGTTGTGACCGAGACAACGCCGGATATGAAAATTATGCAGGAAGAAATTTTTGGCCCGCTCCTTCCTGTCGTCGCGTCAGAGACACTGGATGATGCTCTGGATTATGTCCAAAAAAGAGAGCGGCCGTTAGCGCTTTACTGGTTTGGCGAAGACAAGACTAAGCGAGACCGTGTTTTAAATGAAAGTATTTCTGGGGGCGTGACCATTAATGATGCGGCTTGGCATGTGATACAAGAAGATATTCCATTTGGCGGCGTAGGCCCCTCAGGCATGGGGGCTTATCACGGTGAGGCGGGCTTCCAATCTTTCTCACATATGAAAGGCGTTTTTTACCAAAGTAAATTAAGCCAAGGCAAGAAATTGCATCCACCCTACGGTCCGGCGACCCATAAGATGCTCGGTCTCATGAAAAAAATTCTCTAGAATTTTATAAATGGTTGATGATAACCACTTAATGGCCCGCGATATCCCGCCTATGGGATATTTCGAAGGCCGGGAGCACTATTACCCTATCCGTGTTTTTTATGAGGATACGGATTTCTCCGGTGTGGTATATTACGCAAATTATCTGCGGTTTCTGGAGCGGGCGCGATCAAGCTTTTTCAGATTGGCGGGTATCGGTCACGCCGAACTCCTAGAGCGAGACCCGCCTTTGGCTTTTGTAATTCGTAAAATCAATCTGGATTATAAGATTAGTGCCAAAATTGATGATGTGCTGTCTGTTATGACAACATATGATAGTTTTAAGGGCGCGCGGCTCCTCGTGACGCAGAAGATATTTCGAAACGAAAAGCTTATATTAACGGCGGATAGCGAGGCGGCCTGTATAGATTTAACGGGACGCCCCAGACGTGCCCCAAAAGAGATGATGGATAAGCTCGTGCCTTATTTATTAAAGGATTAACTTTAACGCCATAATCTTACTTTTCCGGGGTATGACAACGATAAGATGAGAAAGGTATCTTATGTTAAAAATTGCATATTCAGACTATATACAGTGGCCGGAACGCGCGACAGCGGATGTTAGACGAGCGTCTCAAGCCCAATATATGCACGGTATGACGGAAATCTTGGCGAGTGAGGGGCCAATGCAGGCGCTAAGCCTTTTCCAAACTTATGCTAAAGCAAGCGGGGTTCAAAAGATTGTGGCAAGCGTACGTAAACGCTGCGAGCGCGCTCTGCTTGAGGGCGTAAAAGCAGGCCATATTGTGATGGAACGCGAGGACGATAGTGAGATTGACGGGCCAGATGATAGCGTCGGCTGGATTGTACGTTTGCCAGATCAACCCTCAGTTATTGTGCGGTCCTTAGGGAAGCGCGGGTTTTCTGAAATCCCGATGAGTGAGCTGGCGGCTCTCGCCTTGGAAATTCGAGCGCAAGATGAATTTATGGGGCGTGAGGATATTTACCGTGCTGTTCTCGACCATTACGGCCTACAAAAACTGACAGCTCTTGTACGCCGCCGCCTCGATAAAGTGCTGGAAGTCTATTTTTAAAGCAAGCTGACCCTTAGGGGGCAGCCCAATCGATTAAACTGTTTTAAGCGTCGGGGATGATCTCGCCAATACCCGGGCCTGTTGGGCCTCTGGGAACAGACTCACAAATATCGAGGACTTGCTTGCCTTCGCTATCGACATAGATGATTTCAGCCTGTTTGACGACTTTAACCTGCTTGACCTTGCGTTCAATAGGTTCATAGGGTGGGTTGTCAATCTGGGTTATAGCAAATTGGATTTTGGTTTCAGCCGGGATGATAACCTGCTGCAAGGCCGAAACGGGTGCGCAAGTTTGAATCGGTTTAGGGGTTATAACAACAACTTCCGGTGCGGGTTCAGGCGTTGTTTCACAGGCCGCAAAAAAAACTGGCAAAGTCACTAACAGGGTGAGGCGCTTGAAAGTCATTGGATTCTCCTTTTATAGGACACACCTTATCACAAAAAATGGTTTAATTGTGACTTAGATGGGTAGTTTTACCCAAAATATACAGGGAAATAGCAGTGATCGGTGATTATAAGCTCATAGTTAACAATTTGTTTCTATAGCTATCTTACAGGCTGTTAATTGGCAGATAACTGACATATGGTTTTAAATAGAAACCGAATCTAATAGGCTCTGACGGAAAGACCAATAAACATGTTGATTGAATTCATTACCCAAGCCACCAGCCTAGCACCGGCAAATGCTGGCGATTTTTCTTTTTTCTCTCTCTTTTTGAGAGCCGATTGGGTTGTTAAAGCCGTTATGATTATTCTGCTTATGGCGTCCTTGTGGTCATGGGCGATTGCAATTGAAAAAATAATGACCTTCAGAACGCTTAAAAAGCGTGCGGAAAATTTTGAGGAAACGTTCTGGTCTGGCCGTACGCTGGACCAATTGGAGAAGGGTTTGGCAAGCGATGCCAAAGACCCAATGGCGCGTGTGTTTGCGGCAGCTATGCGCGAATGGAACGAAAGCAAGAAAAATCCTAAAAGTGACGCGGCCATTCTGTCCACCCGTGAGCGGATTGACCGTGTCATGTCTTTAGTCGTGAACCGCGAAATTTCAAAGGTGGAAGGCGGTTTGTCGGTTTTGGCTACTGTGGGTTCAGCATCGGTTTTCATCGGCTTGTTCGGAACAGTTTGGGGTATTATGAATGCGTTTAGAGCGATTGCAGTGTCGCAAAATACGAACCTTTCCGTCGTGGCGCCGGGTATTGCGGAGGCTCTATTTGCGACGGCATTAGGACTGATTGCAGCGATCCCCGCGGTTATCTTTTATAATAAGTTCTCAAATGATGTTGATAAATATGCCGGGCGATTGGAAGGTTATGCAGACGAGCTTTCGGCGATATTGTCGCGTAAAATAAGCAAGGGAGCTTAACTTTTGGGTGTAAGTTTAGGAAATTCAAAGCGTTCTCGTCGCCGAACACGGCGTAATAAGCTAAATGCTGAAATAAATGTAACGCCTTTGGTGGATGTGATGTTGGTGCTGCTTATCGTTTTTATGATCGCAGCGCCCTTATTGTCTGTCGGCGTGCCCGTAGAGCTGCCTAAAACAGATGCTAAGTCTTTACCCTCCAAACAAGAGCCCATTACGATCACTGTTAATCAGTCAGGAGATATTTTCTTGCAGGATACGGAAGTCGGTCTTGATGATTTGGCGTCGCGGCTCGTCGCGATTTCCGCCAATGGCTATGATGAACGCATTTATCTGAGGGCAGATGAAGCCAGTGATTACGGCGCGGTTATGAAAGTTATGGCGCGGGTTAATCAGGCAGGGTTTTCAAATCTGGGATTGGTGACGGACCCGATACAGCAATAGATTTATGACATATGGTTTACCGATATCCATCCTCTTGCATTGCGGGATAATTTTTGGCGGTTTACTCGTCTTCTCAAATAATATTGTACCCGTGTCCGAAGGAAAGGTTATCCCTGTCGAAATTATTTCGGTCGCAGATGAGACCAATATACGCGCCGCGTTAAAGGCCGACACTCCGGAAGATATAAAGGAGGAGGTGGAAACCCCTCTTACGCCAGAACGTCCACCTGAAACGCCGGTCGAAACCACGCCAGATGAAGAGGCTGAAACTTTGTTAAATCAGCCTGAGCCGGTAGAGGTTAAAGTAGCGGAGGCTGCGCTTCCTGAGGAAGTTGAGGAGCTTATCGATCCTGAAATTGAGGATGTTTTAGAAAATGAACCAGAGGATAGCCCTCAGCCTCCGGCTTTTAATCTCAATAATATTGCCAATCTTATCGACAAATCCCGCAAGACCCAACCAGAGAAAAATCAACAAGTCGCTTTAGAATCAGAGAAAAATCGCTACGCTTTTGCCAAAGTAGCTCGAGCGGAAGCCGGATTGGGCAGTGATTTGACCTTAAGCGAGGTCGATGCACTGCAATCCCGTATGTATCAGTGTTGGCGTATATCGGCCGATGCAAAAAATCCTGAGGAACTGATTGTGAGAGTTCGTGTGCAACTTAATGAAAATGGGACTGTTAAAAATGCATCCTTACTTGATAAAGTGCGTATTAATACCTCGCGGAACGAATATTTAAAAATTGCGGCGCAAAGAGCGTTACGGGCCGTGTCAAAATGTGCGCCTTATGATTTTTTACCTGCTGAAAAATATGGTGTTTGGAAAGATATGGAATTAAGCTTCCGACCCGATGTCTAGACTCAATAGGCTTAATCGGCCGCGAAAAGGAAAACTATGAAACGTTTTTTCACTTATATTATTGTGTTTCTAACAGCTTTTATTGCGCTCAATCCTGGCGCAGCGAGTGCCCAGCTACAAGTGGATATTACAAAAGGAAATCTTGACCCTACGCCAATTGCTATTCCGGAATTTATAACCACGGATGCGCGCGTATCGCAGATTGGTAAGGACCTTGCAGGCGTTGTCAGAGCCGATCTTGAGCGTTCCGGCTTGTTCAAAGCGCTCGACCCTGCCTCCTTTATTGAGCGTCAAACTGACATTAATTACCAACCTACTTTCGCGGATTGGCGCGTCATTAGGGCCGAGGCCCTTGTCTCTGGCCGTATTGTAATGGAAACAGATCAGCGCTTACGGGTGGAATTTCGATTATGGGATATTTTTGCCGGCCAACAATTAGCCGGGCTAAGGTTTGCTACGACGACGGATAATTGGCGGCGTATTGCCCATAAGGTTTCAGACGCTATTTACGAAAAATTGACAGGTGAGGCGGGCTATTTTGACAGCCGTATCGTCTTTATCGATGAAACGGGTCCGAAAACGGACCGACGAAAGCGTCTGGCGATTATGGATCAGGATGGTGCCAATTCTCAAATGCTTCTTTCCGGTTCGCGTACAGTTATAACCCCGCGTTTCTCGCCTAATGCGCAGAAAATCACGTTTATGTCTTATGAAAGCGCGGTTCCGCAAATTTATTTATTGGATATTGAAACCGGACGACGTGAAATTCTAGGTGACTTTCCGGGAATGACTTTCGCGCCGCACTTCTCTCCTAAGGGCGATAAGGTCATTATGACGTTGTCGCGCCGAGGTAATAGCGATATATATGTCATGGACCTGTCTTCCAGATCGACAACGCGTTTGACGACTGATCCTGCTATTGATGTTTCCGCCAGCTACGCTCCGACGGGACGCGACATTGTCTTTAACTCTGACCGCGGCGGCTCCCCGCAACTTTATACTATGCGCTCAGACGGTAGTAACGTTAAACGTATCAGCTTTGGCAAAGGACGATATTCTGCGCCGGTTTGGTCACCGCGGGGTGATCTGATTGCATTTGTTAAAAGCCAAAACGGGCAGTTTTCAATCGGTGTTATGAATACAGATGGGTCAGGTGAGCGTATTTTGACCACCAGCTATCTGGATGAAGGACCGACATGGTCGCCAAATGGACGCGTTATACTGTTTAGCCGTGAATCTCAGGGCCGAAACGCTAAAAGTGAAGTCTGGTCTATCGATCTTTCAGGACGCAATCTGCGTAAAATGCCAACGCCCGGACAAGCCTCTGATCCAGCTTGGTCGCCAATTTTGCCTTAATTTTGTCCTTTTTGGCAAATATGCGAACAAACCGTCCCATGAAATGAGCTCTCACGACAAGGTGAGCATTTTAGGCTTGATTGAATGGCCGTGGAATAGTTAACTGTTCCCAAGAACAAAAAATATAAAATGAGGACTATAATGACACTCAAACATCTCGCTCTAGCACTATCTGTTGTCTCCCTTTGCGCTTGTGCGTCTACGCCTGATCAGGTTATTGAACCCGTTGTGGCGCAGCAAGCACCTACTGTTGAGCCGACACCTGAGCCTGTATTTGTACAACCGGCTCCGGTAGAACGCGTTACCCAGGCCCCGATCGTAGCTCCCGTAACCAATCCTAATTTGCCCATTGCAGGTTCAGCAGCCGATTTCGCCTATCAAGCGGGAGATGACCGTGTCTATTTCGATTATAATCGACATGATTTAAATGCGCAGGCGCGCGCTACGCTTGGTAAGCAAGCCGAATGGCTCAACCAATATGAAAGGGTTAGAGTTGTTATTGAGGGGAATGCAGATGAGCGCGGGACCCGCGAATATAACCTTGCATTAGGTGCGCGGCGCGCAAATAGCGTAAAGGATTATCTTGTCAATCTGGGTGTTAAGCCCAATCGTTTGATTACAGTGTCTTACGGTAAAGAGCGTCCGATAGATGGCCGCTCAAGTGATGATGGCTGGGCGCGTAACCGCAATAGTTACACGAATCTCGTTTCAGGCACGATTGGATAAATTGTTTGACACGGTAAAGCAGATAAGAGGCGGTGTTATGCATTTGTTAACCGCCTTTTAATGCAATCCGCCCTATTTTCACCATGATAGTCAGGCTAAACAGATGATGTGTCTGTAGTCTGACTTTTTATTTGGTGTATATTGGAGACCTTATGCGCGGATTTGCTTTACTTTTAACCACGACGTCTTTTCTGGTCGCGAGCCCTGTTTATGCGCAAAGCAAAAAAGAACTTGCGGCGCAGAGCTTAGCTCTCTCTGAGCGTATAGATGTTTTAGAAAGCCGGTTATTGACAGGAGACCCGGCGGCGGAACGCCTTATGCAACGCATGGACGGATTGGAAACGTCCGTAAGAAATTTGACCGGAGAGGTCGAGCGCTTGCGATTTGAACGGGATAATCTCAGCTCGGAAAATGCAGCTTTACAAGAAGACCTGCAGGCATTGCAGGCATTATCCGATCGTATGGAAATCCACCTTGATGCTGTGGACCTTGTCAATGCAGAAAAGTCGTCCAGAACAACAAGCCGAACCTATGGCGGCGACCAGACTTACGGCGGGACTCAGACCTATGACGGCACGACTTATGATGGGACGGTATCGTCCTCTCCCTCATATTCGCCATCCACGACTTACTCCACTGGAGAGACAACGCGGCTAAGCGAAGTCCCCAATGCACCTGTTTATCGTGAAGCCACAATAGGTGTGCAGCAATCCTATACCGATCTTTCAGAATTACCGGCTTCGGGTAAGCAGAAACTTGCTGAAGGTGATTTTGCCGGTGCGCAAACTGCTTTCAAACAATATTTGGAATTTCAGCCTGAAGCGCCTGATATCGGCGAGGTTAGCTATTGGTTGGGCGAGACATATTATGTACGCGGTGGCTATACTGATGCAGCAGATTCTTATATTGCTTCTATGCGTAAGGACCCGACAGGGCCCAAAGCACCGGAGGCTATGATTAAGTTAGCGGCTGCGCTTAACCAACTTGGTAATCAGGAAGAGGCTTGTCAAACTTTAGCCAGTTTCCCGGCGCAATTCCCTGAGGCGGATGAATTTCTGCGCGATAAGGTTCGGGTCGAAAATTCCCGCGCCGGATGCTAGCTCTGGACCTTACCCCTTATTTAAATCAGAAGCTTGGGGCTTTGTGCCCGGATATAACGACCTCTAACGGCTTTGCGGTCGCTTACTCCGGCGGCGGCGACAGCACGGCTCTTTTGCAAGCCTTAAGGGATCATCCAGCATTAAAGCGTGTTTTTATCGTTGATCATGGCTTGCGAAAAGGCTCAGGCGAAGAAGCCCGTCAAGCCAAGACCTATGCGCAGTCGCTCGGCCTAGAAGCCCAAACTCTTGAATGGAACCCTCCAATAGGTTTGACATCGGGCTTGCAAGAAAAAGCCCGTAAGGCCCGTTATGGCCTGTTAGGTCAGGCGTGCCGCCAAGCGGGTATATCCTATTTGCTAACGGGGCATACACAAGATGATCAGGCTGAAACGGCTTTCATGCGTTATGAAAGAAATACGGATTGGCGCGGCGCGGCCGTTATGACCCCGATTTCAAGGCATAGCCTTTGGCCGGAATTGTCGAGCGTTACATTGGTGAGGCCTTTGCTTGATATATCGCGTCAAAGTTTGCGTGATTATAACCGCCTACATGATTGCCCTTATGTGGACGATCCTTCGAATGAAAACACCGACTTTACGCGCATTGCCGCCCGCCAATATCTCAAACAACATCCGGTTATGAAAGCCGTAATGCTTGAACCCGTATCTGAGTTGCAAAAAGGTCTGGGCGAGGAAAAGGACATGATGCGTGAATGGGTAGTCCGGAATTTGGATTTGCACGCGGACGGCTATCTCTTATTTTCTCAAATCCCGCCTAGCCAGCTTCTCTATCACTTGGTTCGGTGTGTTGGTGGTTCACACCGTCATATTGCCCGCGATAAAATATACGGCCTTAGAGAGCGTATGAAATCAGCGGGTTTTAAGGGGGCCACATTAGGGGGATGTAAAATTGCGCCCCGTAAAAACGGATATATTATGGTGCGCGACATGCGCTTTTCCGCGCGCAAAGTGCGTAAAGCCGCGCAGTCAATCGACACACACGAAAAACTGCATGATCCATTTGCACTAAATTCAATGGGCCATGGCTGCGGGTGGATATGGGATAATCGCTTTTCCGTGCAGGCCACCCGTTCCGATTGGCAAACTATCGCCTTATGTGCCTTGCCTTTTGCAGGACGTGAAATTACTGGGACGAAAAAGTTTAAGCATCAGAAACAAAAAATGGCAGACCGATTAAAATCCCTGCCAGACGCAGCGCGGCCCTCTTTGCCAGTGCATTATAATACCGTTTCGGGCAATTTGACTTTTGGAGAGGTTAACCAGCCAGACTTTACAGTAAAATCATTACTGTCCCAGCGCCTCACAGATATTTTATTCGTCTAACACAACAAAACTATATTATTTGTGTGAGAAAGACTTACCTTTTGTATAGCTATTACCTATATAGAGACTGAAAGCGCTTTTGCCCGGATTTGGAATAAGACTATGAATATATCTATGCGTAACTTAGCTATTTGGGCTCTGATCGTAACAATGTTTTTTGTTATGATCTCAATGTCGCAAAATTCGCTGCAACCTACCACAAATAATGTGATGACCTATTCCGAGCTGTCCAAGGAAGTAAAAGGCGGTGCGATTATATCTGCAGAGATTGATTCAGATAGCGGTGTTATTGTCGGGAAAATGTCCAATGGTGATCCGTTTCGAGTTGTCGGGGCGAGATATAGCGATAAACCAGCGGAATTATTTGAAGAAAGTAACGTCCCTTATGCGTTTAAGGAATTAAAGCGCACGAGCCCGCTTATTAATATTCTGGGTAGCCTCATTCCGATGATCTTGATAATCGGGATCGCTTTAATGTTCATGCGCTCCATGCAGGGCGGTGGCCGTGGCGGGGCTATGAGTTTTGGTAAATCCCGAGCGAAATTACTGACAGAAACACAGGGAAAAGTAACATTTGACGATGTGGCGGGCGTCCAAAGCGCCAAGGAAGATCTCAAAGAAGTCGTTGAATTTCTTCAGGACCCGACAAAGTTCACCCGTTTGGGCGCAAAAATCCCGACGGGGGCCTTACTCATCGGCCCTCCGGGAACGGGTAAAACGTTGCTGGCCCGTGCTATTGCAGGTGAGGCTGGTGTACCATTTTTCACGATTTCCGGATCTGATTTTGTCGAGATGTTTGTCGGTGTTGGTGCGTCGCGGGTACGCGATATGTTTGCAGATGCTCGTAAAAACGCGCCTTGTATTATCTTTATTGACGAGATCGATGCGGTCGGGCGCCACCGCGGTGTCGGGACATCTGGCGGCCATGAAGAACGCGAACAAACCTTAAACCAGCTCCTTGTCGAAATGGACGGGTTTGACGGAAAAGAAGGTGTTATCATTATTGCGGCAACGAACCGTCCTGATGTGCTCGATAAGGCGCTACTTCGTCCGGGCCGCTTTGATCGTCAGATTGAGGTGCCTTATCCTGACATTCAGGGACGTGAGAAAATTCTTGAAGTTCATATGCGTGGTAAGCCGATTGGAGCCGATGTTGACGTACAATATATTGCGCGCGGCACGCCGGGTTTCTCTGGGGCTGATCTTGCCAATCTGGTTAATGAGGCGGCGCTCTTATCCGCGCGCCGCAATAAATTGAAAATCACCTTGCGTGAATTTGAAGATGCAAGGGACAAGGTCATGATGGGAGCGGAGCGCCGCACATTGGCTATGACCGACGAGGAAAAGGAAATGACTGCTTATCACGAAGCCGGTCATGCGATTGTGGGCCTTAACATGCAAGGCTCTCTGCCTATCCATAAAGCGACGATTATTCCGCGCGGGCGGGCTTTGGGCATGGTGCAATATATGCCCGAGCGTGACCAGATTTCACAAAGTCGTCAGGAAATGATTGCCCGTATGGCAATGGCAATGGGTGGACGAGCCGCCGAAGAAATTAAATTCGGATATGATAAGGTTACGTCTGGTGCCAGTTCCGATATTGAACAGGTTACGCGTATTGCAACGGCTATGGTAACAGAATGGGGCTTGTCCGATGAGGTTGGTCCGATTGCTTATAAAGATACGGAACAGCAAAGCTTTATGCCGGGCATTGGGCGAGGCTCTTCTATTTCACCGGAAACGGCAAAGCTTATCGAGTCCGAGATCAAACGTTTCGTGACTGACGCCCATGATACGGCGACCAAAATTCTTAAAAAGAAAAAGAAAGACTGGGTCGCATTGGCGGAAGCTTTGCTTGAATATGAAACCCTTTCTGGCGATGAGATCACGGTGCTGCTCTCGGACGGCATTAAGCCCAAGCGGCCAGACGCCTCAAGCAAGCCCTCAGTGTCAGCTGTGCCGAAAACAGGTAAGCCGCGCCCCATTGGAGATACCCAAGCTGAAAGCTAGGTCTATTTTTAACCAGATTTTTCGCCCGCTTACCGATGGCCATGTTTAAACGTCCCAAAGTTATGGGCATTTTAAATGTCACCCCTGATAGTTTTTCCGACGGTGGGCGGTATGACCAGCTTGATCTGGCCGTCAAACAAGGCCTTGACCTTATAGATGCGGGGGCTGATATCCTCGACATTGGCGGAGAAAGTACAAGGCCCGGTGCCGAGCAAATCACTGTCAAGGAAGAGGTTCGCCGCACGGTTCCCGTAATTATCGAGCTGCGGGATGCCACGCGGGATTTTGATATAGGGCCAGTCATTTCCATTGATACGCGTAAACCCGAAGTGGCAGAAGCCGCTATTCTGGCAGGTGCGGACATTTGGAACGATGTCTCAGCCCTAACTTTTGATAAGCGATCAGAAGCGATGGCTGCAGAGCTTGCCTGTCCGCTTATTCTGATGCACGCTCAAGGCAGGCCTGAAAACATGCAGGATAATCCACATTACGCGGAAACGGTCCCCGAGATAAAAGACTGGCTGGCCAAGCGCATTGATGCGTGTGAATTTGCAGGTATTGAACGTGAGATGATTACTCTGGACCCCGGAATTGGCTTTGGGAAACGCCACGCCGATAACCTCGCCATTTTCAATCAGCTTACCAGCTTTAAAACGCTTGGCTGCCCCTTGCTTATGGGAGCCTCCCGCAAGAGCTTTATTGGCCGTATAGATGGGAGCGCAGCGGATGACCGATTGGGCGGCTCTATTGCGGCGGCGCTATGGTCAGCCGCGCAGGGCGTTGATATACTCCGCGTTCATGATGTGAGCGAGACGGTGCAGGCTTTAAAAGTGTGGGAGGCAATGGCGAATGGATGAAAACCCTTCCAAAGGTCGCGTCCTTATCATCGCAGGCTCTGATAGTTCTGGCGGGGCGGGATTACAGGCTGACATAAAAACATGCGCCGCCTTCGGTGCGTATTCCATGACGGCTGTGACAGCTATCACGGTGCAAAATACGCTAGGCGTACAGCAGGTCGAGCTTATCTCGGCTGAACTTGTGCGCGCGCAAATCCGCGCCTGTCTGTCTGATATAGGGGCCGATGTCATCAAGATTGGTATGTTAGGCGACGAAGCGATAATTGAGGCCGTGGCAGACGAAATAGCGGACAGTGAAGCCTTTGTCATACTCGACCCAGTCATGGTCGCAACATCAGGCGATACCCTATTAAACGAAGGCGGCATAGAGGTGCTTAAATCCCGTCTCATCCCCGTGGCAGATGTCCTTACCCCGAATGTGCCAGAAGCGAAAATGCTCACAGGGATAGAAATTGACGACGTCGATAGCCTGACTGCGGCGGGGCAGGCCTTGCTCGATATGGGACTTTATGCGGTCTTGATGAAAGGCGGTCATCTTGAGGGCAATACGGTGGTCGATGTTCTGGTAACAGAAGAAGGGGCCAGCATGATGAGCGGCCCGCGTATAAGAACGCGTCATACACACGGAACAGGCTGTACACTGGCGAGTGCGCTTGCCGCAGGCTTGTCGCTGGACGTTCCCTTAGAGCAAGCGGTATTGGCTGCCCGCGAATTTGTATATGAGGCCATACGCACAGCCCCAAAGTTGGGCCAAGGAAACGGACCACTTAACCACGGACTTGTTAGCTTGGATGCAGATAAAGAAGCGCCCCAAACGGATGACGCTTCAAATCCATTTTCTGTTTTAAAAGACTTGTAGTCACAGGTTTTCTGTCGTGGCTTGCGGGCCCATACGAGAAATTATCACTCCGGCAAGAATAACCCCGAGGGCAATAGCTATGCGCCATGTAAAAACTTCATGCAATAGAACAATACCAAATAT
>CAZHPV010000038.1:0-24066 GCA_964534845.1 uncultured Caulobacterales bacterium
TTCTTACACGGCATGTCTGCGGACGTTTTTCCGACACCTATACAGTCCTATATTGTGAATTCTAAACCCTTAAGCGATTATATCGCCCGTATGGATAAAGCCGTTTTTAAAGAGGGTTAGTTATTCGGTTATCCGTTTTAGGTGAGTGCAAAGGTAAGCTGAAATCATGACCTTGGGTGAGTATAATAATTTTTGCGCCACGCTTTCTCAAAGCGAGCATATTGTGCAATGGGGCGGGGCGGATGTCTGGAAGGTAGGCGGCAAACTTTTTGCTATGGCCCGCGAACAGGACGGTGTTTTTCAAGTGACTTTTAAAGCAACCGAAATAGGTTATGAGGTTATGCGCGATATGGAAGGCTTGCGCCCTGCGCCTTACCTAGCTTCGCGCGGTATGAAATGGATACAGCATTACGCAAAGCCCGGCCTCGATGATGCGGCGTTGCGGGAGCATATAACGGCCTCATACCATATGGCGATTGCACGCATGACAAAAAAGGCGCGAGCAGAGATTGGGCTATAAATTAGACTTAACCCATCCTTTTAATGGCATACCAGACGACCGAAAATATAATCCCGAGACCGCCAATCAACATTGTGTTATTGCGGCTTTTGTATTCTTCATCGCTCTTTTGGGAGAGGTAATTGCGTCTTTCTTCGCGGGACAAAAATTGCAACTCGTTTTCTTCCGGCTTAATTTTGAATTTAAACGCCTCGGCAAGATCGGTAAGAATTTTGCTTTTTAATCTATGTTTCGTCAGATCATGCCATCCGAATTCTGCGAAAATATATCTACCGATATTAGCGTTTATGTACATCTGGTTCGGTGTATATTTGGCACTTTTCCCTATTTTTCGTTTCTCTCTGTTATAGGCATCTTTGCGCTTATAACCCTCATTCATTTCTTTAGTCAGTAATTTCAGAACGGCAGATACAAATTGTGGGTCTGTTTTGTGAGGAGCAAGAGAGGGGTCGTTGAAAATTTCACGCCAAACAGATTTGTCTTCACGTTTTATTTCATCCGCAATTAAGGCTTTAATCGCATCTAACCGGCTCGCCTCAGTATCTATCATGCTTTATCCTTGAATATGAAACAGTGAAGTCAGTTTAACACAGGATTACGGTTTAATGAAACCTTGTCAGAGACGATGTTTTATCACTTTGGCTTAATCAAGTTCCCGCAGACGAGCCGTGTTAGTAAAGGTTTGAGAGGCCAAATCCGGCTTAGCGGGTTCATGATATGATTGCGCAGAAATGGCAAGCTGCGACTATCCGATTGGTAAAAGGGCGTAAACACGGCACTAAAGATTTGATAGAGACGAATATGGGCAAAGCATTTTCGGGCATAGACTTTTAGCGCTGCGTTAATGTCATGCTCGGACAGGGCCTGACATAAGGCCCGCGCGTCCAATAGAGCCATGTTCGCGCCTTGCCCCAATTGCGGGCTAGCCTGATGGGCTGCGTCCCCAATAATTGCCAAGCCTTTATCATAAGGTTGAAACAATGTCCCATGCCTATATGTGGTCGGGGTCATTTGATCTGCGGTTTTAATTTGATCTATAAAGGGGCCATAGTCTGGCCAGAGAGCAATGGCGTCTTTTTTCCAGCTATCCAATCCATTTTGCGGCCATTTTGGTAAGTCGACCTGCGGCTCGCTCCAGAAAATCGTAGCCTTGGGATGTGGGTCGCCTGGAAGATAGCCCACAGGTAAAACTCCCAGCATTTTATGTGCTTTTTGATAGCATTGCGAGAGATGATTAGTGGGTAGGGGGGAGCTATCGATCCAATTGACGGTCCCCCAAAGCGCACCGAAACTCAGGGCTTTTGTTTTAATGTTTGAAAGATGTGACCGGGCACCTGAAGCATCAATAACGAGATCGAACGGCCCGAACTTTGTTCCGCTTTGACTTGTGACGAAACGCTGCCCTCCTTCGAGAGCTGTGCTTTTTATATTTTGGCCCTTGATGAGATGGGTTTTGGTGTGTTCCATGGCTTGGAACAGTATATCAAAGAGGCTGGCTCTATGGATAGCAAGCCCAAAGACGGCTTCGTTTTCGGGGCCATAATCGACATTTAAAACTGATTTTCCTAAATCGCTTTCCGTACCAAACATCGAATAAATTTTGGCGCCCCGTTCAATCAGGCTTTGCGCGCATCCAAGCTCTGCGAGTACGTCTTGTCCCACGGGTTGTATGACGAGGCCTGAGCCAACGGGTTCTGGGCGTTCAAATTTATCAATCAGAGTGACGTCATCAGACGTCTTGGATAAATATAATGCGCAGGCCAGACCACCAATCCCGCATCCGATAATCGCAATTTTTCTTGCCATGATGAGATGTCTCCACAGGATTTATAACCGGATAAGCAGGTTCGCATATCTTGGGATATTAGGGAAGATAATAACAGGCCGTACCTTGGTAATCTTCGGATTTCGATTGCGTACAGAAATGAGAAGAAAAAATATAAAGACCCTTGTGCCTCAATTGTGTTTTGCTAGTCTTTCGTGATGAAACTCATTTGTAATTCCTTATCGCCTTTTGCTCGGAAGGTCATCATCTTAAATCGTTTGCAGGGTCATGGTATTGAAGAAGTGCCTGCCAAAAAAGATGGTGCCAATGGCTATGGGGCCGGTAATAACCCGCTTGGGAAAATCCCCTCTCTGGAATGGAAGCCCGACGAATATTTATTTGATAGTCCGGTTATTTGCGAATTTTTGGATCAGCGTGCAAAAAGCCCGCTTTTACCACGAGATCCGCAAGCACGAATCCAGCAACAGCTTTTTCATGCTCTCGGCGACGGTCTGGCGGACGCGGTATATAATTTTCGATATGAAACGGTGCGTCCAGAGGCTTTACATTGGGACGAGATTATCGTCCGCCATGAAGCCGCGATAAATAATTCAATTGATTATTTGGAACAGATTGTAGATGCGCTAGGCCAGCCGTGGAGTTTTGGCAATTTGGCGATTATTTGCGCGCTTGATTATGCGAATTTTCGCGCAGGTCATCTAAACTGGCAGGCGCGCGCTCCGAAACTGGCAAAATGGCATGAGAGTTTCACAGCTGAAACAGTCTATAATGACACATTTGTGTATTCATAATGCGCTTGATTAAGCGCCTCAGCATTGGGCTTTTAGGCCTATTGGTTTTACTCTATGCCGTGATTTGGGTTTGGCCTGAAGAGGCGTACAAACCCTATGAAGTGTCTGATGAGTATAAAGCGAGGATAGAGGCCTATAATCTGCCGGATATGCCCAGTGGTTGGACGTATAAAACCTTTACTGTACGGGACGGTACAAAGCTTCGGTGGGGTGAAGGGCCGGTTAATCCCGAGGCCAAAGCTACGGTTGTTTTAATCCCGGGATATACGGGTTCTATACGCATGTACGGAGATCACGTCACCCAGCTTAGCGCGCGCGGCTATCATGTCATAACTTATGATATTCGCGGCCAAGGCGGCTCTCAGCGCTACCGCTCTGAGCATCCCGAAAATCTCTATGTGAAAGACTTCTCGGTTTACGGCGATGATTTGGCAGAATTCATGGACCATATCAGCGTTGATAGGCCCGGACCTAAAATCATTGCGGCCATTTCATTTGGCGGGGCTGTTGCGGTCAGGGCAAGCGGAGATTATCCTGACACAGCGGACGGGCTTATGCTCCTTGCGCCCGCCTATGTGCCGAATACAGCGCCTTATTCCATATCGCAGATGAAAATCCTTGCCTCTATTGTGAAGTTTTTTGGCAAGAGCAAACACTTTGCGCCAGGTGTAGGCCCTTGGGTGCCTGATAGTCTGACTTTAAGCGGTGTTTCGGATTGTGGCTCTCACCAAGAAAGACTTTATTTGCGCGATGCGGTTTATACCAAATTTCCAGAGGAACGTGTCGGCGGGCCAACTACGAACTGGATATCGGAAATTATAGAAAATGGCGAGATCGTCCGCGCACCGGATTTTATCTCTAAAATCGATATACCGGTCACGACCATAGCGGCGGAAAATGATACGATTGTTGACGGGGCGGTTGTGGAAGAGGTTTGCCGATCGGGATTTCCTGATTGTAAATTGGTTGTTCCGCCGGGTAGCGGACATTGTCTAACATTGGAAAACGATAAAATTCTGGCGACTATATGGGACGAGACAGACGCCTTACTGGCGCGCATTACGGGTTAAGTTTAGCGGGTAAAATGAACTTTGCCTGCGGGGGCGTTAAGCGAGACTTCTGGCCATAGCTTTCATTGTAATAAGTTTACTCTGGCAAATGCGTCGATTAAGGTAACAATATCAGAGGACACATTTTTTGATAAATACCTTTTATAGCTACCGGCGTTTAGGTGAAATATATGAGGGATTGTGTCATTTATATCAATTTCTGTGACGCCAATCCGATAATCATCGAATTCTCTTGAGGGGTTATTGTTTTTTAAAATGATCATGACTTCGGAAAATCGTAAGTCCTTCTGGAAGGCGTTAAATATTGCCGAAGTTTGGGCATCATTACCTTCCATAACGTTTAAGAAAACACCTTCAGTATAGAGTGATATGCCCGTTACTTTTGAAGTTTTGCAGGCTTCAAGCGCGAAACTTATTTCTTGGAGATTGTTGGCGGTTTCTTTTTTTCGAAACCCTGAGATTACAATTTGAGAAAACATAATCTCAATACCTTTAGAAAGTTGGTCACCTTGCTAAGGGCGATATGTCTGGGCCCAAAATTATGGGCGCGTTGTGGGACATCCACTGAATAATAAGTGGTCCTACTTTTCTACTAGCTGTCCTCTAATAGGCACTATGGCTTCATTTTATTAATTTTAAATTACAACCACAGGTTTATTTTTTATCTTGCTCTTTAATGCTTTGTTTCCTTTTTTGGGGAGCGTGCGGCTTCCAAACCACCCCAAATAAGACACTCGCGATTATTTGATAAGACGGGGTAGATGCTCAACAAGGTGATCAAAAACAGCTCGGATACTCGTATTAGTTTTTAGGTCTTCATGCATAACAACCCACATTTCCAGATCGAATGAAACTTGGCCGGAAAGTATTGCAATAAGGTCAGCCTGCTTTCTGGCTATGTTTTTTTGACAGGCTCCTATACCCAGACCCTGTCTCAATGCAGCGAGTTGACTAATATCGCTATCGCATCGAAATGATAGATGATTAGCTGTGATTGCACGCCCTGCAATACTAATTTTATTCCAACGTTCTATATCGCGATCAATTCCAATGAGCGTGCATCAGAAATTGATTTACTGGCAATGTGGTCCGTTTGCGGACACCTTTTCCAAAAAGTCTATGATGTCTTTTTTCAAATTAGATTTCGTCTCAAAATAACGAGAGAGCACTTGCACTGGGCCAATATGGTTTAGTCCTGGGTAGACTTTAACTTGTGCGCTGCCGCCGCGCGCGGTGACTTTTTCGGCCAATAGGGTCGAGTTTACTGGATTAACCGTCGTATCATCCTCGCCGTGCCCTAGGAATAAGGGAGGGGTCGGCGCGGCGACGCTATTCAAAACGCCGTCCTTTCCGGCATGCCGGTCCGGGAAAATATCAATAAGGGGATGTCCTTCAAGCGGTATAACCCCGACGGGAGCGGAAAGGGCAACAACCCCGCTTATCGTCTCGCAGAGATTTATCCCGAATTTCGCTAAGAATTTATCTTCTAGTGCTAACATCAGAACATTATAGCCTCCCGCCGAGTGCCCGATTAAAACAATCGGACGATCAGGAAAGGTCTCTGCCGTGAAGGCCACGGCCTTTGCGTTATCCTCTAAGAAATTCGGAAACAGGGCGTCTGGATATAAACGGTAATTGGGCAAGACAATGTCATAGCCGGATTTTGTGAAACCTTCGGCGACGAATTTGTAAATGTCCTTAGACCCTCTATCCCATGCACCTCCATGAATGAAAATCAGCACAGGCGCGTTCGTCTTCGGGGTTTTTGTGCGGTATATATCGAGCCGGTCTCGGGCGCCGGTTCCAAAAGCTTGTGACTTGGTTCTTTTAAATGTCGAAGTTGGGGTGAGTGAATTTAAGAGAAATGCAGGGGCTTTGCCGCCTAAAGTGATCAAGGCTGCTTTTAAATTCATGAATTTTGCGAAAATACGCGACCCCGGCATTTTATCCCTTTCAGCTTCGTTCACAAAATTTAGTGTCTCGCCAATATATAGGACTGCAATTCAGCGCTTACTTATTTTACTTAAATCTGGTCCAAAATATGGTTAGCACGTTTTCTTCTCTTGAACCTTATAAGGAGAGCGCGGGTTTGTAAATTCCAGACTTGGACGGGTTTTTCTATTCTAATAACTGAGCTGGCTGAGTATGTTGAATTGGTCCAAAGCCCAAAAAACACTGAGTGCGTTAGAACCGTGCTCGTATTTACTTGAGTTGGGCTTTGAAAAAAGCGGGCATATTATCCCCAAAACCTTCAGATTGGTTTTCGGGTAAGTTGCGCGAATTGCGCGAGCCGCGTTCAGACTTTCGGGACTTTGAGGGCTTTTTCTTTTCGGCGACAGGCTGAGACCGTGATCTGTTTTTATCGTCTTCGCGCGGTTTTTTCTTTTTTTCTGTTGTTTTCTTGCGAGATGGTTTCGCTGCTTCTGTTTCGTCTATGTCTTTCTTGGGCCGGCTAGGGGCTTTGCGACGCGCCGTTGACTGACTGGGCTTTTCTGTTTTGTTCTTGTCCGAAAAATCATCCGGCTTTGATGTTTCCGGTGTTCGCGCTCTGTCTTTTCCTCTATTGCGGTCATGGCCTCGAGAGCCGCGTCTTTTTCGGCTATCATTACCTCTGCCTCTGCGCGGCTTATCCTTACTTGTCGGAAAGTCTTCAATGCCGGGAATGACTAATTCCTCAATGTCATCGACTTTAATCAGATCCAATATCTGATCATAATATTTACGGTCCAGTCGCGCGACAAACATTATGGCGTCGCCTTCGCGCCCGGCTCGGCCCGTGCGGCCTATTCTGTGGACATAATCCTCAGAATGTGTGGGCACGTCATAATTAAACACATGAGACACAGAGGGGACATCCAGTCCGCGCGCGGCAACATCACTCGCTACGAGTAATTTTATGTCCCCGTTTTTAAAGCCCTCAAGCGTTTTAGTGCGCTCTGATTGCGGTAGATCACCATGGATGGGCGCAGCGACATGTCCGTGGACTCTAAGGGACTTCGCGACAATATCCACATCGCGTTTGCGATTACAAAACACGATGCCGTTTTGTACATCTTCATTATCGATCACCCAACGCAAAGCCGTTCGCTTTTGCTTGGCATCAGAACTGGGCAGACGCACAATGCGTTGTGTCACCGTTTCCGCTGTCGTGGACTGGCGGGCGACTTGAATAGTGGCGGGTTGATGCAGGAACTGATCAACAAGGCGTTTTATTTCATCAGGCATAGTGGCTGAGAAAAACAAAACCTGTCTTGTAAAAGGTGTGAGTTTGAAAATACGCTCTATGTCGGGAATAAATCCCATATCCAACATGCGGTCAGCTTCGTCGACGACAAGAGTTTGAACGCCTGTCATCAGAATTTTACCTCTCTCGAATTGGTCAAGCAAGCGACCCGGTGTCGCAATTAATATATCGACGCCTTTCATGAGCTTTTTGTCTTGATCTCCAAAAGACACCCCCCCGATGAGGAGCGCCATTTCCAGTTTGAGATATTTTCCGTAGAGCTCGACATTTTCTGCCACCTGTGCGGCAAGCTCGCGCGTAGGACATATAATCAGACACCGCGGCATGCGGGCTCTGGCACGTCCCTTGGTTAACTTATGCATTGTCGGCAATGTAAAAGCGCCCGTTTTGCCTGTGCCCGTTTGGGCTATACCTAAAACATCTTTTTGCTTTAGGGCATGAGGAATGGCTTGGGCTTGAATAGGCGTCGGCGTTTCATAGCCAAGATCGTCAAGGGCTTTTATAATTTTAGGATCGAGGCCTAATTCCGCGAAAGTCACATCAACCGAGGAATCAGCAGCAATTTCTTCAATAGGTGTTGAGGGCGTCGGCATGGTCTTTCGGACTAATGGGGCTTAAGTGCCAAATTGCGGCAGGGCCTGTTTGGCGCACACTTTGTGCACTATGCGCCGAAACATACTGATAGGGTTTCAAAGGTCAAGGACGGAAAACTATACATATTGCTGTTTAGAGGCCGTTTGACCTCTTTTTATGGCGATATGCCACAAAAAAACCACGGTCCAAGCGAGGCGCCGTGGTTTTTATTGTTTTTATAGATACACTTAGGCGGCCGATTTTCCTGATTGCGCTTTCAAGATTTTATTGATTGTATCGGCTTTTAGGTCGTCAACACTGGCTGAAATACCCATTCCATTGGCAATTTTAACGACGTCAACTTCCAGCATTTTCTGAAGCGCTGACTTGGAATAGGATTTACCGGAGGCCTTGCCGCCATATAACAGTTCGCCGGATTTTGCCATATCCCGGAACATTTGTGGCGGGGTAAATTGGGCTCCGTGACGTTGGGCGAGCATATCGGCCGTTGCCACAAAGGTATCGAGACCAATCGTGTCGATATAGGAAAGCGGTCCGCCTGTCCAAACCGGGAAGCCCCAGCCGAAGATTGCGCCCAGATCAGCAGATTGCGGATCCGGGACAACACCGGCAGCATAACAATTTGCCGTTGGCACCAACTGCGCATACATCAGGCGTTGCTTGACGTTTTCGGCTGACGGTTGTTCGTCTGCCAAGGGGTAATGATCCGTCATACCTTTCCACAGCTCGAGACGTTTGCCGTCCTTGTTATAATTGTAAAGTCCCGCACCGAAGCGACGACCCCCGCGATTGAGTTTGGTAACCATAAGCTCATAAAATGGCTCAGTGCCATTGGGTACATATTTATCGCCAAGTTCTTCCTTGGTCGAATTCATAACGTCCAAACCCAGCTTTAAAGTCGTATCGTCTTGGACAGCGAGTGGGCCGATTGGCAAGCCTAAATTGAGCGCGCAATTTTCGATAAGAGGCATAGACACACCTTCCATAATCATGCGCACAGCCTCGCTAATATAAGGTGGGAATACCTGATTAGTGAAAAACCCGCGAACGTCTTTTACAACAATGGGTGTTTTGCGGATTTTCCTGTTATAATCGAAGGCGACGGCGAGCGCTAGATCACCTGTCGTTTCATGCGGTATGATTTCCAGAAGGGGCATGCGCTCAACCGGTGAGAAGAAATGCAGGCCGATAAATTGCTCCGGTCGTTTGGAGTTTTTGGCTAATCCGCCAATGGGCAGGGTAGATGTATTGGATCCAAAGACGACATTCTCCCCAATGACAGCCTCCGTTTTTTTGATAACATCGGCTTTGACATCAGGACGTTCAAACACGGCCTCAATGATGAGATCGACATCTTTGAGGTCGTCATAATTATCCGTGGGTTTGATACGGGCCAAAAAGGCGTCGGCCTTATCCTGTGTCATTTTTCCGCGTTTGACACGTTTGTCGAGTATCTTTTTCGTGTAGTCTATTGCTTTTTGAGCATCTTCCATTGATCTGTCCAGCACGACAACATTCATGCCGCCCTTGGCCGTGACATGGGTAATGCCAGAGCCCATAAGCCCAGCACCCAGAACGCCTACGGTCTGGATATCAACCGTGTCGATATTTTTTGGGCGTCCTGCGCCCTTTTCGGCAGCTTGCTTATTGACAAATAAAGTGCGGATCATGGCTTGCGAGCGTGGGTCATTTTGCAAGCGAACGAAGTATTTTACCTCAATGGCCAAAGCCGTATCCATGGGCAACATCGTACCTTCATACAAGCATGAGAATATATATTGAACGGCCGGAAAATTACCCTTTGTTGTTTGCAAGGCCATGGCATTACCCGCCATGAAAATTTGCAAGGCTTTAGGGTTAGTCGCTCCCGCACCGCCCGGTACTTTAAAGCCTTTCACGTCCCAAGGGGCTAGTGTTTTGGGATTTTCTTTCACCCAGGCCTTGGCAGCCTCAATTGTTTTTCCGGGTTCAACGATTTCGTGGATGAGGCCTTGGGCTTTCGCTGTTTTCGGATTAAGCGATTTGCCCTGAGCGCAGACAACGGCGGCGTTTTGTATACCGATTAGGCGCGGTGTACGTTGTGTCCCGCCGGCACCTGGCAGAAGCCCGACAAGCACTTCAGGAAGGCCGAGCTGTATTTTAGGATTATCTGCGACAACACGGTAGTGGCAGGCTAGAGCCAACTCGAGTCCGCCGCCAAGGGCGAGGCCCTCTAATGCGGCAGCAACAGGTTTGGCTTTCTTACCTTCTTTTGCGATTTGCTTGGCTGTATGTCCGCCCGTTTCCATACGTCGTAAGGCGCGCGTAAGCACAGAGCCCATCTCGAAACCAGCTTTGTTAATACCGGGCTTGCGCTTATCCAACATACGCAAATCAGCACCCGCAAGAAAAGCGTTTTTCTTGCCCGAACAAATGACGAGACCTTTGTAATCATCATTTGAAATGAAGTCCTCTATGAATTTAGGAAACTCGCTTATAAGAACCTCATCCCACACATTCATTGTTTGATCGGGAACATCGATTGTCATCAGCGCAATGCCGTCTTTATCGACATCAATTGTAAAAGATTTATAGCTCATAATTCTATCCGTTTAATTACTGTATCTTATGTGGTTTGGAGCGGTTACCAATATTAGACGCGCTCAATGATGGTTGCGGTTCCCATACCGCCGCCAATACACAATGTGACCAGTGAGGTTTCTTTATTGCTGCGTTCCAGTTCGTCCACCATTGTGCCCAATATCATAGCACCTGTGGCACCTAAGGGATGGCCCATGGCGATGGCGCCGCCATTTACATTGATTTCACTATGATCGATGTCCATGGCTTGCATAAACCGCAAGACGACAGAAGCAAAGGCTTCATTGAGTTCGAAAATATCAATATCGGATTTTGTCATGCCCGCACGTTTGAGGACTTTTCGCGCTGCAAATTCCGGACCCGTTAGCATGATTGTAGGTTCCGAGCCGATAGAGGCCATTGCGCGGATACGGGCGCGAGGCTTAAGACCCAGACGTTCGCCGACTTCCTTATTGCCAAAAAGGAGGGCCGATGAGCCGTCAACAATGCCCGACGAATTGCCGGCGTGATGGATGTGATTGATTTTTTCGACTTCAGGATAGCGTTGCTGCGCGACATTATCGAACCCGAAATTCTCGCCCATCATGGCAAAAGACGGGTTGAGGGACCCTAAGGTTTGCATATTTGTGTCCGGGCGTATGGTTTCGTCCTTATCAAGCAGGTTCACACCCATGACATCTTTGACGGGGATAATGGATTTCTTAAATCGGCCCTCATCCCACGCTTTTGTCGCCCGTTTATGCGATTCGACTGCATAAGCGTCTGCGTCATCACGCGAGAAACCATATTTTGTCGCGATAAGGTCTGCTGAAACACCTTGTGGTACGAAATAATGGTTGAAGGTTACAGCCGGGTCGGTCGCCACAGCGCCGCCGTCTGAACCCATTGGCACACGAGACATGCTTTCAACACCCCCACCAATGGCCATATCGCACTCGCCTGACATAATTTTGGCCGCTGCAATATTTGAGGCTTCCAGTCCAGATGCGCAAAAACGGTTAACCTGAATGCCAGACGTTGTTTGCGGATAGCCTGCCTGTAAAATGGCGGTGCGGGTAATCACAGCGCCTTGTTCACCAACAGGTGAGACGCAACCAAAGGCAACATCTTCAACTTCTTCGCCCGACAGTCCATTGCGATCTCGCAAGGCTTCAAGGACTTGTGTGGCAAGTGCCGTTGGCGTGACTTCGTGCAAACTACCGTCTTTGCGGCCTTTGCCGCGCGGGGTTCTAACTGCATCGTAAATATATGCATCTGTCATCTTTGTTCCTCCTATAGGGCCTGAAACGTTTCTGAGGCCTGTGGCACATTGTGTGGCGTCTAATATCGTCTTTAAAGCTAATATGGCCTAATGCACTAGGCTTTAATTTCACATTTCGGTGAACTCATGTCAAATAGGCCCAAAGCGGCTTGTATGTTATGGATAAAGAAGCAACCTATATCATGTTTAAATCTAATTTTGTTGCATATGCGCTTAATTGCATAATTTGACAAGATGAAATCGCGTTTAAAATAAGAAAATGAAAAAAGAGGATTGCCGAAAAGTCAGATAAATCCGATATGAATGGATAGTCGGCTCAGGATTAAAACGGCGGGAAAAAAACCAATGGATACATCACCCTTATTCAAATCTTTTTCGGTTAAGAACCTTAACTTGCAAAACAGAATTGTTATGGCGCCTATGACGCGTTCCTTTTCACCCAATGGTGTGCCGGGAGAAGATGTCGCGGACTATTATGCCAGACGGGCAGGGGCGAATGTCGGCTTGATTTTAACGGAAGGGACAACGGTTGATCGGGGCGGTGCCTCAGATGATGCCAATGTGCCGAATTTTCATGACGCTAAGGCTTTAAAAGGATGGGAGACCGTATGCCGCGGCGTGCATAAGGCGGGCGGAAAAATCGGACCGCAAATCTGGCATGTAGGTTTAGCACGCAGACCCGGAACAGGGCCGAACCCGGAGGCGGTCTCTGATAGTCCCTCGGGTATAACGGCAACAGGAAAGACAGTTTTGCCCGAACCCAGTGCCGAAGACGTTGCGGATATGGTTGCGGCTTTTGCCAAGGCGGCGAAAAGCGCAAAAGATATCGGCTTTGACATGATCGAACTTCACGGAGCGCATGGCTATTTGATTGACCAGTTTTTTTGGGATGTGATGAACCGGCGCGATGATCAATATGGTGGCGGATTGAAAGAGCGCACCCATTTTGCGACGGAAATTGTCAAAGCCTGCCGTAAAGCTATCGGCGAGGATATGCCGATTTGTTTGCGGTTTTCGCAATGGAAACAACAGGACTACAAAGCCCGTTTAGCCCCCACGCCCGCTGAACTTGAAACCTTTACCGGCCTGCTTGCGGATGCGGGTGTTGATATTTTCCATTGTTCGCAAAGACGTTTCTGGGAAGCGGAATTTGAAGGCTCGGAGCTTAATCTGGCAGGGTGGGTTAAGAAGCTTTCAGGCAAGGCGACTATTTCTGTTGGCTCTGTTGGTTTGAAAGGTGACTTTTTTGCGTCTTTGGCCGGACACGGAAGTGAAACGGCTTCACTTGATGGTTTGATCGAGCGTATGGCGCGCGATGAATTTGATCTGATCGCCGTGGGGCGGGTTCTATTGCAGGACCCGCTTTGGGCACAAAAGGTCAAACAAGGCCGTTTTGATGAATTGAAAGCCTATGAGGCCGAGGCCTTGAAAACCTTATATTAACCTTGATTTTCACTATATTTAGTTATTCACAAACAGAAAGTCTCTATATCTTGTCAAATTAGGTTAGACTTATACTCTGGTTATAGAGAATCAGGGACGTGAAATGAGCTTTGCAGATACAAGATGTATTCGACCTAATCCGAGCCTTGCGGGCATGTCCGGAATACGTCGAAATCCGCTTGATGTTTTCGAGCGTATATCGATAGCGGAGCATTATGATTTTGAACGTGTAAACCCGACGGAACTCCATATGTGTATACCGGGCGTCTGGTGTAATCATGATGTGTCTCTAACGTGGGATTTCTCAGCAGAAATCATACAGTTATTTTTGACCTTTGAAGGGCGTATTCCGGGCGGACGATCAGATGATATTTGTCGCCTGATGTCCCTGTTAAATGAGAGATTGTCCTCAGGTCATTTCGACTATTGGGATAAGAATGCAGCTCTTGTCTACAGAAACTCAATGTCGTTATGCGGCGGGGCTGACCTGAAAACGGAACAGGCTATGACATTGCTTGCCCATGCAATTGATGGAGCAGAGCGCGGTTTTCCAGCCTGTCAATATGTCGTCTGGGCGGGGAAATCCCCGGAAGAAGCTTTAACAACGGCTCTTCTTGATTTGGCGGCGCAAAGTTGATTATGGCGTGGATCGCTTATGGCTAGTCATACACATCTGATTGTTGGGGCCGGGCGCATGGGCGGTGCGCTTATTTCAGGCTGGCTGGCAAATAAATTGCTTCCGCCTTCAAAACTTATCGTGCTTGACCCGCATCCGGGCGCTCAGGCCCAGACAGCCATCAAAAAGGGCGTGTTGCATCTTAGTCAGCCAAACGCGCAGCTAAAAGATGTTGATACGGTCATCTTGGCGATCAAGCCGCAAATGTTTGGGGAGCTTGGGGCAGCCCTTGCCCCTTTTATAGCCGATAAGGCTCTCGTCATTTCAATTTTGGCTGGGACGTCCCTAGAGAGCCTGCAAAACTGTTTTAACGCGGCAGCCATTATACGAGCTATGCCCAATACACCCGCCGCCATCGGGGCGGGTATAACCGCTTTTTGTGCCGGTAAAGACGTTACAAAAGCGCAAAAGAAACAAGCAGAAAAGCTTCTGGCAGCGGCAGGGGAGGTCTTTGAGGTCGAAAACGAGCATATGATCGATATTGTAACGGCCGTTTCGGGATCCGGGCCTGCCTATGTGTTTTATATGGTGGAAGCGCTTGAGGCCGCTGCCATAAAAGCCGGACTGCCGGAAGATATAGCTCCGGCCTTTGCGCGCCAGACTATTATAGGCTCCGGAGCGCTGCTGGCAAAGAGTCCCGAGAGTGCTATGGAGCTTCGCCGTGCCGTGACGTCTCCGAACGGCACCACTCAAGCTGCTCTCGACGTTTTGATGGATGCCAATGGGTTGGCCGTTCTCATGCGCGAGACAGTCAAAGCCGCGCTTAAACGCGCCAAGGAACTCGCCCAAAATTAAAAGACCCGCTAAATCAATACCCTGATTAAGGCTATAATTAGATGGGCAATCGCAATATGACCTTTAG
This sequence comes from uncultured Caulobacterales bacterium, assembly GCA_964534845.1. Lineage (GTDB taxonomy): Bacteria > Pseudomonadota > Alphaproteobacteria > Caulobacterales > Maricaulaceae > CALCKU01. The sequence goes on from CAZHPV010000038.1 coordinate 14,828, forward strand.
TCCACCGGCTTCGCTTTTATCCAGACGTAAGGTGCCACCGTGGTTCTGAAGAATATCGCGGGATATAGATAGGCCTAAACCTGTGCCTTTTATATTTTGGTTGCGGGCCGTGTCTAATCGCTGGAACGGGCGCATAGCCTCACTATATTGTGCGGCGGGAATGCCTGGGCCATTATCCTCAATATAAATGAGATGGCTGGTTTCGTCTTGCTCAATTGTAAGCGTAATTTTTGAAGCATATTTTCGGGCATTATCGATGAGATTGTTAAGGGCTCGTTTAAACAATATCGTTTTAAGGCGAATATCTGTTACATTTCCATCCAAAATTAATTGCAGTTGTGGATCTTGATATTCGTCGACAATATCGCGGAAGTAAGTTTCGACTTTTACGGATTTTAGAGGTTCGTCCTCGACCCCGCGCACGAAATCGAGATAGCCATTTAGCATGTTTTCCATATCGTTGAGGTCACGTTTGGCGGCCAGTACGTCCTCATCTTCATTTTGCATGGCCAAATGAAGCTTTAAGCGGGTCAGCGGGGTCCTTAAGTCATGACTTACACCTGCCAAGAACAGTGTGCGTTGGTCAATATAGCGCCTTATGCGTTGACGCATTTTTAAAAAAGACTGGCCTGCTAATCTGACTTCTGACGCGCCCGATGGGCGGAAGTCGACAATATCCTGTCCTTTACCAAAGGCATCGGCAGCCGCAGCAAGATCAGAAATAGGGCGGGCTTGATTGCGCAGGAAAAAGAGACTGACGAGTGTTAGCAATATAGTAGCGGTGGTTAGCCAGAAGATAAAAACATAACCGGTAGGCGCAAATATTCGTTCACGCGGGGCGATAAATCTCAACACCCCTTCATCTACCGCGACCCGTATATCAATATGGTTGGGGTAGCGTGTGGTATCAAACCAGAAGGGGTCTTCAAGATTTTCGTCCAGAGCGCGTCTTAAGGTGCGGTCCAGATTTGAAAAGAAAGAGGTACGGCTTGTTGTCGGCAGAGTGTCTTTTTCTTCCAAGGCAATAGATAGCTCCATGCTCGGACGCATCATCTGGTCCAGAGCATGAACATGGTCTTGGTTAGGGTCTTGATGGTAAAGCATAATTGCTACGGAAATATCCGCGGCCATGCTTTGGGAAAGATTAGCGGTGACCGTTTGCCAATGGGCGTTAAAGAAGATATAGGCCACGACCATTTGCATGACCATTACGGGTAAAATAATGATAAGCAAGGCCCGTCCAAATAGGCTTTTCGGCACATAATTATTTAGCCGAAATTTTGACAAGCGGGTAAGGCTTTTCTTGACCTTTAGGCTAGAAGGCATCGGCCAACAATCTATAACCCAATCCGCGTACGGTAAGTAAAAAAGCCGGTTCTGATGGCTTTTCCTCGATTTTCCGTCTTAGTCGCGTCATTTGTACATCGACGGCGCGGTCAGAGCGGGCATTGATTTTCTCCGATAAAGCATGACGCGATACGGGTGTCCCCGCGCGCTTTGCCAGCAATGTGAGCAAAGCCTCCTCACCACTGGTGAGTTTAACTCTCTCGCCATTTTTACTTAAAACAAGACGTTCTGTATCAAAAGTCCACGGGCCAAAGTCTATTTTATTGCCCGGGCCAGTTATCTCAACACGTCGCATAATACCGTCTATGCGTAAAACGAGTTCCTCGGGCTCAAAGGGTTTCGACAAATAGTCGTCTGCACCAGTTTTAAGGCCTTTGATTCTGTTGGGGGCTTCGCCTAACGCGGTTAGCAGAATAATCGGTATATCATCGTGCTCTCGTAAAGCGCGCGTTAGGCTAAGACCGTCCTCGCCCGGCATCATCACATCTAATATGAGCATGTCAAAGGAGAGGCTTTCCATAAGCTGGCGCGCCTTTTTAGCATTGCTGGCTGTAGAAATACGAAAGCCCGCTTTGCCGAGATACCGTTTTAAAAGATTGCGGATGCGATCATCATCATCAATAACAAGTAGATGTATATCGCGTCGTTCTAATATTTGGGATTCTGTGTTCAAAATCTTTCCTTGTAGCCATAAATTCAGGTTGACTTCATAGGCTGATTTTAGAGAATGCCGGTAATTCGTCAATGCTGCAAAAGAGTAAGGTAAAGCTATGATAGAAAAAGCTTATCATGACCGTGATGGTCATATTTGGATTGACGGTGAATTTGTCGATTGGAGAAAAGCCAATGTGCATGTTCTAACGCATTCTTTGCATTATGGCTCAACAGTTTTTGAGGGCGATAGGGCCTATGAAGGCGAAATATTCCGGCTTTCCGACCATAGCCAGCGTCTGATTAACTCCGCGCATATTATGGGCTTTGAAATGAATTTCACCCGTGAACAAATTGATGATGCTTGCAAGGAAACCTTGGCGAAATCCGGATTAGGCGATGCTTATGTTCGTCCCTTTGCGTGGAGAGGCTCAGATATGATGGGAGTCGCGTCTAAAAACAACCGCATTCATTTCGGCGTAGCCTGCTGGCATTGGGGGGCGTATTTTGCCGATAAAATGCAGGGTATCCGCATGGCTATTTCGGACTGGAAGCGTCCCGCGCCAGATACCATTCCGTCTAAATCAAAAGGTGCTGGACTTTATATGATCTGCACTTTGTCAAAAGATGCAGCAATGGCTAAGGGCTATGATGACGCGTTAATGTATGACTATAAAGGTCGCGTAGCGGAATGTACGGGCGCGCATATTTTCTTTATTCGTGATGGTGAGTTACACACGCCAACTAATGATATTCTATTGGACGGCATTACGCATGATACGGTAGTAAAACTCGCGCAAAAGCGTGGCTATAATGTCTATAAGCGTGATATTTATCCCTCTGAACTGGCCCATTTTAGTGAGTGTTTTGTGGTTGGAACGGCAGCCGAGGTTACGCCTGTTCGCGAAATACAGGGTATTCACTATACACCGGGAGAAATTAGCCAGACTTTGATGACAGATTACGAGGCCCTTGTGCGCGGTAAAATTAGTCTCTCCTGAACTCGTCTTTAAGCGCTGCGCGGAAATAGAGAGCGCCAGTATAGACGGACAAAGCTGCGGCTAACCACAGAAAGGTAAGTCCTGCTCTTGCTGAGACATCTACAATAGGGGGTATGCTATCGATTAGAGGCATCCAGGCTTTTGTAGAAACCCAGACAAGAAAAATGAAGATAGCCAGCATTTCGCAAGCCGTTTTCCATTTTGCGAGATTGGTAGGCGGCATAACGCGACCTGTCAGAGCGGCATGTTCACGGACACCAGAGACAAGAATATCGCGAAATATGATGGCTATGGCAGGTATCATAAATAAAGGATGGCCTTCGACAACAATCGCTAGAGCAATAAAACATCCAGCTACGAGTAATTTATCGGCTATCGGGTCAATCATGCGACCGAAATCGGATGTAACATTCCAGCGTCTGGCAAAATACCCGTCCAGAAAATCCGTCAAGCCCGCTAATAGAAACAAAATCAATATGACCGTCGGCCGACCCAGAACATGGGGCGCTTGAGTATTTATTGATAAAATACCCCACATAATAAGCGGTATGGATATTATGCGGCTAAGGGTGAGAAAATTAGGCAGCCATCCCAAAGGGTGGGGTTTGGTGAGTGTGTTAAGTGTCATTGACTTTTTTCGTCTTGAGCAGGGAAAAACCGGTTATGATTGATAGCAGGGCTGCGATCCAAAGGCAGATTTGTCCAATCGTCCAGATTAGGGTGGAGGGATTATTATAAATCTCGACAATAGTGTCTGGGGTGGCCCGGAAGCCGTCATACCATGCTGTCAGCCAAGGCGAGGCTATCAGGATGCAAATGGCGAGCATACACATGGCATTTTTTAACGCTCCAAAGCGAATATCTGGCAAATTATTTTGAGAGAGTTCGTAGCCTTTTAAAAAGCCGATTATAACTTCGCGCACAATTATTATACCGGCCGGGATAGCAAAATAGGCGTTCATAAATCCGTTTTTATGAATGACATAGCTAAGCGCAATAAGCGAACCCAAAACAAGAACAATGTCAGCAATATCATCAAACCAGCCAAATTGTCTGTGAACAGCATTTTCCGGCCCGCCGATCAGATCATCAAAAATATCTGTGATCGCGGCAATAGCAAAAAGCGCGGAGGCAATAAGAGCAATCTGGTTATCTGGCCATCCGCCCTTAATCAGAATAAGCATTATGACCGGCGTAAGTATGGCGCGTGTTAAAGTCAGCCCGTCGGCAAAACTACCGCCAACTCTTTGAATATTATCATTCTGTGAAGTATTCATGGATTGTTTTCGCAAGCTTTCGACTTACGCCCTCTGCCAATTCTAATTCCTCTATCGCTGCTTCCTTTACAGCTTTCGCCGACCCGAAATGCATAAGCAAGGCTTTTTTTCGACCCGGTCCTACACCCGGAATAGCATCTAATGGGCTAGATTTCATCTGTTTTTTACGACGCGACCTGTGTGTACCAATAGCGAAGCGGTGAGCCTCGTCGCGCAGACGCTGTAAATAATAAAGGGCAGGGGTACGAGGTTCTAAGGTAAAACTCGCCCGGCCGTTCATATGAAAGCTCTCTCGACCTGCATTACGCTCTGGCCCTTTTGAGATGGCCACAAGTGTGACGCGCTCGGTCACTCCCAAGTCTGACAAGGTTTGTGTCACTGTTGATAATTGACCTTTGCCGCCATCAATGAGAACAAGATCAGGCCAGACCAGACTGTCATCTTTAAGCAATCTTGAGAAGCGACGCTTAAAGACTTCGCGCATCATAGCGTAGTCATCCCCAGGTTCCGTTTCCATATCCTTGATATTAAAGGTGCGGTATTCACGACGGTTAAAGCCTTCCGGCCCTGCGACGATAAAAGCCCCAACGGCATTTGTGCCTTGTATGTGACTATTATCATAAACTTCGATACGTTCAGGCGCGCCGTCGAGACCGAACACCGTCTTGAGGCTGTTTAAGAGGCGGGTTTGAGAGGCCGTCTCCGCCATTTTTCGAGCCAAGGCTTCTTGGGCGTTTTTTACGGCGCGTTCTACCAGCATTTTTTTCTCACCGCGCTGGGGCGTTTGAATAGTGATAGTCCTTTCGGAGCGTTCTGATAAAGCCGCTTCCAACAGCTTACGGCTGGGCAGGTTTTCGCTTACATAGATGTTTTTTGGAATAGGTTTGTTGAGGTAAAACTGCGCCAGAAAGGCGTCCAGTATAACGTCCGGGGTTTCGTCTTTTGCCCGGCGTGGGAAATGTGAACTATTCCCCCAATTCTGTCCGGCGCGAAAAAAGAAGACCTGTACACATGTCTGGCCGCCTTCGGAGAAAATGCCAATGACATCGCCTTCTAAAAATGTTGTCGGATTTGCACCGTCATCACGGGCGGAAACTTTTGCAATGGCGCTTAGGCGGTCTCTGATTTCAGCGGCTTTTTCAAAATTTAGGGCGTTTGATGCGGCCAGCATATCTTGTTGCAAGCGGTGTCTCAGAGCATCGGATTTACCACCTAAGAAATCCTCTGCGTCTTGTATAAGTCCTGTGTAATCCTCAAGGCTGATCTCGCCCGTACAGGGTGCGGCGCAGCGTTTGATTTGGTGGAGCATGCAGGGCCGGCTACGGGCATCATATATGCTATCCGAACAGGTCCGCAGCCGAAAGGCGCGTTGTAATGTATCAAGGGAGTGGTTCACCGCCCAAGCACTGGCGAAAGGTCCAAAATAAGTCCCGTTCTTTTTACGTTTGCCACGGTGCTTTTTAATTTGCGGGGCCGGATGGTCCTTTCTAACAAGGATGTAGGGAAAGCTCTTATCATCACGTAGTAAAATATTATAGCGCGGTTTAAGGCGCTTTATCAGGCTTGCTTCCAGTAAAAGGGCTTCTGTCTCACTTTGCGTGACCACAAATTCCATATCTGTCGTCGCGCGGATCATGCGTTGAATCCGTACGGTATGGCGATCATATTTGGTATAAGCTTGAACCCGTTTTTTCAATGACTTGGCTTTGCCGACATAAAGCACGGCCTTATGCTCATCAAACATACGGTAGACACCGGGTTTGTTTGGCAAATTGGCGACAAAATCGGCAATTAGCTCGGGGCCGTAAGGCGCGGGCTTTTGCGACGTTTCAGGAACGTTCGAAATGGGCTCAGGGTCTTCCATGGGGCCAAATTAGGGTAATTTATGCCAGAGGCAAGTCAGCTATAGCGTGTTTCGCCTTTTTATAACCTCAATCCCCGCAACTTCGGCTTTAAGCAAGGCTTGGGGTTTGGAAATGCGTACGGCGCAGGCGAGGACGCGCTTGTCTTCCTCTAAGGCCCAATCGGCAATGCGCGCCGCTAAAGTTTCTACAAGCTGGACATGGTTTTCTAGGGCAATCTCTTCAGCCTTTTGGGCGACAATGCCGTAATCAAGTGTTTCGTTTAAGCGGTCAGCTTTTGGACTAGGCATAGTGCCCATATCCAGCTCTATGTCGATAATCACAGGTTGGGTATTTTCATATTCATGCGGGTGAACTCCGATAGAGGCCTGAACCTGCAAACCGCGAACAAAAATACGTTGCGTGAGGGTCTGTTGTCTATCAGCTCTATTGCCGCGCAGCATGGTTATTATGGATTTTGGAGACATGTCTGCTACTCTTCTTCAACATATTGATGATCATTGGGGACATTTTCATAAAGCCCCAAAGTGAGATCGGCGGTGTCCCAATTTAAATGTTGTCCACCGTCAACGGCTATCATCTGACCTGTCACGGATTGGGCGTCGAGCAGATATTGGACACTGTGCAAAATCGCAGGTGGCGGAGACCCGTTTTCGAGCAATGTAAGCGCGGCTTCTGATGCAAACTCTTCATCCGTCTGCTCCGTGTTTTTCAATGTGGGGCCCGGCCCGATCCCGTTGACCCTAATATTGGGCGCAAGAGACTGTGCGAGCGTTTTCGTCGCCCAATATAGGCCTGCTTTTGACAAGGCATAGGTGAAATATAAGGGATTAGGTTTTAACACTCTTTGATCAAGAATATTAATAATGCAGCCAGATCGGTCTTGCGGGCCAAACTGCATATTTTTCTGCGTGCTAAAGGCTTGGGCGAGCTTAAGCGGGGCATGTAAATTGACCTCCATGTGATGGTCATAAACTCCGCGGGAGAAATCTTCGCTATCATCAGGATGAAAGGTCGAGGCATTATTTATCAGGGCATTTAGTCCGCAGCCGAGCTTATCACTTGCGCGGGCAACCAGACTATCGACATCGTTTGGGATACACAAATTTGCCTGAACGCAAATCGCCTGACCGCCCGCAGACCGGATTTCATCTGCTAAGGCATTGGCATTCTTTTCTGAACGGTTGTAGTGAATTGCAATGGTCCAACCTTGCGCGGCAAGGCCCTTCGCCAGATGGGCGCCAATACGATAGGCCGCGCCTGTGATTAAAACTGTTTTCATGTCAGACATTATGATTGTAGGTCAAGACGGCGTTTTACCCGTGCTCTCTCGCCAACTGAAGGCCTACGTACTTCAACGCTGCATAAGCCGGGAAGGCGGCTCTCAAGGCGCGCGAATATCCATTTTGCAATTTGTTCAAGCGCGGGCTGTTCCAATCCTTCAATCTCGTTAAGTATGCTGTGATCTAAAGGCTTGATAACCTCTTTGATGATAGCGTCAATTTTCCAAAGGTCGCGTATCCAGCCTTTTTCCTCTTGGGCATTGCCTTGAAGGGTGACAGTGCCAGCAAATGAATGACCGTGAATTTTCTTGAAGAGATCATTAGCATCGGCATGGCCGAAATAATGCGCGGCCTCGAACTGAAAGTCTTTTTCGACCTCAAAGATAAAATCAGATGTTTCTTTCGCAATAGGCATTAAACATGCCCTCTAAATCACGTCACGTACAATGGCCGCGAGATAGACAATATATCCCATCAGCAGGATAAGTCCGGTTTTTTTGCCAATAGGCTGGCGACGCATAACGAAAATCAGCAGTACAATGCTGGCCAAAAGCATTACCCACATATCAAACACGTAAAGTTTACGTTCGATGAAAACGGGGCCGGCCAAGGCGGAGGCCCCCATCACGGCGAAAATATTAAAGACGTTGGAGCCTAAGACATTGCCAATGGCGACTTCCGCGTGTCCGCGGTAGGCTGCTACAAGCACGGTTGCGACTTCGGGTAGGGACGTGCCGATGGCGACAATCGTCAGACCAATAATTGTTTCGCTAATGTTCATGGCTTCGGCAATAATAACGGAATTATCGACGATTAACTTACCGCCGAAACCCAGACCGACTATCCCGATCAAGACGAAAAGAGCGCTTAAATACATTGACCGCGGCAAGCCGTCCTTGCCTTCGTCTAATTCTGTCATTTCCGCTAAAATAGGGTCTTCAGCGCCGCTCCGTGCCAATCGGAACATCCAGATCAGGTAAATCATTATGCCAGCAAAAAGTATGCCCCCCTGCCACATCTGCATAGGATTGCCTAGAAAAGCCAAAACTATGAAAATCAGGGTGGCGCTGATGCAAACGACTGTGTTTCTGCCGACGCCGGGCATATTTGTCGGTATAGCCATAATTAAAGCGGGCGCACCAAGGGCCAATAGGACATTGGCAATATTGGAGCCTATCACATTACCGGCGGTCAGTTCACTGGCCCCCTGTAAGACGGCCTGCACGCCGACAACCAGTTCAGGCGCAGAGGTTCCGAAAGCGACGATGGTCAAACCGACAATCAGAGCCGGAACACCCCAATGACGCGCTAAAGCAGCAGCGCCGCGTACGAGTAAATCTCCGGCCCATACAAGTAATATAATACCGCAGATGAGTAAGAAAAATGGCAAAAAAAGCGTCATAAAAAGTCCAGTCGAACCCCGATAAATGATGCCGGGTTAACACCGGCTGCGGGCCCCGCTTTAATGAGAGAGCTAGTCGAGACGTTTAAATTCGATATAGTTTAACCCGCCAAAAATTAGGGCGGTGATAATAAAGGCAAATAACGCAGGATTAACACTAATGCCGAAAACATTAATCCCACCGGACAGTATAAGGTTAAACATGATTTCCTCTTGATCTAGACGAGTCTGATGAAACAGATTAGCGCTCTATAACTGTATTATTTAAAAAGGCCAATAGTCTTGCCACCTTATCTGAGAGTTTATATGCCTTGTTTTACAAATGCGGCGTTGACGACTCGGGTAAAAGGCCTTTGATCGTTACCGTGTTAAAAAGGAGACAATATGTTTGGATTAATACCATTTGTAAAAAAGGC
>CAZHPV010000039.1:0-23899 GCA_964534845.1 uncultured Caulobacterales bacterium
CAATCGTACCAATATTCGCGTGCGGCTTATTACGCTCAAACTTCTCTTTTGCCATGTCAACTCTCACATGTTGTTGGCCCCAGATTAACATCTGCAGACCGGATTTAATTCTGACCCCATTTAAAATGAGGAACTTCTGGCCTCATTACCCTATGAGGATTCTTGGAGCGGGCGGCGGGAATCGAACCCGCGTCATCAGCTTGGAAGGCTGAGGTCTTACCACTACACAACGCCCGCTGCGTCTTTATACCTTTTTCAAGGTGGTGGAGAGGGTTGGATTCGAACCAACGTACACATAGTGATCAGATTTACAGTCTGACGCCTTTAACCACTCGGCCACCTCTCCTTTATAATATTGTTGTGCCTCCAACAAAAAAACACCCTGTCACAACACGCGCTATGCTGTATAGCCGTGTCACAACAGAGAATTAAACATTAAATTTCTTCGGGTATATAGAGATGTCAAAAGAAACGCGCAATAGCGGATTTGAAAGAAAATCACGTAAAAATCGTCGTTCCGCACCTAAGGACCGCCAAATCGTGCGAAAGGCCAAGGGAATCCAGACACATTCCGACATTTCTATCCCCAGATCGCCCAAATCTAACGCAAAATCTACACAAAAAAACGGGTCTAGCCCTAAAAACCACGAATCTTCTCAAAAACGCACCAAATCTGGCAAAGGCAGCGCAAAAGGCTCAGGCCGTGAAGGCGGCGCCTTATGGGTATGGGGCCATCACGCCGTACAGGCTGTTCTTAACAACCCCAAACGCACAATTCACGGCCTCAGGCTTAGCGAAGCGGTGGCCGCGCGCATAAATTTGCCAAAAACAGCGCCAACGCCCGAAATTGTCGCCTCAGCCATGCTCGATAAATTTTTCCCGCGCGGTACCGCCCATCAAGGCTACGCGGCCAAGGTAGCCCCCTTAGAATGGCCCGATATTTCCGACATTGCTGCACAAGACGAGGCCCGCCAAACCCAAGCGCGCAAAGGCGGGCTTATTTTGATCCTCGATCAAATTACCGATCCACATAATGTCGGGGCGATGTTACGCCTCGCCTCAGCCTTTGGCGTACGTGCCCTTGTCATGCAAGACCGCAAAGCCCCGCCGCTTGGCGGCGCGACGGCTAAAGTAGCGGTAGGCTGTCTGGAAACAGTGCCCGTCTGTCTGGTTACAAATATTTCCAATACAATAGAGGATCTCAAAAAACAGAACTGGAGGGTTGTCGGTCTGGCCGGGGAAACCGAGTTGACTATGTCCCAAATAGCAGGGGGCGACGATAATGTGGCCCTCGTCGTCGGCGCTGAAGGGCCGGGCCTGCGCGAGCGCGTTCGCAAGAGCTGTGACCAGTTGGCCCGCATACCCATGTTAAGCAAGGCCGTAAGCGGTCAGGCCGAGAGCCTGAACGTGGCAACCGCCGCCGCCATTGCGCTTTACGAAATCAGGCGGGGAACCCCGTAACCTAGCCCTAATACCGAATTTCGCCCGCCCCTGCGACAATAAGCCAAGCACGTGCGGCGATTTCACCCCTGATAAATCCACGGCGGACTTCCTATCTATATATTAGGATAAAGGAGGTCTTTATGGCCAAGTCTCTCATAAAGGGGCATAAGTTCCCGAAACCCGCTCCGCGCAATGTGGATTATGATATTGCGCTTGATACACATATACCCCCCATAACGCTCAGTGATAAAATCGCTTATGGTTTTGTCCGTTTCCTACGATTTTTCGCCGATAGGTTTTTTGCCAAGCGCTATGGTCACCGCGCTGTGGTGCTAGAAACCGTCGCCGCTGTGCCGGGCATGGTAGGTGGGCTGTGGCAGCACCTTACTGCGTTACGGAAAATACGCGATGACGAAGGCTGGATACGTACTTTGCTCGATGAGGCGGAAAATGAACGCATGCACCTCATGACGTTTATTGAAATCGCCCAACCCAATAGATTTGAGCGTTTCCTGATTTTGGCGGTACAGCTTATCTTTTATAATTGCTATTTCTTTCTCTATCTTTTCGCACCGCGCACAGCTCACCGTGTGGTCGGCTATTTCGAGGAAGAAGCCGTTATTAGCTACACGCAATATCTGGATGAGGTTATGTCCGGTGAGCAGGAAAATGTCCCCGCCCCGCAGATCGCCATTGACTATTGGCAATTGGATAAAACCGCCCGCTTAAGCGATGTGATTATCGCCGTACGTGCAGATGAAGCCGAACACCGCGATGTCAATCACAGCTTTGTCGATATTTATGATAGCCGCCAGACGCGCTAAGCGCGTTAAGCTGGATGCTCTTGGGCGGTTTTGTGAGCGATTATTGGACGGAGCAGCGTAACGCTTACGCAATATTTCTATTCCCTATTGGCCTTAATCCCGCTAAAGCCGAGCTATGACGACAGCCAAGCTCCATATTCCCAAATTACCGACAAGCGTTATCGAGCCTATTGTGCGCCGCGCTTTGCAGGAAGATTTCGGCAATTCGGGGGATATTACGGCCAATCTACTGATACCGGAACGGGCATCTGGCGCCCTCGTTATGCGCGCGCGACAAAGCGGTGTTGTCGCTGGATTGCAAGCCGCCCGCCTGACTTACGCTTTGGTCGACCCGGACGTTAAGTTCGAGATTAAAAAAGACGATGGCAGTCTTGTGAAAAAAGGCGATATACTTGTGGCGGTGAAAGGCTCGACGCGCTCCCTGCTAGCGGCGGAGCGCATCGCCCTTAATTTTATGGGACGCATGTCCGGCATTGCCAGTTTGACCCAGCAATATGTAAAGGCCGTTAAAGGCACAAAAGCGCGTATCGCAGCAACCCGTAAAACCACACCCGGATTAAGGGCTTTAGAAAAACAGGCTGTGCTATGCGGCGGCGGGTTTACCCACCGCGAGAGCTTATCTTCCGCAATCATGATTAAAGACAATCACATTGCCTTGGCCGGCGGTATTGAGGCCGCACTTAAGGCAATAACCGAGCGGGCCGACCATATGGCGCGCATTAGCGTCGAGGTTGACACGCTCACCCAGCTTAAAAAAGCCCTGCCCTTTAAACCCGACGTTATCTTGCTGGATAATATGGCCCCGCCCACCCTGAAAAAGGCGGTCGCTATAAGGCAAGGATTTGACGGCCCAAAGCCAATACTCGAAGCCTCTGGCGGCGTGAATCTATCGACCGTTGCCGCCATTGCCAAAAGCGGGGTCGACATTATCTCGGTCGGAGCGCTGACCCACAGCGCGCCCAATTTCGATATCGGAATGGATGCAGATTAAGTCGGTAAATTGTCTTAAAATTGCGCGACTATCGCAAATTGGTAATTTGAGCCTTGCAATGTATTATCGCCGTAAAGATTTGTATTCACACTAATCTCCGCCGCCCATCCCTTGCGGAATTTATACCCTAATGTGCTTTCTAAACGTCCCAGATCAAAGGCCAATGGCAGGCTTGCGTTGAAATTGTTTTCCGGAGTCGGGGCGCTGTCACCATTGCTCCCCAATCCTAATGTGCCGTCAAGCTTCGTTCTGGCATAAACCGAAGCGTTTAAATCCTGACCATATTCAAAGAGATACCGAAACTCATCTACCGGTGCGTCCGCTCTATAGCGATAGCCTGCCTCCAACCCAAAATAGCGTCCTTTGCCAAGCGACTTTCCCAATAATAGCTTGCCCTCAAGATCAATCTGTCCATTCCCTAAAGGCAGGGCAGCCTGCTCACTATATAGAAAGGGCAATTTAACAATCCCCTGAACCGCAATGAATACGGGTTCCTCTATCAACCTGTATTTAGCCCCGATATCCACATCACCAATACCAGAATTACGGGTCAACACCCCGCCAGAGCTTTGTTCTATATCCTTAAACACGCCAGCGCCGAAAACCGTAATATCTGCATTCAGGCCATATTCGCCGTATAACGAGCTGTTCCATTCCTCGAAGCCCTCGAAATCTGGTTGGGCATTACCAAAGCGTCTCGTTGTTTGAAAAAAAGAGCCTGCCGCGCGTAGATAGGTTTCATCCGCTGCGCGTGTCCAAGCGCCCGCATGGCTTGCCACAGGGGTTATACTGGCATAACCAAACGAGAAGACGAATATCCAAAAATATTTCAGCTCGTCTCCCCCGCGCGCATGCCGTCTAACCGGCCTGCATATTTTCGATAACCTGCATAGCCGCAATATAAGGATCACCCGCCTGCGTGATAGGTCTGCCCACGACAATATGGCTAGCCCCCGATTTAAGCGCAGCGCCCGGACTGGCGACACGCTTCTGGTCCCCCTTATCTCCGCCCGGCATACGCACACCCGGCGTTACAATCAAAAAATCATCTGGTACAATTTTCCTGATATCAGCGGCCTCAAGCGGGCTGGACACCACCCCGTCAATACCGGCCGCAACCGCCTGTTCAACCCGGCGCATGACAAGCTCTTTTGGGGTCTGGCTATGGCCTATATCCTCTAAGGCCTGTTTATCGAGTGATGTTAAAACCGTGACACCAATGACCTTTAATCCCGTATCCCCTTTGCCCTGTCTAGCTGCGCGCATCACATCGGGTCTGGCATGAACCGTTAAGATATCAGCACCTAATGTCGCAATGGAACGCGTGGCTTTTTCAACAGTTGCCCCGATATCGTGAAGCTTGAAATCATAGAAAACATGCTTGCCCCGGGATTTTAAAAATTGCCCCAATTCTACACCGCCAATAGGCAATAGCTGTAAGCCTATTTTATAGCTCATGACGCTATCACCCAATTTCTCCACCATAGCTTTTGCATCAGCCACATTTGGCAGATCCAGCGCAACATAAAGTCGGGGATCAACCACAGGCATTTTGAATGAGGTCATTTTACGTCTTTCTAAACTTATCTGAATTGCGGGACATTAAAGCCCGCGTCATTGAGGCCGGAAGCCAGCGCCCCAATAGAGCTATAAATTTATTGACGCGCCCTGTTATATAAACGGCGCGGTTTTTCTCCAATGCCGCCACGCTTAACCGCGCGCATTCATCCGCGCCCATCATCATATAGTCAGGTAAATTGTTCATCGCCTCACGCGTGCCGTTAACATCGTGAAATTCTGTATAGGTAAAACCCGGGCAAATAGCAGAAACAAAAACACCTGCATCCTTTAGTTCCATATTCAAGCTTTCCGAGAACCTAATCAGATAACTCTTTGATGCTGCGTATAAAGTATGACCGCGCGAGCCGGGCAGATGCCCAGCAAGACTGGCAATATTCATAATTCGCCCAAAGCCGCGGGCGACCATATCGGGCAACAAAGCTCGGCTTAGCTCGCACGGTACGCTCACCATCAAATGATTAAACTGAGCATGATCTTCCCAAGAACTATCCAGATATTTACCGGGGTGGCCATAGCCAGCATTATTTACCAAGCCATCGATTTGGACCTTTTTCTTTTTTATACGCGCGATTAGGTCGGTTACGCTGTCAGGCTTAAACAGGTCTACCGGGAAGATATGGCTGATTGTCCCATACTCAGCGTTTAGCTCTTCGGCCAGCTCGATCATGGGAGCGTCGCGGCGCGCACATAATGCCAAATCCCATCCGCGCCTAGCATATTCCCGGGCAAGCGCAGCGCCTATACCCGCCGACGCACCCGTTATGAGACATGTTCGTTTTGTGTTTTCGGCCATATTCGCTTCCCCGGAAAAAGACTCGCGCCCCGTACTTTATCCTCTGCCTATAACAAACATGGCAGAAAATTAGCAAGGCAGCAATTAGGGGCGGTACAATCGGCTCCCAGATAGCTTATCAAACCCGGTCCCAAAGCTTACACAAGTAAGGTAAGCCACGCAGCCTTAATAATCAAGACAAGCCTAGATAGAGACAGAGCGTGTGTGAGGAGCGCTTTGCGCCTCTAGAAGAGTACAGGGTCAATTATAATGGGTGCCGCGTAAGCCGTAAAAACCGTAGTCCCGACTATAACAAAAGCAAGGCCTTTAATTTTCAATAGTCTTTTAACAAGAGATAACATTTGTCTGTCCTCACCACATTGAGACCTAACGTCGTAAACGAAATCTGGTAAAAATGCATGCTAATTTCTACTATAGGTTTAATAAAGTCCTAAAGGCGATAGACGCGATTTAAAACATCCAAAGAAATTCTATTTTAAAAGACGCACTTCTGTCTGCGGTAGTGGCATGCGGATATTGTTATCTCTCAGGGCCCGCCAAATTGCAAAATTGAGATCAGAGGTAAATTTATTAGGCCCGTCATCAATGCCGGAACACCAGAACTCAACGGCAAAATTAATCCCGTTAATACCAAATTCGCGCAGTTCAAGATCGGGAGCCTCTGGCGCATCGAGAACACTGGGATGGTTTTCAAAAACCGGAACAATAATATCCTCAAGCATATCAATATCTGTATCATAGGCTACGGTAAAATAAACTTCATAACGCTGGCGCGGGTCTTTATGCGTCCAATTCTCATAAGAGTTTTCAATAAAGGTCGTATTGGGTACCATAATATCTTTCCCGTCCGTGGTTTCGACGGTTGTTGAACGCATATTTATGGCTTCAACAAATCCCTCGCGCCCATCGTCAAGCGAGACAAAATCTCCGACACGCACCGACCTGTCAAAAAGGATTATCATACCCGAGACAAAATTGGCAGCTATGGGCTGTAAACCCAGACCAATACCCAAGGACATAGCGGAAAGAATAACAACAAGCCCCCCCAAACCTATACCCGCAGCCGACATAGCCATAACCGCCGCCGCGCCAAAAATCCCAATTTGTAAAAATTTCGCGATGATTTCGCGTATGCCTACATCCAGACTTTCCTGCGAACGCAAGGCCGTTTGACCTTTTTTATTCGAGAAATTTCCGAGATAGAAAAACAAGGACCCGAAGATTGCGAGCTTGATCACTGTGAGTACGCTAATCGGGTTGTCACCGCTGCCTAAAGCGATAGAGTCAAGAAAACTCAATAAGTCGTCAAAATATCCAAAAACAGCCAGAAGTGCGAGCGGAATAGTGACGAATGTCGTGGTTTTTCTTACAAGCTCATTGGGCGCAAATTGCTTAATGACAGAATAAATGAAGAAGACAACCGCTAAGCCTTGCGCCAGTTTAACCAACCAATCCTGACCGAGCGAAGGTTTTAAGACGATAGCGGCGAGCGCCAATAGCGCTATATTTAAAACGGGGCGAACAAGTTCTCGTACTTCGTAAACATATTTACGGACAATCAGGAGTTTGTCGCCCTCTTTGGGCGGATCCCGTAATAAAAAAATCCTAGTGCGTAACTGTTTTGCCAGTAACGGGGCCAAAACCAGCCAAATTAGGGCGATAGCGCCGACCTGTGCCAGAAAAGGCGGACTGGTCAGCCAGCCTATAACTTTCTCCCAAACTTTCATCGCTGTCGCCTTGAGGTCTTCAGGCGCTAGCGAAAATTTAGACTTACCCTCAGCAGGGCTATCAGCCTGTTCAAGCGGCGTGTCTTGCGGCGGTGCTGGCTGACTAGTCTTGTCCTCAAACTTGGCCCGAAGCGCTTCATAAGCCTCATTTTGCGCCTGTTGGGCAGCCTCTATTTTTTGCGAAATAAGCGCGTCTTCAATCGCTGGGCTGGTTTGGTTTCCCAGTTGAGCCTGTTGCGCGCTCACTGTGGTCGCTATAGCCGCTTCCGACAGCTCGCCTGTTTGGACTTGCGGTTGTGACCCCGTGTCGGTTTCGACTGTGCTTGCCGTTTGCGCAGAAGCGATAGGGTAGGAAAAGGTGAGGCTCTGCATATACAGTAAGGCGAGACCTGCCATTAAAAGGCTGACCAATCTGAGCCAATTTTGCTTGGACTGATTTTGATCTCTTGCTGTCACTCTTAAAACCCCAATTTTTTTGATAATTTTGTCATTTTGATAGGGAAGTCGCTATCTTTTGTAAATGTTTTTAGGGTAGAAGATGCCCGAAATTCGAGGGAATATAATATGTCTAAACCTAAAAAAGTCGTTTTGGCCTATTCGGGCGGTCTGGATACATCAATTATTTTGAAATGGCTGCAAGAAGAGCGCGGCTGCGAAGTGGTGACATTCACCGCTGACCTTGGCCAAGGCGAAGAACTCGAACCTGCCAGACGCAAAGCTGAAGCCGCCGGGGTGAAAGAGATTTTCATCGACGATTTACGCGAAGAATTCGTAAGTGATTTTGTCTTCCCCATGTTTAGAGCCAATGCTCTTTATGAAGGTCTTTATTTGTTAGGCACATCTATTGCCCGCCCGCTTATCTCTAAGCGTCAAATTGAAATTGCCCACCAAGTCGGAGCCGATGCCGTGTGTCACGGCGCAACAGGTAAAGGCAATGACCAAGTCCGGTTCGAATTAGGATATTATGCACTTGATCCCGAAATCAAGGTTATCGCCCCTTGGCGCGAATGGGATTTAAACTCGCGTACTAAATTGATCGAATATGCCGAAAAACATAATATTGAAATTGCAAAAGACAAACGTGGAGAAGCTCCTTTCTCCGTCGACGCCAATCTTTTACATACGTCCTCGGAAGGCAAAGCCTTGGAAGACCCGAATGCCGAGGCGCCCGAATTTGTTTTCCAACGCACGGTGTCCCCGGAAGCGGCCCCAGATAAACCCCTTTATATTGAAATAGGATTTGAACGCGGCGACGCTGTGTCCATTGACGGCGTCAGCCTCTCTCCCGCCCAACTTCTTACGCGGCTAAATACACTGGGCGGAGAAAACGGTGTTGGCCGCCTCGACCTTCTCGAAAACCGTTATGTCGGCATGAAATCACGCGGGATCTATGAAACACCCGGCGGTACAGTTTTACTCATGGCCCACCGCGGTATCGAACAGATAACCATGGATAAAGGCGCTATGCATCTCAAGGACGAGTTAATGCCTAAATATGCCGAACTCATTTATAACGGCTATTGGTTCTCGCCAGAACGCGAAATGCTGCAGGCCGCAATTGATAAGTCACAAGAATTAGTCACGGGCACGGTGCGTTTAAAACTGTATAAAGGCAGCGTATCTATAGTCGGGCGCTCATCGCCCTATTCGCTCTATTCACAAGAACATGTCACATTTGAAGAAGATGATGTGTATGACCAAGCAGATGCCAGCGGTTTTATCAAAATTAACGCCCTAAGATTACGCCTTTTGAGTGCGCGGGATAAAAAGGCGGGGCGCAACTCCTGATAGTACTATAATTTGTATTAATGCAATCTATTAGCTAAATCGACATTAGAATAACCCCTATTGAAAAATTGTCATAGGCATTGAGGACGCAAACTGCTATTCATATGGCTCAATATCAAGTCATTTTAGTTTTATGGTTTTCAAGCCACGCAGTATACCTACACCCAACCATATTAGCCCAGAAGCCCAAGCCGTTCTCAATAAGGATCGGGATTTTAAATATGGGAATATGGGCGAGCTTTCCCACGAAGAATGGGCGCAATGGCGGGACAAGACGAACAAGTTTTTTGGCGAAAACCGTAATAAAATCATAGCGAAAGCGAAGGTCACCCTAACCCCGAAAAAACTCGGTAATGTGACGGCTTACCTCATTTCCCCTCACACAATTAATCCAGATTATAAGGACAATATAATCCTACAGTTTCACGGCGGGGGATATATGGTTTTGGGCGGGTATGCCTGTGTTGTCGAAGGGACAAGACTGGCTGCGAATTCGGGCATAAATGTCATGGCGGTTGATTACCGCGTGACACCAGAACACGTTTTTCCAGCCGCTTATGACGACGCTCTAACCGCCTATTCTGCTCTCCTTAAGGATTACAAAGGCAGTCAAATTTCTGTTGAGGGCACCTCGGCTGGTGGCGGGTTGGCAGCCTGCCTTATACTCGCAGCCCGCCAGGCGGGCTTACCATTACCGGCATCAGTGGCCTTTAACACGCCCTGGACGGACCTAACAGGCTCGGGCGATAGTTATAATACAATCAAAGGTCTGGATCCGATCTTGCAGCGCTGGGAAGGCGGCCTTGAGGGCATGGCGAAATTATATGCCGGAGATACACCGCGTAACGATCCCCGCATTTCACCTGTTTTTGCCGATTATAGCGGTGAGTTTCCACCCAGCGTTTTGGTGACAGGGACGCGGGACCTCTTTCTTTCCGATACGGTACGCCTGCATAGAGCCTTACGCCAAGCAGGCCACATTTCGGAATTACATGTTTTTGAAGCGGGTTGGCACGGATTGGGTTTTACGCCTGAAGCCAATGAGGCTTCTATTGAGATGACAAATTTTATGAAGCGTTACTTTTAGGTAGAGATCAAATAAACCTGATATTGTTCTAAAAGACGGGTCGGCTGATCATGAGCCAGATAATCGCAAGCACAGCAAAAAACGCCGGAAATCCGCATAGAAACCAAATGCGATAAAGTGAAAAATAGCGCGGGGGTAATTCAGTTCCTGTTTGGACTGCGTCTTGGGCTATATCTCTTAACTGGTGCTGTATCCAGACAACAGGCAGCCAGAACGCCCCCACAAATAGATAAAGTAATATCGACCATAATACCCAGCCTTGTGTAAGTGGCCAGCCAATTTCGACCGCCAGCAATGTGCCTGTAATCGGCTGGATTATCACCGCAGACGCCGTGAAAATCCAATCAGCAATGACCACGAATTTACTGGTATGGGCGATAATTTTAGACTCGCGCGTGCGGTGCGCCATGACCATAAAAAAAGCAATCCCCGCCCCAGTGCCCAGTAAAACAGTGGCCCCGATAATATGCGCCCAACGTAAAAAATCTATCCACATTTCACCGCTCTTCCAGAAGGGCTAGAATGATTATAGCCAGAGCTATAACAGGGAAAACCTTGACCATAGGCCCGAGGGGCTCGACCCATAAATTCGGCGTATAAATAGTGCTTGCTATAAGATAGATAAAGCAGAGTAAAATGGCAGCCAAGCAAGAAAGGCGAGCAGCCGGTCTAAATAATACGCCCAGCCCAATAGCTATATCGGCTAGCGAGCCCAGCCGGACAAAATACGAAGCCAAAGCCGGGTCCATCACACCTTCAAGAGTTTTCACCGCGGCACCGTGCCGAGCAACCCCAATAACACCCGAGGTAATCCAAAATACTGAAAAAATAATAAGGAGCACTGGAAAGACTAAACTTACTCTCGCAAATATACGTTCCTGCAAAGTCGACGGCATAGTCTTTAAAGTCGATGAAAGCGGTTTGACAGCTCGCCCAGAGATATCCGCCCACGGCTTGGCATCTCCCTTCACGCCGTTTTCTAATACTTTAAGTGAGGTCGTTCTAAGGGCGGAACGCCAGCCCAACCAGCCGAAAATATCGGCAAAACGCCCTATTAATTTACCTAGCCATAAAGGTAGTTCTAAAACCGCTATTGGCGCCTTAAAACCTAACCAGCGACGAAACTCTAAGGTCAGGTCTCCCAATGTCTGCGTGCCTGTTTCTATCAAATCAACATCTATCCCGAACAGGGTGTCGGCAATAGCTGTGGACACGGCTTGGCTCACATCCTCTATTGCGACGGTTTGTACATGTGTCTTGGCAAGGACAATAGGTTGCACCCAAGGAAAAGCCGCTAAGCTGCGCATAAGGCTTGTGCCGCCATAGGCCTGTGACGAGATAACCAGACCCGGTCTAAAAATTACCCAGTTAAGCGAACTGGATTTTAAGGCGTTATCGGCTTTAGCTTTTGTTCTGTAAAACTCTGTTGACGCGTCAAGTTCCGCCTCTGGCACCGAGATTTGAATAAACTGACTCACGCCGCCCGTTTCACACGCCTCTATCAAGGCCAGCATGGCCCGGTATTGAACCGCCGCCACATTGTCTCGCAATCCCGTTTGCAGCGCGCCTGAGGCATTCACAACAATATCTATATTTTTTAGGTGCGACCCCCAGTCTTTGGAGCGGATCAATTTTGCAATATCAGCCCCAATCCATTTTATCTCACGGATTAAGCGTTCACCCTTTTTAGCCGACCGACCCAAACCTGTTACGCTGTGACCATCTTGGAGCAATTGTCTCGTAATCGCAGAACCTAAAAGACCATATGCACCCAGTACCAAAACGCGCACACCTTATCTCCAAAACATAATTGTAAAGGGCGCCTGCATAAATTTCCTTTACCGAAGGCCCCAGCTACATTTGCATTGTCCAGCCTTCAACATCCATAGACGCCTGCCGCACGGCTTCAGAGATTGTCGGATGAGCATGACATGTTCTGGCAATATCCTCACTAGCGGCGCGGAACTCCATAGCCAGAGCCACCTCAGCAATCAGATCTCCAACATGGGCCCCGATCATATGGGCGCCGAGAATTTCATCGGTTTTTTCATCCGCCAAAATTTTAATAAAACCCTCTGTTTGATGATTAGCCCGCGCCCGAGAATTGGCCATAAAAGGAAATTTGCCTTTCTTATACGCAATACCCGCCGCTTTT
Source organism: uncultured Caulobacterales bacterium (assembly GCA_964534845.1). Taxonomy (GTDB): domain Bacteria; phylum Pseudomonadota; class Alphaproteobacteria; order Caulobacterales; family Maricaulaceae; genus CALCKU01. The sequence goes on from CAZHPV010000039.1 coordinate 12,390, forward strand.
AGCTCTTCTTCGGTTTTTCCTACACTGGCTATTTCAGGGGCCGTATAAACAACACCCGGTATAACGTCGTAATTCACATGGCCGGCTTTTCCTGCGATAATTTCGGCAACGGCGACGCCTTCATCTTCGGCTTTATGGGCGAGCATCGGCCCGGCTGTGCAATCACCAATCGCATAAATGCCGGAAACATTGGTTTTAAAATGATCTGTATTGATAAATCCGCGCTTATCCATTTGCACGCCAAGAGCCTCTAGGCCCAGACCTTTGGTAAAAGGTCTACGCCCGATGCAAACCAAAACGATATCGGTAGTAATCTCTTTAGGCGTGCCTCCACTACTGGCCTCGGTCATGACTTTTAGGCCCGACTTCAATGTCTTTATGCCCGTTACTTTGCGACCAAGTTCAAACTTCATTTTCTGTTTCTTGAAAATCCGCAAAGCTTGTTTTTGAACCTCACCATCCATACCCGGCATTATATGATCAAGAAATTCTACAACGGTCACCTCAGCACCCAAACGCCGCCAGACGGACCCAAGCTCTAATCCAATAACGCCAGCGCCAATGACGAGCATTTTCTTCGGCACCTTCCCAAGCTCCAAAGCACCGGTCGATGAGACGATCTTTTTTTCGTCAATGTCAATACCGGGCAAGGTCGCCACATCTGAACCTGTCGCAATCACAATGTTTTTGGCTTTAAGCTCACGCTCATTTTTGCCGGATTTTACAAGAACGGTTCCAGCATCTTTAATCGATCCAAAACCTTCAATATGATCAACCTTGTTTTTCTTGAAAAGAAACTTAATACCATCTGTCAGACCTGTCACAGTCTTAACTTTTGCCGCCATCATCTTGGAGAGATCAAATCCGACTTTGCCAGTTAGGCCCATTGCCGCAAAATCAGTCTCGGCCGTCTCTAGCATTTCAGTAGCATGCAAAAGAGCCTTGGACGGAATACAGCCCACATTCAGACATGTACCCCCCAATGTTTTACGGGTTTCGACACAGGCCACTTTCAAGCCCAACTGTCCAGCGCGAATGGCGCAATTATAACCACCCGGTCCACCACCAATAATAATTACGTCATAGTTATCAGACATTATACGGCTCCACTTATATGTCCGGCGGACTTACGCCCAAGGTAAATTAGGGTCAATTAAATTGACTATAAATCAAGTAAAAGACGCTCCGGATCTTCAAGACACTCTTTAACCCGTACCAAGAACGTCACAGCTTCTTTGCCATCAACGATACGGTGATCATAGGAAAGCGCCAAATACATCATAGGGCGGATAACAATTTCATCATTAATTACGACCGCACGTTTTTCAATTTTGTGCATACCTAAAATGCCCACTTGGGGTGGATTAAGAATAGGTGACGACATAAGCGAGCCATAGACCCCGCCATTGGAAATCGTAAATGTTCCGCCTGACATATCGGCCATAGACAGCTTACCATCGCGGGCCTTAACACCTAATGCGCCAATACCCTTTTCAATACCGCCAAGCGAAAGGTCATCACATCCGCGCAAAACGGGCACAACAAGCCCCTTGGGCGTGCCCACGGCAATACTGATATCGTAATAATTCTTATAGATAATATCATTGCCGTCGATTTCGGCATTGACAGCCGGTACATCTTTCAGGGCCTGCACACAGGCTTTGACGAAGAAGCTCATAAAGCCGAGCTTCACGCCGTGTTTTTTGATAAATAGCTCTTTATATTGAGAGCGCATTGCCATGATATGACTCATATCCGCTTCATTATAAGTGGTGAGCATGGCGGCCGTATTTTGAGCATCCTTCAGGCGGCGCGCTATTGTTTGGCGAATGCGTGACATACGCACCCGTTCTTCGCGCGGGCCAAGGTCGCGCGGTATTGATATAGGGGCCGGGGCCGGTTTTGCAGCTGGCGGGTTCGCTTTCGCTGAGAGGGCGTCACCTTTTGTGATACGCCCGTCCTTGCCCGTGCCTGCAATCGCTCCGGCGTCTAACGCATTTTCCGCAATCACGCGCTGGGCCGAAGGCATGGTCTTTGTCTCTGCCCCAGACGGAACGGCTGTCGCGGCAGCCGGTTTTTCGGCAGGCGCTGAAGGGGCGGCACTCGAAGCCGCTGTCCCGCCAGACGCTCCCGCCATAAATGTACAAATGGTTTGGCCAACCTTAGCTATCTCGCCTTCAGCCAATAAATGCTCACCCATCACACCGTCTTGCGGCGCGACAAGTTCTTGCGCCGCCTTATCAGTTTCTAGCTCAACAATCGGCTCGTCCTTCGCAACGGCCTCACCGGGCTGTTTCATCCACTCCGCAATCGTAACTTCGGACACACTTTCCCCGACATTGGGAACGTCTATATTGATCGCTTCGCCAGTGGTCGCAGCAGGAGCAGCGGCAGGGCTGGCGCTCGCCTGATCCGTATCCGCACTCGCTGTTGACCCCGCACTGGCACCTGAACCCGCACCCAATCTCGCTATCAGCTTGCCGATTTCAGCCACCTCTCCCTCGGCGACAAAAATCTCCTCAACGACCCCGTCTTCAGGTGCCACTAATTCCTGAGCCGCCTTGTCGGTTTCCAGTTCAACAAGAGGTTCGTCCTTTTTGACCGCCTCCCCGACTTGTTTAAACCATTGCGCGATTGTGACTTCCGCAACACTTTCGCCTACATTGGGTATTGTAATATCAGTCATAAATAATCACTTACTTTTCAAAAGCTCCGTCAAGAACAGCTTGATGTTCTTTTTTATGTTTAGACGCAATTCCGGTCGCCGTCGAGGCCGCAGCCGCGCGACCGACATATCGCGCTCGCGTTTGTTTGGCCCCAATCGCAATCAAAGTCTCCTCAATATAAGGGGCGATAAAGCTCCAGGCCCCCATATTTTTAGGCTCTTCCTGACACCATATGATGTCCGCGTTTTTAAACCGCTTAAGTTCGACCTGCATAGCATCGGCGGGATAGGGATAGAATTGTTCAAGACGCAAAAGATAGGTATCGGTAATGCCGCGCTTTTCTCTGTCTTCAAACAGATCATAATAGACTTTCCCGGAGCAAATTATCACCTTTTTGATCTTACTATCTGCGGCCAGCTTTATCGTTGTTACATCGGGCCGGTATTCGGCATCATCCCATAAAATGCGGTGGAATTCGGACCCCGTCGACATCTCTTCAAAAGTCGATACACATAATTTGTGCCGTAAAAGCGACTTAGGACTCATATTGATAAGCGGTTTACGGAAATCACGTTTCACCTGACGGCGAAGGGCATGAAAATAATTTGCCGGGGTAGAAATATTTGTGACCTGCATATTATCCTCGGCGCACATTTGCAGGTAACGCTCCAGCCGTGCCGAACTATGTTCAGGACCTTGACCCTCATATCCGTGCGGTAAGAGCATAACAAGGCCGGACATGCGCAGCCATTTCTGTTCCGCGCTGGAAATAAATTGATCGACCATAACCTGTGCCCCATTGGCAAAATCACCAAATTGGGCTTCCCATATAGTCAGAGCATGCGGCGCGGCGCCGGAAAATCCATATTCAAAGCCCAAAACGGCTTCCTCGGAAAGATGGGAATTTAGCACTTGATAATATTCCTGCGCCTCAGAGAGATTATTGAGGGGCGTATATTTATGCTCGTCTTTCTGGTCAACAAAACGGGACTGGCGCTGACTAAAGGTACCCCGCTCCGAGTCTTGGCCCGACAAACGCACTGGATGGCCCTCCATTATCAGAGTGCCAAACGCCAAATGTTCAGCCAGTCCCCAGTCAATATCCCGACCGGATTCAATTTTCTCGGCCCGCTTATTAATGATACGCTTAAGCGTGCGGTGAATATTGACCGAATTGGGGATAGTCGTAATCTTTTTGCCGATTTGTTCTAAGGCCGCCTTATCAACCGACGTCACGCCGCTGCGCTTGCCGTCCTTTTCCGACGGAATTGACAGGCCGCTCCACTCCCCGCCTAGCCAGTCAGGCTCTTGTGTTTCAAAGTTTTTGGCCTTTTCAAACTCGGCATCAAGGAAGGCATAAAAATCATCGACCCGCTTTTTGTGGTCTGCCTCTGTCAAATCACCCTGATCGATCAAACGCTGAGCATAAATCTCGCGCGTAGTTTTTTTACTGCCAATCGCCTGATACATAAGCGGTTGCGTAAAGGACGGATCGTCGCCCTCATTATGACCATATCGCCGATAGCAAATAATATCGAGTACAACATCCTTGCCGAATTTTTGTCGATATTCTGTCGCGACACGGGCGGCGAAGACCACAGCTTCAGGGTCATCCCCGTTTACATGAAAAACCGGAGCCTCGACCATAAAGGCCACATCAGAACTATATTGGCCTGAGCGGTACTCATCCGGAGTTGTCGTAAAGCCGATCTGGTTATTAACAATAATATGGAGCGTACCCCCTGTCCGGTAACCGACAAGCTGGCTGAATTGGAAACATTCCATGACAATGCCTTGCCCGGCAAAGGCACTATCTCCGTGCATAATGACCGCCATAACCTGTTCGGGGTTATGCGATTGATAAGTGCCCGAGGCCATTTGTTGCTTGGCACGGGTTTTACCCATCACAACCGGCGCAACAACTTCCAAATGAGACGGGTTAGGCGCAAGCGAGAGGTGAACACTATTGCCGTCAAATTCGCGGTCATCGGAAACACCGAGGTGGTATTTGACATCGCCGGATCCAAAGTCCTCACCACCAGCGGCTACGCCGCCCAAGAATTCGTGAAAAATCGCTGAGTATGACTTTTGCATAACTGCGGCCATGACGTTCAAACGACCCCTGTGCGGCATGCCGAAATTCATATCTTTAAGGCCCAATTGGCCGCCGCGCTTAATGATTTGTTCCAAAGCCGGCAGGAGACTTTCCGCCCCGTCTATACCAAACCGTTTCGTGCCGGGATAGCGCTTGTGAATAAGCTGCTCGAAAGCCTCGCCCTCGATCAGTTTTTGCAAAATAGCCAAGCGGCCTTCCTTGGTAAAATTAATTTCCTTGTCCGGCCCTTCGATACGTTTTTGCAACCACCCTTTTTCCTCGGGATCGGAGACATGCATAAACTGCACACCAAAAGTCGAACAATAAGTCCGCGTCACGATCTCAAGGATTTGACGCAAATTGGCCGTTTTAAGACCCAGAACACCGTCAATGAAAATATCCCGGTCCATATCGGCCTCGGTAAACCCATAAGTCTGCGGGTCCAATTCCGGGTGAGTCTTTTTCTTTTGTAGTCCCAGAGGGTCAAGATTAGCGATAAGATGGCCGCGCATACGGTAAGCGCGGATCAACATCAGAGCCCGCAAACTATCCTTAGTGGCTTGCTGGATATCTGCGGCAGACGCTGCGGGAAGATGGCCGGAAACCTTTTGGGCGACACGCTCTTCCTCATCCCCCCAATCCCCGGTTAGGGCAGAGGTTAAATCACTATTGATATCAACGGGCCAATCGGGACGCTTCCAAACGGGGCCTTGCGCATTTTTTAACGCGTTTTCTGCGCCGTCGCCCTGAGCGTCAAAAAAGGCTCTCCAACTTTCGTCAACAGTATTAGGGTCCTCAAGATAGAGGGCGTGCATTTGTTCAAGATATGCCACATTGGTGCCATCAAGAAACAATGTATCAATCATCGACTGATTATATTCGGAACGGGGCTTCTCAGCCATTTGCTTCACCTTTTAGCTCAACTCACGCGTAAAAATTTAATCGCGCATCGGACTTTAATTATTATCCTAGGCCAAAAAGAACCTTCAGCCCAAGACACAAATGCGTGTCTCCCTAGGTTACAGTGTTGACCCAGAGAAATAAAGCCAAAGTTTGCGCTATAAAGTGTGCGCTATGCTGCGTCGCCCGCTTTCAACCTAACCGTTTAAAAGCTCCATCATAGTCACGCCGAGCTTGGCTGGGCTATCAGAGACACGAATACCGGCCTTTTCCATAGCCGCGATTTTATCTTCCGCACCGCCTTTGCCGCCGCTCACAATCGCGCCCGCATGGCCCATTGTCCGGCCAGGAGGGGCTGTGCGGCCCGCAATAAAACCAACCATAGGTTTTTTGATGCCTTTTTTCGCCATATGCGCAACATATTCTGACGCTTCTTCCTCAGCCGAGCCACCAATTTCTCCGATCATGATAATCTGCTTGGTGTCATCATCATGTAAGAAAAGCTCGAGACAATCGATAAAGTTCGTCCCGTTAATCGGATCGCCGCCAATACCGATAGCCGTTGTTTGGCCAAGGCCGACTTGCGAAGTCTGAAAGACCGCTTCATATGTCAGCGTGCCTGAGCGTGAAACTACGCCGCATGTGCCCTTTTTGAAAATCTTGCCGGGCATAATGCCGATTTTGCATTCTTCCGGTGTAAGAACGCCCGGACAATTCGGCCCGATCAAACGGGATTTCGAGCCATTAAGCGCGCGTTTAACCGGGATCATATCGCGGACAGGAATACCTTCCGTAATCGCGATAATCAGTTCCATCTCCGCATCAATCGCCTCGAGGATTGAATCAGCGGCGAAGGGCGGGGGTACATAGACAACAGACGCCGTTGCACCTGTTGCGTGCTTGGCTTCATGGACGGTATCAAAATTAGGTAAGCCAATATGGGTTGTGCCGCCTTTGCCGGGCGTAACCCCAGCCACCATCTTGGTTCCGTGATAGGCAATGGCCTGCTCGGTATGGAACGTCCCGGTTTTACCGGTCATGCCCTGCGTGATAATTTTGGTATCTTTATTTATAAGTACTGACATGATTAGACCTGCTTATCTAAAATCTTTTGGACTGTATCGGCTTTCAGATCATCTACCGACGCTTCAATCCCCATAGAATTGGCGAGCGCGACGACGTCTTTTTCAAGCATTTTTCCCAGCTCGGATTTGGTGTAGGTTTTTGTGACGCCTACTGCCGCCACGATCTTCTGCGCCGCATCATCCAGATCATCCGCCGCAATGACGTTAAGCCCAGAGCCATTGATAATCTCTTTGCCCTTTTCGACATTTGTGCCCTCAAGACGAACAACAAGTGGCACTTCAAGGCCGACCTCTTTGACCGCGTCAACTGTACCTTGGGCAATGACATCACATTTCATAATGCCGCCGAAGATATTAATCAGAATACCTTTAACATTGTCATCAGAGGTGAGGATTTTAAACGCGGCCACGATGTTATCTTTTGACGCGCCGCCGCCGACATCAAGAAAGTTGGCAGGTTCTGCGCCGTAAAGTTTGATAATATCCATTGTGCTCATGGCAAGTCCGGCCCCATTGACCATACAGCCAATATTCCCGTCGAGCGCCACATAGGACAGATCAAATTTCTCGGCTTCAATTTCTTTTGCGTCCTGCTCGGTTTCGTCGCGCAAAGCTTGAATATCAGGATGACGGAATAAAGCATTCCCGTCAAAACTGATCTTGGCATCCAGACAATGAAGCTGGTTCTCGCCGTTTACGATCAGTGGATTAATCTCCAGCATGGACATGTCTTTCTTGAGAAATCCATTATAGAGTGTTTGCCCAAGCTTGCGGGCCTGTTTCGCCAGATCACCTGACAAGCCAAGCGCTTTGGCAAGTGTGCGCCCGTGATGGGGCATAAAGCCGGTGGCCGGATCGACGTCAAAATTAATAACCTTTTCCGGCGTGTCATGCGCGACAGCTTCAATATCCATACCGCCCTCTGTCGAGGCAATAAAAGAAACGCGCGACGTATCCCGATTGATAATGATAGAGAGGTAAAGCTCGGTTTCAATGTCGGAACCGTCTTCGATATAGAGGCGGTTAACCTGCTTACCGCCTGCACCCGTTTGCGCCGTGACCAAATGTGCGCCGAGCATTTGCTCCGCGTTTTCAACAACGTCCTCAATGGAACGGGCCAAACGAACGCCGCCAGCCTCTCCCGCTGTCTTTTCAACAAATTTCCCTTTGCCGCGACCCCCCGCGTGAATTTGGGATTTCACAACCCAAAGCGGGCCACCTAGTTTTTCAGCCGCCGCTCGGGCCTCTGATGCTTTAAAAATAGCAACACCCTCGGAAACGGGCGCACCAAGTTCTTTAAGGACAGCTTTGCCCTGATACTCGTGAATATTCATGGAATGTCTTTCGTCAGCCTTATCTCGTTTTCAAATCCGTTTGGTTGGATTTCGACCTAATAAGTCTGTATAAGGCTTGGCCTAAGCCCTCGCAACTGCAAAACCTCATTAAGATTACAAAATAGGCTATAGATCGATAAATCTATTAAAATTAAGAGGTGTTTTGAGCGCCAAGTCTGCTTTGGTTTTTTATGCGGGACGCTTAATCATCATTTTTTTGATATCGGCAATAGCTTTTGCTGGATTCAGACCCTTAGGACACACATTAGCGCAGTTCATAATTGTATGACAGCGGTAAAGTTTAAAGGGGTCATCCAGCTTATCAAGTCTTTCAGATGTCGCCTCATCCCGACTATCAACCAGCCAGCGATAGGCTTGCAATAAAGCTGCGGGTCCAAGATAGCGGTCCCCATTCCACCAATATGACGGGCAGGATGTCGAGCATGACGCGCATAAAATACACTCATAATACCCGTCAAGTTTCCCCCGGTCGTCCTCGCTTTGCAAATGTTCGGTCTTGGGTTCCACCGTGCTTGTCTGCAACCAAGGTTCAATAGACGCATATTGAGCGTAAAATTGTGAAAGATCAGGTACGAGGTCGCGGACAATCGGCATGTGCGGCAATGGCGAAATCGTCAGAACTGACCCCGGTATTTCGTCAATTGCCTTTGTACAGGCCAGCGTATTACGCCCGCCAATATTCATGGCACAAGACCCACACACTCCCTCGCGGCAAGAGCGTCGAAACGCCAATGTTGGATCTATCTCGTTCTTGATCTTAAATAAGGCATCCAAAACCATAGGGCCGCAATCATCAAGATCAATCTGGTAAGTATCCCAATAAGGGTTACGCCCATCTTGGGGATCATATCGGTAAATTTTGAACGTCTTTAAGCGCGACCCCGTCGCACCCTCGGACCAATTCTTGCCTTTTGACAATTTTGAATTTTTGGGAAGCGTAAGCTGAACCATGAACAATCCTTAAGTCTTTTCAGGCAGTATAAGGATATCAGACGGCTTTGGCGACTAAAATTTGACTTTAATATCAATATATATTGTTAAGTCTCATACAAAGCCCGATATTTGCTATTCTGCCGTATACCGAAAATACGCCTTTTTGGTCCGACGTCGACGCTCAGAATCAGGAAAGTCAAATATTTCATCTTGAGCCTGAGACGGCGTAGCCTGGTCGTAAAGAAAGTCAAGCTGTGCGGGATTACATTTCAAAGCCTGCGCCGCTTTTAGCTGGGCCTGTGTTCGAAGATGCGTTTTGGGGCGAGGCTGTTTCAGGCATAACAGCAAATCTTCCAAACTTTTATCACTCGGAAAACTTATTGCAATATTTTCTGATAACAAGTGAGTTAGCATGTCTGGCTTTTCTCCTGAACTCTAATCCCACAGTTTTTACCTAAGCAAGATGTAGCCCGACTTGCAAGGGGAGATATGTTAAATTATCGATAAAATACAGTTAGATAGGTTTTTTTTGCTTATATTGGAAATTTTACAAGCTTATGACTATCTCGCGGATAAGTTTTGTAGCCTCATCAGCATTGCCCGGCAGGCTTTGGGGGTCAATAACAGGCCCGAATGTCATGCCAAAAGTCTGTTTCTTTTTATTCAGTAGCTCATGAAACAGGGTGATATCGCGAAGCTCCGCATTGATCTGCGCAAGCGCATAATAAAGCCAGGAATTTCTGGCTTTAATATGCAAGGGGATTATCGGGGCGTCATATTTTCGCGCCAGCATAGCCGCCGAGCTTTCCCAAGGCTTGTCAACCAATCCCCGCCACGTCATTTTCGCCAAAGCGCCTGACGGAAAAATAACGACACAGCGTTCATCTTTGAGGGCTTTTTTAATGTCGATAAGCGTTTGGCGCGCTTTTTTATGTGTCCGTTTGTCCTTCACCCATTCGACTGGAATGATAATATCATCCGCTTTTGGCATTACCCGCAAGGCATCGGCATTGGCCAGAAATATATGATCTGGGCGCTTATCCCGAATAGCCTGAAAAACAGCCATACCGTCTGCGAGCCCGGTAGGATGATTAGCGATCAGCACGCAAGCCCCTTTCGCGGGGAGGTGTTGTAGCCCGCGCACAGCCAATCGCGGATTAATATGAGAACTCATCATGGCAAAGGCGTGGTGACCCGTCTTATCTTTAATGCTGTCGGCCAAAAAGACTGCGGCGTCAAATGCCAAAATCCGGTAAATAAGCGGTCGAAAAATTTTAAACAGCCCCGAATTTTGCGTCAATTTCGGGGTGCGTTCGACAATTAATTCTTCAATAATATGCACGTCCCCTTATTGACGAATAGAAACTAAATTGGCAAGCGCCTCTAGAGTGCAATTGCACCCCGTCAAAACCAGAAAGTAGAGCAAAATGACTAAGCCTTTAAATGTACTCTTTTTATGTACCGGAAACTCCGCCCGCTCCATTCTCTCAGAGGCCCTCCTCAATGATCTGGGCAAGGGTGAAGACGGCACTCCGAAATTCCTTGGGTGGTCAGCCGGATCTCATCCGAGTGGCAGGCCTCATCCCGAGGGTATAGCCGAGCTAGAAAAACGGGGTCACAGGACAGATATATACCGGTCCAAATCATGGGATGAATTTGCCGCCAATAAAGACAAAGACGGAGTGGAAATGGATATTGTCGTTACCGTCTGCGATAATGCCGCGAATGAAGTCTGCCCCGTCTTTCCGGGTCATCATATTTCCGTACATTGGCCTGCCCCCGACCCCGCCCATATCGAGCCCTTAACCGCTAGACAAACCGCCTTTTCAAATGTTTATAATTTATGCCGCGCGCGGATCGAGGCCCTTATCGCACTGTCTACTTCGGACCTAAAAGACAAATCCAAGCTTCAAGCGATTGCCAACATATCGGCAAGCTAACCGCCCTCTCTTCAAGACCCCACTTATTAGGCTCTACTGCATTGGACCTTCATAAACAGTGCGGGCACATAAAAAAAGCCGCCCCGAGGGGCGGCTAGTTTTTGATTTCAAACGCGGGCCGGTTTACTTGCGACCCTTAAGGACTGGCATCCACTCGTTTAGCTTTTTAGCAGCCCATTCGCGTCCGCCAAGACCGAAGGCAATCGCACCGCCAACACCGCCGGCAACAGCGGCTGCACCGACGCCGTAGCTAAAGGCTGTATCTACAATACCTTCACCAAGTTGCATTGTCTCAAGACCCATAAAGGTCACGATAACGATTGTGGCATATTTGATGATTTTACCTGCCAGATCGCCCGCTGTTTGCGTCACAATTTTAGAGACGAAATTCGCGATGAAGAGACCCGCACCGATAATCACAGCACCCAAGACGACACGTCCGCCGACTTCAAGAAGCGTATTAAAGACGTTTGTTAGTTCAGGAATACCCAAGGCTTTCATGGCCGCTGTTAGACCCATAAGAACAATACCGATAA
>CAZHPV010000040.1:0-23716 GCA_964534845.1 uncultured Caulobacterales bacterium
TCTACGGCCTCCGCATTGGAGGCGCTATCCGTCTGGAGCAGATTACGCGCATTATTATGCCAAGGATCAAGACAAAGGCCGCCGTATTGCCTATTTGAATTTTAGGCTCATAGCCGATGATTTGCGCCAAATTGGCATAAGTGCAAATTGTGCCCCTGTTCTGGATATTCCGCAAATTTCAGCCGACCCGATCATTTCCGATCGGGCTTTGGGTTTAGAGACAGAACAAGTTGTAGATCTGGCCCATGCGGTTATGGCGGGTCTCATGACAGGCGGAGTGGCTCCGGTCATTAAGCACATACCCGGTCATGGTCGGGCCAAGGTCGATAGCCATATGGCTCTGCCTAAAATTACGGAGAGCCGTCGCACACTCGAAAACTCGGATTACTTGCCGTTCCGTTTAATCCATGATGCGCCTATGGCCATGACAGCCCACGCTGTTTATACGCATGCGTCTAAACAACCTGTCACAGTCTCGCGCAAGGCATTGGTTGAAATTATTCGGGCTAATATTGGCTATGACGGCTTGCTGATGTCTGACGATCTGGACATGAAAGCTTTATCAGGTGGTCTGGCGGCAAAGACCCAGAAAGCCCTAAAGGCCGGATGCGATATTGCCTTGCAATGTTCGGGTAAAATCAAAGACATGGTCAATGTGGCTAAAGGGGTGAAGTCGCTTACAGGACGGGCGCGGGAGCGGGCCTTGATTGCGCAATATAGTGCCGAACATATTTCAGAATTTGACCGGCGTGAAACGCTGTTGGAACTCTCACATCTCATGCCGGATTGGGATTCGGGATTATGAGCGACGAATTTCAGGAAGATTTGAAATTTGAGGCCGCTGATGATGCCGCGGATGACGGCTTGGGTCTTTTTCTGGACATAGACGGTTATGAAGGTCCTCTACATTTGCTGCTTGAATTGGCGCGGCAGCAAAAAGTGGATTTGGCGCGCATTTCAATTCTGGAACTTGCCAATCAGTATATAGATTTTATCCAGTCAGCGCAGGATTTACGGATTGAACTGGCGGCGGATTATCTGGTGATGGCGTCGTGGCTTGCTTATTTGAAATCAAGGTTGATCTTGCCACGGGATGAAGGTGAAACCGTTATGCCTGAAGCCGAGGAATTGGCAGCGCATTTGGCCTTTCGTCTTCAACGCTTGGAGGCTATGCGTCGCGCGGCGGACGGCCTTTTCAGATTGCCGCAAATCGGCGCGAGTGTCTTCGCCCATGGCCAGCCAGCGGGTTTGCGCTCAAGAACTACGCCTTTATATCAGGCTGAGCTTTTTGATATTTTAAAGGCCTATGGCCAGAGCCGCTCAAAGGCTGTCATAAAAAATCATAGATTTGTGCCGCCCCCGATTTTGACAGTCGAGGACGCGCGCGCACGCTTAAAACGTGCCGTAATGGCTTTGGGCGTTAAAGATGATGAGTGGACGCGGTTTGACGCCGTCTTACCCAAGCCCTCAGACTTAAATAGCGACGTGCCAACAAGCTCGGTTAAGGCTAGCACTTTATTAGCCGGGCTTGAACTTGCCAAGGAGGGGGATTTGGAGCTTCGTCAATCCTCAAATTTTGCACCTATTTATGTGCGCGGCGCCAAAAGAGCGGCGAAAAGAGAAGGATAGTCAATGGGACATGACCGTGTAGAGAAAGCCGCCAAAGGTATTGAGGCCGGTGTCGTGAGTTTGTCGGAGCGTTTAAACGGGCAAAATAAGGCGACCGATATTGATCAGGAATTGCGCCTGCTTGAAGCCTTACTTTTCGCAGCTGTTGAGCCGATTGATACGGAAACATTACGAGAGCGCATGCCTGAGGATTGTGATGTCGGTGCCTTGCTCGCACGTTTGGCGCGGGATTACCAAGGGCGCGGCGTTAATCTTGTTAGAGTGGCGGGACGGTGGCGCTTTCAAACGGCCTCCGATCTGGAAGCCCATCTCGTCGATATAAAAGAAACACCCCGCAAGCTCTCGCGTGCGGCATTGGAAACATTGGCGATTATTGCCTATCACCAGCCGGCAACACGAGCGGAAATCGAGGATGTGCGCGGCGTGTCTGTGTCATCGGGTACGCTGGACGTGCTTATGGAGCTTGGATGGATAAGATTACGCGGGCGTCGCCGTACGCCTGGACGGCCTGTGACTTTCGGGACAACAGAGGGCTTTCTTGCCCATTTTAACCTTGAGCAGATTTCTGACCTTCCTGGGCGCGACGATCTGAAAGCCGCAGGATTATTGGACCCGCGTTTGCCAAAGGACTTTGAGATGCCGACCCCGATGATGCCGGATGACCTTACGGATGGCGAGGACCCGCTCGAGGATGACGATCAGGCCGAGTTTTTTGAAGATTTCCTCTCGGGTGATGAGGAAAATGAACTGGATGAATGAAGGCGCGCAAACCACCGCCTTGGCCCATTTTGACATGACGTGATAAATTCAGGTTAAGCGGGTTGAACCTTTGGGCCGGACGGGGTAAAAGCGTCAGGTTAAAAGGAAGAATTATATGACTCCCGGTCCATTACAAATACTTATCGTTCTTGTGCTTGCTATCTTACTCTTTGGGGGTAAAGGCAAGATCAGCTCCATTATGGGAGATATGGGCAAAGGAATTACGAGCTTCAAAAAGGGGCTTAAAGACGAAGTTGCAGATGCAAAAGATGCCGCGGAAGAGGCTATTAATGTTACGCCCAAAAAGGATGAAAAGTCCTGAAATTTTAGGCCGGTGAGGGGGCGCTTATGATACCTCAGCTGGGCTTTGCCGAAATGATAATTCTTATGGTGCTGGCAATCATTGTTGTTGGCCCGAAAGACCTGCCCAAACTTATGCGGTCCTTGGGGCAGGTTATGTCGCGTATGCGGGCTTTGGGTAATGAATTTAAGCAAGCCTTTGACGATATGGGTGCGGAAGAGGAAATCGCGGAAATGCGCCGCGAGATCGAAGAGCTTAAAAAGCTGGGGGCTATGGAAAACCTGTCCGATGAAGCTTTTGAGGAGGATATGCGCGCCCTTGATACCGAGTTGCGAACAGCAACGGATATGTCAACACCTAAGGGAAAAACCTAGCGTCTTATGAGCGCAACGCCAACAGATGGAGCAAAATTGTCAAGCTCTAACGCCGTGATGAAATCGGACGGAGAGATTGATGAAATGGAGGCCAGTCGTGCGCCGCTCATGGACCATCTTATGGAGTTGCGGGCCAGATTGATTAAAATGGTCATCGCCTTTGTGGTCGGTTCTATATTATGCGTGCCGTTTCTACGTCATATTCTGGATTTATTGGTGTTGCCCTTTCAAAAAGCGATTTTCAATTATAACCAGAAGCTAGCGGATAAAAACTTACCTGAAATAGATCTAAACATTATCGCGACCCATCCCCTCGAGACCTTTTTTGTCAAACTTAAATTGGCCATTTTCGGGGGCATTATTCTCGCTTTTCCTGTAATAGCCTATCAAATTTACCGGTTTGTAGCGCCGGGGCTTTACAAGAATGAACGCGGCGCATTTTTACCCTATCTTATAATATCGCCTATCCTGTTTATCCTCGGGGCATCGTTGGTGTTCTTTTATATATTCCCATTCGTCATGGAATTTGCCTTGGGTCAGCAACAAGGCCTCTCAAGCGGAGGCTCGATAGACCTGCTTACGAAAATCAGTGATTATTTACAGCTCGCCATGACCTTGTTTTTGGCGTTTGGCTTGTCGTTTCAACTTCCCGTCGTTTTAAGCTTATTGGGCCGGGCGGGCATTGTGTCCTCATCGGGTCTAAAGAAGGGACGTCGATATGCAGTCGTCGGCATTGCTGCTTTTGCTGCCTTGGTTACTCCGCCTGATCCTATCACCCAGATTGTATTGGGTTTGGCGATATTTCTGCTCTACGAAATATCTATTCTCTCGGTCAGTCTGGTTGAACAAAAATCCGAGTCACTAGACACTTAAAGATATAGTCTGGCTTTACCTAGCCATCGGCCTTCGCTAAGACGGGCGCGAAACAAACGAGTAAGTTCATGCATGATATTAAAGCAATTCGCGAAAACCCCGAGCAGTATGACCTATTATGGGCCAAGCGTGGGTTGGAGCCTCTGTCGCAGAAAATTCTGGATCAGGACGGCCTCATCCGCAAAGCCATGCAGGTTATGCAAGAGGCGGAGGCGGCGCGTAATAAATCTTCCAAGTTGATTGGGCAGGCTATGGCCAAGGGCGACAAGGATGAGGCCGAGCGCCTTAAGACCGAAGTTGCGGGAGCCAAAAACGTCATTGCGGCGATGGGCGCGCAAGTCGAGAGCGAAAAGGCGCAGCTGCAGGCCTTATTGTCCGGCTTACCAAATCTTCCTTTTGCGGATGTGCCCGAAGGCGAGGACGAGGACAGTAATGTCGAGTTGCACACATTCATGGAGCCAACCGAACTCGGTTTTGAACCCAAAGACCATGCCGATCTGGGTGAGGCTTTGGGGATGATGGATTTCGAAACGGCTGCCAAGATGAGCGGGAGCCGCTTTGTGGTGTTGAGTGGATTGCTGAGCCGTTTAGACCGAGCCTTGGCCGCTTTTATGCTGGACTTGCAGACAGGCGAACATGGTTATACGGAAACCACACCGCCTTTTTTAGTTCACACCCATACCATGTATGGTACAGCTCAATTGCCTAAATTTGAAGATGATCAATACCGTATTGCGGACTTCAACTTATCTGAGTTGGAAAAGCAAACGCGTGAACAGGCTGGCGAAATTGACGCGGCACTTTTCATGGGGAACGCCATTCGTGAGAATAGTATGTGGTTATTGCCTACGGCCGAGGTGGCTTTGACTAATATCGTCCGCGAGAGCATTGTTGACCCTGATACGCTGCCAAGGCGTATGACCGCGCATACGCCGTGTTTTAGGCGCGAGGCGGGCAGTGCTGGGCGCGACACGAAGGGCATGATACGCCAGCACCAGTTCAATAAAGTCGAGCTTGTGTCTATCACCCGTCCCGAAGACAGCGAAGCGGAGCACAAGCGCATGTTGGGTTGTGCCGAAGAAGTGCTAAAACGCCTTAAACTGCCTTACCGCGTGGTTGAGCTCTGTACAGGCGACCTTGGTTTTGGCGCGCGCCGCACTTTTGATATCGAGGTTTGGTTGCCCAGCCAGAACACTTACCGCGAGATTTCAAGTTGTTCTAATTGCGGGGACTTTCAGGCGCGGCGCATGAATGCACGCTATAAGCACGGCGAAAAAGATAATCGTTTTGTGCATACACTTAACGGGTCCGGATTAGCGGTTGGCCGCACACTGGTTGCCGTGCTTGAAAATTACCAGAACGCAGATGGTTCGGTAACCGTCCCTGACGCTTTAGTGCCGTATATGGGCGGTGTGGAGCTTATTTCCTAGTGCGCATATTATTGACCAATGATGACGGAGTCGGAGCTAAGGGCTTGAAGGTCCTAAGAGAGATCGCCCAAAAATTATCAGATGATGTCTGGATTTGCGCCCCTGAAACAGAACAATCCGCTGCGTCGCGGGGGGTGTCATTACATAATCCCGTACGCCTAAAACGGTATGAAGACCGCGTCTATTCCGTGAGTGGAACGCCAACAGATAGTGTCATTGTGGCGATGAAGGACCTTTTCTCAGGGGACGAAAAATCACCTGATCTGGTGCTCTCGGGGGTCAATCGCGGGCAAAACCTTGCCGAAGATGTAACTTTTTCAGGAACTATTGCCGGTGCTTTGCAAGGCATGCAAATGGGTATTCCCTCAATCGCTCTGTCTTTGGCGCGCGGGTTTCAGGGGGCGAAAAGCTTGCCTTGGGAGACGGCACTGGCGCACGGGCCGGACTTGATATCTTCTTTGATTAAAAAAGGATGGCCGGCTGACGTGGTCCTTTCTGTTAATTTTCCTGATGCCCAGCC
The DNA here is from genome assembly GCA_964534845.1 of uncultured Caulobacterales bacterium. Lineage (GTDB taxonomy): Bacteria > Pseudomonadota > Alphaproteobacteria > Caulobacterales > Maricaulaceae > CALCKU01. The sequence goes on from CAZHPV010000040.1 coordinate 5,887, forward strand.
TGAGGCGGTAAAAGGTGTGCAAATAACGGCGCAAGGCAAACGTGATTTTCAAATGAGCAATGTCGACAAACGTGCCCATCCGCGCGGTGGCCATTATTTCTGGCTCACTTACGGGGCTGCTTTATCTAACCCGCCCCAAGGTACGGATTTGCGTGCGATTTATGACGGCTATATTTCCGTAACGCCCTTGCATACTGATTTGACGCATTCTGGTGTGTTGGCGGCGCTGCGCGAAGAGTTTTTATAACTCGTATTACAAGGACGCGAAAAATATGATGGATCCGGCTATGATGGACATGATTATGTCGCTTCGCGGTCGTTCTATTTCCGATACGCAAATATTGCGCGCCATGGAAAGCGTACCGAGACGGGCCTTTGTCCCGTCAAGCTTGCAAGATAAAGCCTATCATGACCAAGACCTCCCTATAGCCTGTGGTCAGAGCCTATTAGCGCCGTTTACTGTGGCGGTTATGTCGCAAATGCTTGAGTTAAAAGCGGAAAACAAGCTGCTCGAAATCGGGACGGGGAGCGGCTATCATAGCGCGGTTTTATCCCGTCTGACTAAACGGGTTTATTCCGTAGAGCGCTATAAGCAGTTAATCGCCGATGCCGAGCTGAGATTGCGGGATTTGGGTGTCTATAATGTCGTGACGCGCCACGGGGACGGACGTTATGGATGGAAAGGTCAAGCCCCTTATGACCGGATCATTGTCACGTGTGGCTTAATCGCGCCGCCTGAAACCTTGCTAAATCAATTGGCGTCGTCCGGGATATTGATCGCCTCTATTGACGGACAGTTGACAAAGTTTTCAAAAGCGCGTTCGCGCATAAGCGAGACAATTCTGCTCCCGCTTTCCTTGCCGATCATAGAGGCAGGTAAGTCCAAATCATTATAATCGTGTTCTGCTAATCGTGCTTTGCAAATATTGCGGGCTGAATAGAAATTTCTATATTTTTACGAAGGATTAACCCTGTTTCGTTCATAAATGACCCAAATATTTATGTTTTTATCGAAAGGTAATATTATGCGCGATAAAACAAGACTGGTTTTCGTACTCTCCGCGTCAGTTATGGCTCTCAGTATAGGTGGGTCTTCATTGGCTCAATCTCATCGGGTTGTTGAACCTATCCCGCAATATAAGACGCTCGATAGCCTACCTATTGAATATACCGAGGCTGGGGTTATTAAAGCTCAACATATTCGCCCCGGTGATATTAGTCCCGAGGAATATGCTCTCTTGCTTGAGGAGGCTGACCGTATTCGCGCTTATCAATCGCATCAGGGGGCTTATACGGGCATTTCGTATGAAAATGCTGTTGCCTCTCATAGCGCTGCCGCTGAAACGGCATCCGTGCAGTCAGACAGCTCTGCTTATAGTATCGAACTCTATGAAACATCGATTGTCGCGCCAGCACCGGTCACACAGGCCTCCAGAGAGGTTTCGACCAGACATTATGTTGTAAAGGGGGATACGCTATACAATATATCCAAGCGGTTTAATGTTTCCGTCGCCGACCTTAAACAGGCTAATAATTTAACGGATAATGCGATTGGTTTAGGCCAAAATTTGGTTATTCCTAGCCAGACTGCCAATCTTTACTCCTCTGTCCAGAATCATTCGACGCAAGCTTCGGCTCAGGTGCCTGCTTCGTCGGCTTTCTATAAGAACATACAATCTGTTCCCGCTGTATCCTCAAATTCTGAGAATGCGATCTATGCGGTTCTCCCGAAAGATACGCTTTACGGAATTTCTCGCCGTGCCTGCGTATCTGTTGGAGCTTTAAGCGAAGCGAACGGTATTTCCGACCCATCTAGCCTGATTCCGGGGCAAAAACTTGTCATGCCAAGCGGACATTGCCTCTGATTTTAGGCCGTAAAGCCTATATAATCATAAAAATTCCAACGCTGTCTTTAGGCGTATCTTTAAGCCTGTTTGGGGTTATACGCGCCTTGCTTAACCCATTACTGGCTGTCTAGAGATGGGGTTGCATTTAAAGAATGATTTTGCCTAAATTTCCTCACTTGCTCGGATAAAGTATTTTCCGACATTGCATCTGGCTGCATCTCCCTTATATAGGGTCAAACCTAATGAATCTAAGCTGTTATAAAAGTCTATTGGAAGGGGAGAACTATGTTAAATATCGTGATGCAGGCTGGAGCGCCCGCCGGAGGGGCCTTTGCGCAAATATTCCCGCTCATTCTGATTTTCGTGATTTTTTATGTCTTTTTGATTATGCCGCAACAAAAACGTGTGAAGCAGCATAAAGCTATGTTGGCCGCCATTATTCGCGGCGACAATGTTGTCACCAATGGTGGTTTAATGGGCAAGGTTAAAAAAGTAAGCGATAATGAGCTTACGGTTGATCTTGGTGGGGGTACCGAAGTTAAAGTGGTGCGTTCCATGATAGCTGACGTGCGGGATAAGACCGTGCCGGCTAATGATAGTGGCAAAAAGGCCAAAAAGTAAGCTTGCTCACGCCGTATTTACGCGCACTCAACGCGGCCAAAGGACATTAATTCATGTTATATTTCTCCAAGTGGAAAACGATACTGATTTTGGCGGGTATATGTCTTGGTTTCTTATTGGCCATGCCAAATGTCATTCCCGAGAAACACCGCGCAAATATGCCTGCGCCCTTACAACGTACCTTAAATCTGGGTCTCGATTTGCAAGGCGGGGCGCATATGTTGCTGGAAGTGGATGTATCGAGTGTGCTGGCTCAGGCCTTGGAAAATGAGCGTGAAACTATCAGGCAAGCTTTTAGCGAAGCCGGACGTATTCGGACCGATTATTTACGGGTCGAAGATAATGCCGTGATTGGTAAAATACGTAAAGCCGATGATATTACACCGGCTTTCAAAGCCTTGGATGAGACATCGACTGCGATTGACCCGTCGGCATTGAATTCTGGTAAGACGACAAAAATAGAGCGTACGAGTGACAGCACATTTCGGGTTACGATTACATCCGATAATATTGACGCGATCAAGAAGCGCACAATCGCCCAATCTATCGAGGTTTTACGTAAACGTATTGACCCGACGGGTACGACCGAAATGACATTGGCGCGTGAAGGCGAAGACCGTATTCTCCTACAGGTTCCAGGAGCAAAAAACGTTGATGATATTAAGAGCCGGATTAACAAAACTGCCAATCTAAGCTTTCACATGGTGCGCGCGGAAAGTAATTCCGAAGCCGCTATGCGCTTGGCGCAAGAGGGGAAATTACCGCCCGGTGCCGCCTTTTATAAAGAACAGCGCGGCGGGGCTTTGATTGTTGAACGGCGAACCAAAATTACGGGGGAGTGTTTGAAATCTGCCAGTGAGGGGCTTCATCCCACGGGTAATTATCCCATCGTGAATTTTAGTTTCAATATCAGATGTGCGCAGATTTTCGGCGATCTGACCTCGAAAAATGTTGGTCGGCGGTTTGCCGTGGTACTTGATGAGGAAATCATCACTGCGCCCAATATTAATTCTCCTATTACTGGCGGGTCAGGATTTATCGAGGGTAGTTTCACAATTGAAAGTGCACGAGAGCTTGCCTTGCTTCTAAATGCGGGGGCTTTGCCAGCTAAATTGGTAATTGTCGAAGAACGCACGGTCGGTGCGGAGCTAGGGCAAGACGCCATTAATGCAGGTAAAATCGCGTCGATAATCGGACTTATCGGTGTTGGGGTATTTATGTTCCTGTCTTACGGTCTAAGGTTTGGGTCGATAGCCAATATGGCACTCTTTACCAATATCGTCCTGATCGCCGCCGCCCTGTCATTAATGGGCGCGACACTCACCTTGCCGGGTATTGCGGGGATTATCCTCACCATTGGTATGGCGGTGGATGCGAATGTTTTGATCTTCGAGCGTATCCGGGAGGAAACCCATATTGGCCGTCCGCCTGTTAATGCCATAGAAACAGGCTATAGACGCTCACTGGCGCCTATTCTGGATGCTAATATTACGACGCTGATTGCAGCGGTAACGCTTTACTTTGTCGGTTCAGGCCCGATTAGAGGATTTGCGGTGACCTTGGCGATTGGTATCGTTATGTCTGTTTTCACCGCCATTGTTTTTGCTCGTCTTTTGACAGCGACATGGTTGCGGGGAACCCGCCCGAAAACCTTGCCTATTTAAAGCCCGTTTCGTTCCGTGCTAATTGAGAAAGATAGAAAGCCTAGATCATGAAAGATATTTCTCTTGTTCGTCTTTTGCCGATGGAACCTAAAGTTCCTTTTATCTCTCTGCGCAAGATTGCGGCGGTTTTGTCTATCCTCGCACTGATTGCCTCGGTCTTTTTGTTTTCAACGCGCAATCTGAATTACGGCATTGATTTTACCGGTGGCACAGTTTTGGAAATAGATACGGGCGCGGCGCCTGAGCTTGATAAAATCAGACCTTTGCTGAACGGTTTGGGTATGGGGGATATGGCTTTGCAAAATATCCGTCCGCCACTGGATTCAACCGTTGATCATGATTTTGTTCGTATAACCATTCCCTTACAGCCTGAAACGGAAGAGGACGGTGCGGCGACGCAGCAAATCGCACTTGAGAGAGTCAAGGAGACATTACGCACGGAGGTGAGTGATTTTACCGTGCGAAATCAGGGCGTGGTGGGTTCCAAAGTCTCGGGCGAATTACGCGAAAAGGGTATTCTTGCTATTGTGCTCGCGCTCGGCATGGTGCTGCTCTATATCTGGTTTAGGTTTGAGTGGCAGTTCGCTGTCGGCGCGGTCTTAGCGCTCTTCCATGATGTTTTACTCACCATTGGTGTGTTCTCGCTGACCCAGCTTGAGTTTAACCTCTCAATCATTGCAGCGATTTTGACGATTGTGGGCTATTCGCTTAATGATACCGTGATTGTGTATGACCGTATTCGGGAGAACTTGCGCAAATATAAGAAAATGCCGCTGCCGGACGTGTTAAACCTCTCGATTAATGACACGCTCTCACGTACAATCCTGACCTCCATGACGACATTGCTCGCGCTTGTCGCGCTCTATATACTTGGCGGTGAAGGCCTGCGCGGCTTCTCCTTCGCGATGATCTGGGGCGTGTTTGTCGGAACCTATTCCTCAATCTTCGTGGCCTCACCACTCTTACTGCTGCTCAAGCTGCGCCGCGGCGTAAATACGGGTAATGAAGAGGCGGTGGTTTAGTGGGGCGATTTAGGGTTTCACAACCACCTAATCTTCCCTCGCCCAATATGCAGGAAAGCCCGCCCGACAATCCGGTCTTTTGTAACGCGGCCTAAAAGCGCGCCCGAATTTGAGGCTTTATTGTCACCGCTAAAGTGAAAATAGTCGCCGTCAATCTCTGTCAGGCGTTTGACGATCAGGCCGAGATCCATATGGTCGATGGTATAAATAAACCCCGCACGCGGCGTGCGGGGTTTTTTGGTAAGGATATAATTGCCGTCTTCTAAGGTGGGCGACATGCTCGCACCTTGGATTTTGACGAGTTTAAACACGCCTAGAGAGCGGGGATGACAACATCCACATTCGGGGCATAGGGACAGGGCGCGGTTTTGGTCTTAATGTCTTTCATGTCCCAGAACATTTCTGAAAACTCATTGCAGAGCGCAACAAGCTTTTCGCCGTCCTCTCGGTGCAAGTCCTGCTTACAAGCAGACCCTGCCACCATGATAGAATGCGCCAGTGCATGGGCGTTGGGATGTTTTTTAAGTTTGTCACCCTTCATAAAGTCGCCCCAAATGATGCGGACTTCGTGCTTGGTGAGTTCGGCTTGTTTTTCTTTTTCAGCCGTATTACGGGCGACCTGCATGGCAAAGCCTGTTTCAGATAAGCCCTTATCTTTAAGGCCCAATAAAATGTCGATCTGACGCAGAGTAGAGACAGCGTGATACATAACGGTGCGGGCATCATAAATGCCGCACGGAATGTCACAATGCGCCTGCGCGGTTTCGATATGACTATCTGTTTTGGATAAGAGTGTGTGTAACATGTTATCTCTCCTAAGCACGTTTGCGGTAAAATCTAACGACGAGCCCGAGGCCTACCAGTCCGGCAATGACGGCAAAAAGGCTATGGCTTGGACTTGTAAGCCAATGTCCAATAGCTGTTACAAAGCTAAAGCTATGCTCGCCATTATGTGCAAAGGCGGGAGCCGCTACGGAGGCGGCCATTAAGCCGCCGATAATTCTTAGAGTTTTCATTATAGGTCCTTTTTTTAATGTGAAGACTGACTGGAGTTTACGTCGATAAAGTTTTGACCGCAAGCGGGACAGCCCCTAAAGACGGGGATAGAGCAAAGAGAACGATTGTTAACCCCGCATGTTACCCCAAACTGTCATATCCAATCTTAAAAAGGTTGATCCAGATCGCTACAGATCTGCGCTTTTTGCGGAAAAGCTCTATCGGGACAGACTTAACGTGCTTTACGCTTTTCATTACGAACTCGCTAAAGTGCCGGAACTTGTATCGGAGCCGATGATCGGTGCGATACGCTATCAATGGTGGCGTGATGCTATAGAGGAGATTTATAGCGGCAAGGCGGTTCGGGCACATGAAATTTCTACACCCTTATCAGAGATGCTGCGCGAGACAGCCATATCCCGTTTCTGGGTGGATCGTCTGATTGAGGGTCGGGAACGAGATATTGATCCCAGACCTTTTGAAAATATAGAGGATGCGCGCGAATATTGTCGCCAAACGTCAGGTGTTTTATTGCAAATAGCCATTAAACTCACAGGGGGTGACCCCGGCAATGCGAGCGAGAAATTGGGTGAGGCTTGGGGGCTAACAGGTCTTGCCCGTGCTTGGGGCTATTATCATCAGAGTATGTTAAGTCAGCTGGAATTTAGCGAGATTTGTGATGCGGCAGCAAAGACCCATAAAGAGGCTCAGATAGAGTTAGGCAAAATCCCGCCCCATATGATGCCCGCTCTGGCTTATACGGCTCTGGTACCAAAATATTTGAGACGATTAATGAGAGCGGCGCATGAGCCGGAAACACAGCTAGTGTCTTACACGCCCTTACTAAAACAATTTCGTCTTTTAGGTGCCGTAATGACGGGGCGGCTCTAACGATTATAAGGCTTGGTCTTGGTTTGGGTGCTTATCCTTGACGGGTTTATAAACAGGCTCTCGAATAATTTATTTGCGCCTCTCTGCGATTGCGGCTTTAATAGATTACATTAAAATAGGGTAGGGTGCCGTTTCCCGGGGGAATGATCTGGGTAAAGCAGCTAAAACCCATAAAATAGGGAAAAGTCATGTCATCAGAACAAGAAACATGTTGTGCCGGTCCGGGTTATGCCTCTCCACAGGATGCGATAAAGGCACCCAAAGAGAAATTGGTTTATACAATTTGTATTTATACGGGAACGGGCATAGAAAAACCGGATTACCTTGCCACTATTGATGTTGATGAAGACAGTGCAAGCTATGGGCAAGTCATAGCCCGCACGGAAGTCCCTATATTAGGAGATGAGTTGCATCATATGGGCTGGAATGCCTGTTCCTCATGCCACTCGGACAGTAATATGTCGCGTAAATATCTGATTGTACCTGGTGTGCGGACTTCGAATTTTTATATTATCGATACGGCAACTGATCCGCGTAATCCGACGCTTTCCAAGACGATTGACGGCGAGGAGGTTAAGCGCAAAACAAATCTTTCTGCGCCCCATACAGTGCATTGTCTGGGTTCCGAAATTATTGTCTCAATGCTAGGCGATGCGGACGGAAATGCGCCGGGTGGATTTTTGCATCTGGATAAGGATTTCAATATTGTCGGGCGATGGGAAAATGACATTACCGGCATGAAGTTTAACTATGACTTCTGGTATCAGCCACGCCATAATATGATGGTCTCAACAGAATGGGCCGCGCCAAATACATTTATGCCGGGTTTTGATCTGGAAGATGTGGGTAATGGCAAATATGGTTCGCAAATCCATTTTTGGGATTTTGAAAACAGATCGATTGAGAAGACAGTCGATTTGGGTGAAGAGGGCATGATCCCGCTTGAAGTACGCTTCCACCACGATCCTGACAGTACGCATGGATTTGTCGGGGCGACCCTCTCGTCAAATATTTTCCATTGGTATAAAACCGATGACGGGGAACTTAAGATAGAAAAGGTGATTGATGTTGATCCGATAGATGTAGAGAGCTTCCCTGTTCCAATGCCGGGATTGATTACGGACATTCTTGTTTCTATGGATGATAAATATTTATATTTTTCCAATTGGTTGCACGGCGATTTGCGGCAATATGATATTTCTGACCCTTCCAATCCTGTTTTGACTGGGCAAGTCTGGCTTGGTGGATTGCTGGGTAAGGCACCGGAAGTAAATGGGCATGCCTTGCACGGTGGTCCGCAAATGATCCAACTGTCACTGGATGGCAAGCGGCTCTATGTGACGACATCTTTGTTTTCGACATGGGATAATCAGTTTTACCCCGATATGAAAACCAAAGGTGGAGCGATGGTCATTGTTGATTGTGATATTGAAAATGGCGGCATGAGCTTAAATCCTGATTTTTTTGTGGATTTCGGAAAAGAGCCTCACGGGCCAGCGCGTGCGCATGAAACCCGATATCCGGGCGGGGATTGCTCCTCTGATATCTGGATCTAGATACTGATTCGTGAAACATAAGATCACGCTTAGAAATCGCGGCGCCCAGAGCTTTGAAGCGGGGGCTGATGAGGCTATTATCGATGCCGCCGAGAGGAACGGGTTTGTCTTACCGATAGCGTGCCGCTATGGGGGCTGCATTAGCTGTGCGGCTAAATTGATTGACGGCAAAGTCAAGCAGCCCAATGCCACAGCGATAAATAAGCGCCAATCCCAATTAGGATATATTTTACTTTGCGTCGCCAGAGCCAAGACCGACTGTGTTTTGGAGGTCGGCGTCGAAAGCCATGACAGCCTATATGTGAATCCCTTTTCTGTTGCCCCGCCACATAAGTCTAAAGTGTCCACGCCATGATCTTGAATGTGAACATGTCAAAATGGGGAATTAGGCCTCGACCTGCTATTGTCGTGGTTAGTCTCATTATACTGGGATGGGCATTACTCTGTCTGTCGGTTTTTGATATGCTCCTGCGCGGCGTAGCCGTTAATGCCGGGCCGGGGATGGGCGTTTTTTCTAACATTTCCCCCATTCGGCTTTCCGATATTTTAGGGCAGGCCTATAAGTTCTCGATTTGCACGCAGGTGAGTGGTCAGTGGGGCATGGTTGATTTTTTCAAATCCTATCTCATGTGGGGCACAATGATTTTGGCGATGATGGTGCCGACACTCCTCTCTGGCAATCGACATCCTCCCAAATCCCTGCATTTTATATCCGGATATATACTGGTCTGGAGTATTGGCAGTGTCTTTGCTGTGATTTTACAATGGCTATTTCATATAAATGCCGCGCTGGACACGCATATGGTTTCGCAATCCTCCATGCTTAATGCACTCATTCTTTTCGGCGTCGGAATATTTCAACTCAGCCCGTTAAAGCAAAAACAATTAACGGCCTGCCGGCATACAACGCCCGATGGTTCAGGCTGGCAAGCGGGTTTAAACTGCCTAGCCTGTTGCGGCCCGCTCATGATGGTGATGTTTGTTTTCGGGCTTATGAATGTGGTTATGATGGCGGCTTTGACAGTCTTCATGCTGATGGAACGCGCAACAAAGCCCGGTTATACTTTAGTAAAATTATCCGGTCTTGCTTTTATTGCGATGGGCTTTTTAAGCCTCTCATAAATTGATTCCTACGGGCGCGGTCGGCCCATTAAATCCAGCTTTCAATATCTACCAGCGCGCGCGCCGCTAGCAGGCTTTTGCGGTAACGTGTTTTATCTTTCCCGCGCAGGCGCCTGCCATTGACTTTAGGATAGTTAATCTCTTCCGCCATTGGTGGGAAAAGGCCGAAATTGACATTCATCGGTTGGAACTTGGCCTTCGGCCCTGTCAGGTAGCCACCCGTGACATGCTCGACCAGCGAGCCCATGGCTGTGGTGAGCGGCGGGACGGGATTGACGTTTCCCAGAGCTTGGGCTGCGGCCATGCGGCCCGTAATCAAGCCAAGGGCGGCGCTCTCCACATAGCCTTCAACGCCCATAATCTGCCCCGCAAAACGCAGATCAGGGCGTGATTTTAATTGCAGCTGTTTATTGAGCAGCTTAGGCGAGTTGATAAAGGTATTGCGGTGTATGCCGCCAAGCCGTGCAAAGACCGCTTTTTCCAACCCCGGAATGGTTTTGAAAATCTCGGCTTGGGCGCCATATTTCATCTTGGTCTGAAACCCGACCATATTATAGAGCGTGCCCAGCGCATTATCTTGGCGCAGTTGCACAATGGCATGGGCTTTCACCGTGGGATTATGCTTATTGGTGAGGCCGACAGGCTTCATCGGGCCCCAGCGCAAAGTCTCCGCCCCGCGCGCAGCCATGACTTCTATGGGCAGGCAGCTCTCAAAATAGGGCGTATCTTTCTCGAAATCCTTGAACTCAGTTTGATCGGATGCCACTAACGCTTCGATGAAGGTTTCATATTGGTCTTTATCGAGCGGGCAGTTGATGTAATCCGCCCCGTCGCCTCCGGGCCCTTTTTTGTCATAGCGCGATTGCATCCACGCTTTGGAAAAGTCGATGGAGTCTTTGTAAACAATCGGCGCTATGGCGTCGAAAAAGGCAAGGCTATCCTCGCCCGTCTCGCCTAATATCGCATTGGCGAGCGAAGGTGCGGTGAGGGGGCCTGTCGCGATAATCGTATTGCCCCATTCGCGCGGCGGGAGGCCTTTGACCTCGCCATATTCGGTGGTCACGAGTGGGTGCTGCTGCAAGATGGTCGTTACGGCGTCAGAGAAAGCGTCACGGTCTACGGCGAGCGCGCCGCCTGCGGGAAGCTTGGTCATATCTCCCATACCCATGATGAGGCTGTCAGATTTGCGCATTTCCTCATGCAAGACGCCTACGGCATTGCCGGTCTTATCATCGGAACGAAAAGAGTTGGAGCAAACAAGCTCCGCAAAGCCGCCGCTTTGATGGGCATCCGTCATGCGTTCAGGCCGCATTTCATGGAGCACTACAGGCACGCCGCGCCTTACACACTGCCAAGCCGCCTCAGATCCCGCCATGCCAGCGCCGATAATGTGTACGGGTTTTGTCTGCGTGTTTTTCATGAGAGGGGATGTGATGGATAGTGCAAGGAATTGCAAGATATATTGGCGCTAAAATATAAATTGAGGTTTTAACTTGGGAGTTTTCGAAAATTGATGTTATATTGACTCTATGACCTCATCTATCATGTCACTATCACGATAGCCTGTTGAACCGTTCCAACCTGCAAAAAGTTCCCAGAAAACCCCTAGGAACGATCTTATTGAATCATAATCACGCGTCGCGTTACGTTGTAGAACTATAGTGTGGGATAGATAATTTAGTATTTTAAACGCATCGGTTTCACTTATATCTATGCTTTGCATAGCAACTGAGACTTCTTGCCTAAGTATCTCCATACGAGACAATGTAACTGTTAAATAGTAATCAGTCATATTGTTATGTACATCATGCCAGCGATTTTTATTGTAACCTGTTTCTTCTTTGAAGTAATTTCTAAATTCAGTCACTGTAACTAGTTTTTCTGGAAGTTTACTGTTAAATCCACCATCGCCGACGGCTAAAAAGTTCTCAATACATGAAATTTTGAATGATTTATATTGCGCAGCTAAATTTCTTTTGACGCGTTGCCGTTTACGATACTCTGGCGATTTAACCAGTATCCAAAAGAATAATATTGAAATCGCGCCACCTGCTGCAAAGGTGTTCCAGACTTCATTCCAAAATAATGAATTTCTAGACCTAAAACAAATATCTCTATTGCATAAAAATTCACGTACTGGCGAACTGTCGACGGTAAGTATTAGCAAGAAAATGCATATAAAAAATAAGACAATGAGTGGAAGTGAGAGCGCTCTCATGATTTTTTTAATTGTCCCTGTCAAAATTTCAAATCACCCCGTTCTAACATCGCTTTTAGATACTGTCCTATCCAGCTAGCTCTTCTTACCCGCTTTTGCAGGCTTGGCCTTACCCCGCGCTTTATCGCGCTTAAGAACAGGGGCTAGATACTTGCCCGTCCAGCTGGCTTTCGATTTGGCAACCGTTTCTGGTGTCCCGACGGCTATGATTTCACCGCCGCCGTCACCGCCTTCCGGCCCAAGGTCGATAATCCAGTCTGCCGTTTTAATCACGTCCAGATTATGTTCGATAATAATCATTGTATTGCCTGTGCTGACAAGTTCTTGGAGGACTTCGAGTAATTTATTGACATCCTCGAAGTGCAAGCCTGTCGTGGGTTCGTCGAGAATATAAAGCGTGCGCCCTGTGGCGCGTTTTGAGAGCTCTTTTGCCAGCTTCACCCTTTGCGCTTCGCCGCCTGAAAGCGTTGTGGCTTGCTGGCCGACTTTAAGATAATTCAGGCCGACGCGTTGGAGTGTGTGCATCTTATCGCGAATACTCGGCACGGCCTTGAAGAAATCTGTGGCCTCCTCAATTGTCATATCCAATACATCGGCAATGGATTTGCCTTTGAATTTGATCTCTAATGTTTCGCGGTTATAGCGCGCGCCTTTGCAGCTATCGCAGGTGACATAGACATCGGGGAGGAAGTGCATTTCAATTTTAATGACGCCCCCGCCCTGACAATCCTCGCAGCGCCCGCCTTTGACATTAAAGCTGAAACGGCCGGGTTTATAGCCGCGGGTTTTGGCCTCGGGCAGGCCAGAAAACCAGTCCCGGATAGGGGTGAAGGCTCCGGTATAGGTCGCCGGGTTTGAGCGCGGCGTGCGACCAATCGGGCTTTGGTCAATATCAATTATTTTATCCAGATATTCCAAGCCCTCAATCTCACTATGAGACATAGGCTGGTAAGAGGGATTGTTATTGAGCTTTCGCGCGGCCGCTTTGTAGAGGGTTTCGACCGTTAAAGTCGATTTCCCGCCTCCTGATACACCGGTAACACAACACAGAACACCCAATGGAAATTCCACTGTTATGTTTTTTAAATTATTGCCGCTCGCTCCTTTTATGCGGATATATTTATTGGGATTAATCTCACGGCGGGTTTCAGGAATGGCTATTTCTTTTTTTCCGGTCAGATATTTTCCGGTGAGTGATTTACGAGAATTTTTAATCTTGCTCGGCGGGCCGAAAGCAACAACTTCTCCGCCGTGCACACCCGCAAGCGGGCCCATATCGACAACATAATCCGCCGTGAGAATGGCATCTTCATCATGCTCGACAACGATGACGGTATTTCCCAAATCGCGTAAATTTTGCAAGGTCTCCAAGAGGCGTGCATTATCGCGCTGGTGTAATCCGATTGACGGTTCATCCAACACGTATAGTACGCCTGTTAAGCCCGAGCCGATTTGGGACGCTAGCCTTATGCGCTGGGACTCACCACCAGAAAGTGAGCCAGACCCCCGCCCCAAAGTGAGATAGTCCAATCCGACGGCATTGAGGAATTTCAATCTATCGCAAATTTCCTTCAGGATACGTTCCGCAATTTCCATATCCTTGGGGGAGAGTTCTGTGCTGAGTGATTCAAATTTCGCTAGGGCGTCACGAATAGACATATCGCCTGTCACGGAAATATCCATACCCGCGACTTTTACCGCCAGTGTTTCCGGCCTTAGCCGTTTGCCATCACATGTGTCGCACTTCGCATCTGACATATATTTGCCAAGCTCCTCGCGCATCCAAGTCGACTCGGTTTCGCGGTAACGGCGCTCAAGATTGGGAATGACGCCCTCAAAGGGTTTTGTCGTCTCATAGCGGCGTCCATCATCTTGGTAGACAAATTTTATATTTGCGCCGTTCGTGCCGTAAAGGACAACCTCTTTAGCACCCTCGGATAAGTCCGAGAAAGGGGCATCAAGATCAAATCCGTAATGCTGGCTTAAAGACTTTAGCGTTTGCATGTAAAGGCTGCTCGGAGTTTTCGACCACGGCGCTATGGCTCCCGACGCGAGAGACTTCTCGGTTTGCGGTACAATCATATCGGCGTCAAATTTCAGTTCTTTTCCAAGACCGTCACACACTGGACAGGCACCATGCGGGTTGTTGAAAGAAAACAGACGGGGTTCGATTTCTGAAATTGTAAAGCCGGAGACAGGGCAAGCAAATTTCTCGCTAAACAGGATACGCTCGCTTTGCTCCCCTTTAGACGCGGACCCTTTTGGCGGGTCAGCATATTCAGCAATAGCCAGACCATCTGCTAATCTTAAGGCCTGTTCTAAGCTATCGGCGAGGCGCGTTTCCAGACCCTCGCGTGTGACAATTCTGTCAACCACCACATCAATGTCATGCTTATATTTTTTGTCCAATTCAGGTGCGTCTTCTATGCGGTAAAACTCACCGTCAATTTTAGCCCGCTGATATCCCTGTTTCATAAGGTCTGCAAATTCTTTGCGGTATTCCCCTTTGCGACCCCGCACGATAGGAGCAAGAATATAGAGCTTTGTGCCTTCGGGAAGTGCCATAATGCGATCAACCATCTGGCTGACTTGTTGACTTTCAATTGGAAGGCCTGTCGCGGGTGAGTAGGGCACGCCCACGCGCGCCCATAATAGGCGCATATAGTCATAAATCTCTGTGACCGTGCCAACTGTAGAGCGTGGATTGCGGGACGTTGTTTTCTGCTCAATCGAAATGGCCGGTGAGAGGCCTTCAATGCTGTCAACATCCGGTTTTTGTTGCAGCTCTAGAAACTGACGGGCATAGGCAGACAGGCTCTCGACATAACGTCGCTGACCCTCGGCATAAATCGTGTCAAAGGCTAAAGAGGATTTTCCTGAACCTGACAGGCCGGTAATCACAATCAGCTTATCGCGGGGCAGGTCGACATTGATGCTTTTAAGATTATGCTCTCTTGCACCGCGCACACGTATGGTTTTTAAACTACTCATAATAAATCCGTGCTGAAATGTGTGGACAACATCTTGCGCTACAAGGTTTTCCTATCCGCCTAGATGGACTTAGTCGGTGAAAATCTGCAATACAAGAGCAATAGGGTTTGGGCTTGCATAATTCCTGTGAGTCGATTAGAACATAATAAGAACATTTAAAATTTTGGGTGAAGCGTCAAGAGGTATTTTATGGCCGGGTCAATTAACAAGGTTATATTGGTAGGAAATGTCGGGAGTGATCCCGAAATCCGGAGTTTCAATAATGGAGGTCGGGTCGCGAATTTTTCGGTAGCGACATCTGAGAGCTGGCGAGACAAGCAGTCAGGCGAAAAGCGTGAGAAAACAGAGTGGCACCGCGTTGCCATTTTTCAAGACGGCTTAGTCGGGGTTGTTGAGCGCTATGTCAAAAAGGGCACGAAGCTCTATATTGAAGGCAAACTCCAGACCCGTAAATGGCAAGACCGGGACGGTAATGATAAATATACGACTGAGGTTGTTCTTCAGGGTTTTGGCGGCAATTTAACATTGCTTGATAGCCGTAACTCACAGGGCGGTACTATGGACGGCGGATATAATCAGGATAGTGGTTATGGTAATCAAGGCGGTTCAAGTCAGGGCGGGGGCGCTCAGGGCGGCTCGGGCGGTAGCCCCGCACCGGCTGAGAGTTTTGATATGGATGACGAAATCCCATTCTAGGCTTAAGGCGCGTTGTGATTGGCTCCGACTGGGGCTTTATAACCAAGAGTTAATCAAAAGCAGCTCCCGAATCTATCCGGGGGCTGTTTTTGTCGTTTTGTTGCCACATTTAACTGTGATAGAGTAATAATATCACAAAAAGGGAAAATGTGCTTACAGATTCTCCTCATAGGCGAAAGGGCGATAAGGCGCATATGGTGTCAAATCGCAAGGCAGGGCCCGCAATGGCTATTCGCGCCAGAAGGCTATGGGGTTTTCTGCGCAATGACCCGCGCCATTACCAAATTTCAGTTTTATCGGCATTGATTTTAGCGGGCCTGTTTCACTTTGGGCTAAATCTGCCGTGGTGGCATGTGGTCGCCTGTATCGGCTCGACACTTGTTACGCAGGCCTTTGCCGATAGGATTATTGGTAGGACGTTTGATGCGCGCAGCCCGCTTATTTCCGCGCTCTCGCTGACCTTGCTTTTACGCACCGGCTCGGTTTGGCTTTCTATTGGCGCGGGCATATTGGCTGTCGCGTCGAAATATCTCATTCGTATAAATGGCAAACATATTTTCAATCCGGCCAATTTTGGCCTCGTCATTATGGCGCTTTGTTTTACGGGCGCGTGGATTTCTCCGGGCCAATGGGGCACAGCGCCGATATTCGCGCTGGCCTTAGCTGGCTTTGGCGGCATAGTGACAGGCAAGGCAAAACGTTGGGACGTTAGCGTGGCCTTACTGGGCTTTTACGGCCTGCTTATATTTGGCCGCGCTCTTTGGTTGGGTGACCCAATAGCTATTCCAGCCCATCAAATGCAAAGCGGGGCGTTATTGATTTTTGCCTTCTTTATGATCTCTGATCCCAAGACGACGCCTAATGCGCGCGCGGGGCGTATTCTATTGGCGGCAATAGTCGCAGGTCTTGGCTTTACCATCCAATTCGCGTTTTATAACTCTGCGGGTATCATTCTGGCGCTCATCTTGTCTGCGCCGCTTGTCCCGCTTATCGACAAATTTTTTCACGATAAGGCCTATCAATGGCCATCATTTTCACCTTCGCATAAGGGAGTATCCTCATGAAGATTTCAAAATACTTGCTGAGTAGTGTTTTCGCTGTCAGCGCTTTGGCCGCCGCACCGTCGGCCAGCGCGTTTTGTGGGTTTTATGTCGCCAAGGCGGATACGGAGCTGTTCAATCAAAGCTCTAAAGTCGCAATGGTACGGGATGGTGACCGCACGGTCATTACTATGGCCAATGATTATCAGGGCGATCCAACCGAATTCGCAATGGTCATTCCTGTGCCCACCGTTATCACCAAGGAACAAGTCCATATCTCTGATCCAGCCTTACTTGATCATCTTGACGCTTACACCGCCCCGCGCCTCGTCGAATATTTCGATGGTAACCCCTGTGCGCGCATAATGTATGAAAAGGCCTTTAGAAGCTCGGGTCCGGTTCCTTTGGCAGCTCCGTCGGTTGCATCCGTTCAAGAAGCCGCTGATCTCGGCGTCACCATTGAAGAGAGTTTCTCGGTCGGGGAATATGATATTCTTATCCTCTCGGCTAAGGAAAGCTCTGGTTTGCAAATCTGGCTTGAGAGCAATGATTATAAAGTGCCAGCTAAAGCTAAAAAGACCTTAGGCAGCTATATTAAGCAGGATATGAAATTCTTCGTCGCCAAGGTTAATCTGGAAGAAAAGGCCAAGCAGGGCGGTGAGATGCTCCGCCCGATTGCCGTCGCATTTGAGAGCCCGAAATTCATGCTACCTATCCGTCTTGGCACGGTGAATGCCAAAGGTGATCAGGACTTATTTGTTTATGCGCTCACCCGTAAAGGTAAGGTGGAGACGACAAATTACCGGACGCAAAAAATCCCGTCAGACAAAGAACTACCTGTCTATATTAAAGATGATTTCGGCGATTTTTATAAGGATATGTATAAGACGGTTGCCGACCGCGAGGGCGGGCACGGTGTGTTTATGGAATATGCATGGGATATGAATTGGTGTGACCCGTGTGCGGCTGACCCGCTCTCTGACGATCAACTCCGTGAGCTTGGTGTGTTTTGGTTGGCGGACAATAAACCCGGCAAACCGCAACCACGCCGCTTTAAGTCTCAGGCTAAGGATGTTTACGTGACCCGCCTGCATGTGCGTTACGATGCCAAGACATTCCCCGAAGACCTTAAGTTCAAATCCACAGGCGACCGGTCAAACTTCCAG
>CAZHPV010000041.1:0-22627 GCA_964534845.1 uncultured Caulobacterales bacterium
ACCCAAGGTCCGTCGATGTCGTGGCACATCCTGATGCAGAAAATGGCGAGAGCGACATTATAATAGGCAATTTTGGCCAAGGCACAGTTGTCAGAGTCAACCCGACTACAGGTAAAAGAACGATTATTTCACAAAGCCATGGCGATCAAATTATTGGTGACGGTCCCGCCTTTGTCTCTATCACGGATATTTCGATTTCAAGAGATAAGAAAAACATCATGGTATTAGACCTCGCCCAAGAAGCTGTCTTCGCTGTGGACCTCGTCACAGGAAACCGCGTGTCTGTGTCCCGTAGTTACGGCGAACAAGCGGGCTCAGGCTTCAACATGCTCAACCCCCACGGTATTCAAGTTGTCGATGACGGCTATATGGTAACAGACTTTGGGGCACCCGGTGTTATTTTCATTGATCTCGACGGGAAACGTACAGAATTTTCTGTAACACCCGTCAAAGGGTTCGGACAAATCAGAGGCATAGAATATTTATCTGACGGCAATTACGCGGCTGCTGATTTTGGCGGTGAAGGCCTCTATATCATTGATGGTCAAACTGGTGAGCGAACACTCCTATCTGGGCGCGGACGCGGAACAGGTCCCAATTTGAACGGACCTGTATCGGTGATTGAGCTTGATGAGGCGACATTAGCTTTGTCAGAATTTAGTTCGCAGTCAGTTCTCTATGTTGACCGCAAGACGGGTAATCGTAAATTTTTAACGACGTCAACGCAAGAAGGGCATGGCGATGGCCCGCCCCTTGGAACGCGAAGCCTTGAGAAAGACCCCCTTGACCCCAGCCGGCTATTTGCGGGAGATTTTAATCTTGATGCCATTTTTGCAGTCGACCTTAAAACAGGCAACCGAACAATTCACTCAAGTGCAATTACGGATACGCCGCGTGGTGAAGGTCCGCCTTTGAATAATCCATTCGGGATTGATGTAAGCCCCGAAGGTTTGGTTTATGTAGCAGATATCGGCTTACAAGCTGTTGTAGAAATTGACCGTGACGGAAACAGACGTATTATTTCCTCAAATAATGGCCGTGGTAGTGGTATCGAGCTCGGCTCCCCTTGGGGTATTCAGCTCATAAAGGGTGAGATTTACGTGGGTGACGGTGAAGGTGTTATCCATGTTGATAAAGAAACGGGAAACCGGACTTTAGTCTCCGCAGGCGGCCCCATTTTTACAATGCGTGATATAGGAAACGGGAAAGTAGCGATTGCTAATATTGGTATAATAAACGGAATTGAAATCGGCGATTTAAAAGGTAATCGCACGATTTTATCGAATGAAAACAACCCGTAAGGTTTATTGAAAATATTTTAGCTCACTCACTAATCTATCTGTCTGCGCGCTAAAACAATATTATCCAGTAAGAGGTTTGAAGACCATATAAAATCCGCATCATGGTCGGACGCATCAAACAACCCTGTGAAATTCTGATAAGCGGGTCGGTTTAATGATCCTCCGATATCTTCATTAGTGTAGAGGCTGGCTTTTTGCCAATCGGAATCATCAAATGAGGTAGCTGCCCAATCTTCCGGGATTGCCCAATGCGCGCCGTAAGCCTTTTCAGCGTCAATTTTTGGCGGCACGACACAATCCTCTGTCGTCCGGTCACTTTTGACGCAAGATGCATCGAGAAGCGGGGCTATATAATAAGGCTTAACGTTCCAATCTTCATTGGTGGTCGTAATCACTTGCCCGTCAGCATCCTTAAAAACACCGACAAATCCACCATCCCCAGTGTGAAAAGGAACGCCGCGCATGGTTTCTGACCCCAGACCAAGGTTTTCAGACCAGTCAATCATTTTAATGCCTGCCATAAAAGGTCGATTAACCCGAAAGCGAACAACAGATGTATTGAAAGGCCAGTAAGGAACAGGGTCGACACCAATAATACGTTCGTTCACGAAAATTTCGGCATAATTATCGCCGAAAAAATAGAAACTAATGACCTCACCTTCTTTATCAATGTCAACGATCGGGACCGTATTAATGTCGAGGGCTTCAGCGCTGCTCATTTCGACACCGTTACACTCATTAAATAAGTCAGTCGCTTTAGGGGCTGTCGCATAGGCCACATCCGCCGGCACTGTCCACTCCCGACCATCTTCACTGGCAATTATGCCATTCGCCGTCACACGCCATCCCGGCACATCACACTCAAAAACATCCTGAACATTTCGAGTCGCGCGTCCTTGAGTGATGGATACACGGTCCTTCAAATTCACAGCAGGTGGTGCAGCATTCGTTTTATCTTCGTGTGTAACATTTTTGCAACTGGATAAAGGAAGCGCAAGAACCAGAGCTAAAACACTGATATTTATATACTTATTTTGGTTTCTAGTCAGTAAGTTCAGCATGCGTGCCTCCTAATTTGATATACTATCTTATTTTTTGACTAACGGTTGCCATAGTAAAAATAAAGATATATGCTGATGCAAACGTTTGCGCAATATATATAATTAACGCGTAATGCAAACGTTTGCACCGGAACGCTCTGCTTTACGCCAATAAGGCAAGAGATTAAGTTAACAAATAACGAGGGGGAGATATGGCATTGAACTATTTGGTCAAGGGGGTATCCGCAGCAGCTATTCTGGCGGCAGGGGTTTGCAGCAGCACAGTCGCACAGGCGCAATCTAATACGGTCGCAAACAATGCCGGCCTTGATGAAGTCATCGTCACCGCCCGGCGCACGTCTGAGAGCATTAACGATGCACCGCTGTCAATCGGCGTTTTGGGCAAGGACTTCCTCGCCGATCAAAAAGTAGAATCAGTCGAAGAAGTGCTTCAACTCTCACCGGGTGCAACCTTCCTTGTCTTCTCGAAAGCTCAACCTGAGAAATCTCTGCGAGGCTTTGTGGCTCCGTCAACGGGTAATGCCTCAGCGGAACAATCGATTGTTACAGTCATTGACGGTTTTTCTCTAACAAAAGATGCTTTTAAAAGCCCGCCAGTATTTGACCTAGAGCGTGTAGAGGTCCTACGCGGACCACAAGGCACAACATTTGGTCGGAATGCCTCGATTGGACTGATTCATTTGGTAACAGCTAAACCCACTTTTGATTTTGAGGCCGGAATTAACCTCACTGCGGGTACCGATGAGCTTTTCGAAGCCGACGGATATATTAGCGGACCTGTGTCAGATACATTAGCCCTCCGACTTGCCGTTAATTATGACGAGGAAGACGGAAAAACGAGTGATACAATTACGGGCGAAGGCCTTGACGGGGAATCCAATTTTGCCATCAGAGGGTCTGCACTCTGGGAGCCAACAGATCGCTTCAAAGCGCTTGTGAAACTGGAATATAGTGAGGATGATGATGAAGCAGATGTTCGTCGTTCTGCTGATAACACGATCCCGACGATTGATGGACCAAGAGCAACTGACTTCCCTTTCGTGGGTCTATTTGCAAACCATCCTAACAATGGCCTTACTTTCTTCGATAGTGATGATCCGTTTGAAACCCAGCAATCAACTGACCGTGATTTTTTCTTTGAGCGCGAAATCTTTACCGCAACCGCAGAATTATCTTTAGACTTAACGGATGATATAACAATTACATCAATCACCGGATATCAAGACGGTGAAGGCGAAGGTCTTGCGGATGTTCTGGGTACGCCTGTTAATCTGGTGTTCCAAAATGTTATTAATGACGGTGAAATCTTTAGTGAAGAGCTTCGTATCGATAATCTTTCAAGTAGTGACGCGTTTAGATGGCTAGCGGGATTATATTATCTCGACGATAACGAAGTACGCTTTCAACAAAATCAATTCTACCAACCGAATTTAGAAACGGGCGTGAGCTTTTTCCCGCAAATTCCCAGCTTTATTACGGATGTGGCCGAAAATGACACAGAAAGTATCGCTGTTTTCGGCGAGGTTTATTACGACATTACTGATCAAATAGAAATCGTGCTGGGTGGCCGCTTTTCAAGAGACCAAAAAGACGCTGTAATAAGCGCAACAGGCTCTGGTTTCATTCCCTTTCTCGGTGGATTACAGCCCTGCCCTCGTTCTGCACCGGTTGGCCCACCACTTACTGCCGCGACACCTGATAATCCTTGTGGCTTTAGCGGGGTTGAAGTCAGTGAAGACTTTTCTGATTTTACGGGCAAAGCCTCTATTACTTACAAAATTAATGATGAGCACACTGTCTATGCACTGTTCTCACAAGGATTTAAGTCTGGCGGTTTCCAAAACTCAGCAAGAACAGCGGCCGCTGCGGCAACACCCTTTGGTGAAGAAACAGTCGACAACTTTGAAATTGGCTGGAAAGGCGAGGTCGATAATCGACTCCGTTTCGCTTTAACTGGGTTTTTCCAAGAAGCGGATGGCATACAAACGGTTACGCTTGAAACTGTAGGTGATGGCTTTGCGTCCGTCACCTCAAACCTCGGTTCCGTTGAATCACTCGGCATTGAAGGTGATTTCACCTATCTTGTGAATGATAATTTAACAGTCGGCGGCACCTTCGCTGCTATTGATGCCGAATTACAAGACACCGTAATTGTACTTGCACGTGATCCTCTTACCGGTGACCCCACAAATGTCGCAGACTTGAGTGGTGAACGTCCTGAGGTCGCGCCGCGCTGGACGGGCACATTCTACGCCCAATATGAACATGAGTTTGCCAATGGCAATATTCTATCATTGCGCGGTGACTTTACCGGCCGTGATTCAATCTTTGACGGCAATGAACCTCGGGATACGACGCTTCGTGTACGGCCAACAACGACGAACGTGGGCGCGAGAATTGGCTACGAATTTGGCGAAGATCTTCAATATAAAATTCTACTTTGGGGTAAAAATCTCAATGAAGACGAAGATATTAGCAATATCGGTCCAAATCAACCTAACACCCTGCAACCACCTGTTGGTTTCGCGCTCAAACGCGAAATGGGCGTAACCCTAAGTGCGAATTTCTAATTTGCATTCCTCATATGTAGATTTGAATTTAAGGAGAGGCTTGCAAAAAGGGCCTCTCTTTTTTTACAGTAAGAATTAGGTTTAAATAAACGGAAAATATAGATGAGAGATTTTTTAAAAAATGGGTTCATTTTAACATCAATGTTCACGCTGATTGCGGCCTGTTCATCTCAAATTGAAACTAAAACTGACACTAAAGTTAAAGCCGAAAGCAACCCCGTCACCAAGCCACAAGCTAGTGCTGCGACTACACCAACAACATCAGACGGCGACAACACACCCTGTACCGACGTATTTTTGACAGGGACAGGCGGCGGACCCGCTTCTCAATTTGGCAATGCCCAATCGGGCGTATTTATTCGTAGCGGACATTCCGGCAATGGCTGCAACGCTGAACGTTTGCAATTCGACGCGGGACGCGGAACCCTTTTAAAGCTATCACTTGTCCCCTCTCCGAAGCGCCCTGGTTTTGTAACACCTCCAAGTCTGACAGCCCTGTTTTTAACTCATGGACATTCGGACCATACATCATCCATTCCGGACATTTTAGAAACGCGCTGGATCATGACAAAAAATGACGGACAATTCCCGGACCTTAAACCACCAAGGCCCAAATATAAAAACATGCCCGTCATTTGTTTTGATGAAACCTGTGATGTCGTCCAAAAAGCTTTAGTACCGTGGAAAGGCGAGATAAGCTCGCGCGCCAAAAAAGATCATCGCCTGTCCACGCCCGCCGCAGATGTAAAAAAATTCACCGCGACTAACACACCGCAGGTCGTTTGGAGTTCTAACACTATGACCGTAAGCGCGGTGTCTGTAGACCATATCGAAGGCTCAGTTGGATATTTAATAAAAACAGCTGCAGGAAATGTGTGCGTTAGCGGCGATACAAGCTTTTCTGAAAACTTTAACGACATGTGCGAAGGTGCAGAGGTGATTATTCATGAAGTCATTCATCCTGTGCTTGACGGTGTTGCCAAAAAAATTCCTTCACCTGACCCCACATTTACCAAAGTCATGGATAATATTTTTAAAAGCCATACAAGCACGACCAGTTTCAGTAAATTTACTGAAAGCGACTCCCTCATGGTTTTGACCCATATTATTCCGCCTATTGGCGCAGGAGGATTTCAAGGCATTCCGCTTGTTCCTCATTTAAATAAAATGGATCCAGATAGAAAAACAGGCCCAATCAGAGCCAGTGATTTCTGCAAATCAATCCGTAATTCGGGTTTCAAAGGCCCCTTACATGTCGGTACAGATTTAATGCACATTAAGCTATCTGGTGGAAAGGTCTCTACAAGTACCCCAGATAATAAAGTGACGGGGTGCGAGTAATTACTCATCATAAAACCAAAATATTTTGGTTATATTGACCCCGTCGAACCCCGCACAATAAGTTGCGGGGTGAGCGTTCTAGAAGACAGTGGTGCGGCTGTTCCTTCAATCGTTTTTAATAATAATTCCGCAGCATGATTTCCCATCTCATTCAGATCAATCCGGATGGTTGTCAAAGCCGGTTGAAACATATCCGAAAACGGCATGTCGTTATACCCTACAATAGACACGTCATTGGGACAGAGAATATTCTCTATTTTCATTTCGTGATAGCACCCTAACGCCAGAAAATCATTGGCGGCGAAGATTGCGGTAAAGGGTACATCGCGGTCTAGTAATTTTCGAAAGCCCGACTTTCCATCTTCAAAGCCAAAAGCGCCGCACGGTACAATGAGATTCTTGTCCGGTTTTAATCCATGTTTCTTCATTGCCGAAAGGTAGCCCTTCCGGCGCTGAAATCCTGTTGTTAAAAATTGCGGCCCTGCTAAATGTGCGATCTCACGATGTCCCAAGGATATCAAATGCTCAACAGCGAGCTGTGCCCCGAGAAAGTCATCATTGGTCACTGATAAAAAACGGCCATCATCAGTGTTACGATTAATCAGCACCGTCGGTAGTTGGCCCGTGAGTGCCGCCGCAGTAGAATCGTCTTTGCGGTGGGCAGTCGCCATAATCAGGCCTTCAATTTGACGGGCTAACACTCGCTCAACAATAACACTCTCCTCCTCAGTATCTTCATTTGAGTCAGCGAAAATTGCGGTGTAGCCTGATTGACGTAAAGTGCTTTCAATCCCACGAATAATAGGTGGAAAAATAGGATTGGCGAGATCAGGAATAACAACGCCTATAGTATTGGACTTATTGGTACGCAGACCATATCCAAATGGGTTGGCGCGGTAACCCATCTCCTTGGCAATCTTTTCAATACGTTTCGCGACTTTATCAGATACCATTTTGCGCTGAGCGGGATTAAGCACGCGCGAGACAGTCGATATATGCACATCCGCTTTTTGAGCCACATCACGTAACGTGACCGCTTTGGACGACTGTACACCTTTAGCAGATGTTGTTTTTTTTACGGCCTTAGCCATACATACCCACGATATTTATAGTTTTTCCCGACACCTCTTTATAGGGTTTAGTATGTAGGATTTAGAAAACAAATACAACTGGACGTTCAAAGTGAAATAAAGTTATACGTCCACCCAATCGCCTGTCTCCACAGACCGAGCAATCGCATCGAGAACAGCGACATTCCCAATTAATTCCTCATCTGTGAAACGGTATGTCCCCCGCCCCTCGACAGCGTCTGCCCATTCATGCAAATTCGCTTTCACGGCATTTTTTGGCGGATAGGTTATCGAGCTTTGTTTCCCGTCAGGCCCGCAACTCACGACATGGGTTTCCCCGCCCTCTTGAGGATGCGCTGTATCCCTCGCCTCCACCCATAACTTATCACCAAAGACACTAAACCGTCCGTAGTAAGGCGTGGCAGAAATCGCAGCTAAAAACGCCGTCGCACCACTTTTAAATTTAAATTGAACATTGACAATATCACCGGTCGGAAGCGGCAATACCCGCTGTGCAGTCTGTGCACAAAGTTTTTCAACAGGGCCAAACATAGACACGAATAGATCCGTTAAATGGACCCCCATTCCTGTCATGCCTGCAGCCGGAGCTTCTTTCAGGGAGCCTCGCCAACTATCGGCGTCAACGCCCACCAAAATACTGTGAGAAAAATTGGCTTCTGCGTGCATCGCAACCCCAAAAGCATCGGACTTCACGCGCTCAGTAATCGCTTCCATAGAAGATTCAAAACGTCGTTCATGTCCAATACCCAGCTGGATACCTGCAGCGCGGGCAGCTGTAACCATTTTCACAACACTTGCTTTTGACAGGCCTAAGGGCTTTTCACAGAAGATTTGCTTGCCCGCAGCAATGGCCTCCATCACTTGATCTTCATGTTGCGAATGCGGGGTGCACAAAATTACGGCCTCAACCTCTTCATCAGCCAAGACGTCTGAATAATTTTGCATTAAAGGGATACCTTGTTCATCAGCAAAATCTTGATGTTTTGAAGGTGTGCGCGCAGCTATACGAATAACCTGAATTTTTTCGCTGTCCTTCAAGGTTGTCGTAATAAGACGCCCCCACCACCCTAGTCCAATAACGGCTGCTTTAATCATAGTTCTATCTCCTCATCTTTTATAAATAAACAGAGCGTTGCCGCTCATTTACTAATCAAACGTCCTGCGAGTTTAAAATGTTTTTTCTGGCAACCATGTTGCAAGTTGCGGAAGCAATAAGACCGTTACCGCAACTGCTAATATAATAATCCAATACGGGATCGACCCTTTAAATATCTCTGATAACGTCACCGATTTATCGGGCACTGCAGATTTTACCGTATAGACCAACAAACCGACAGGCGGCGTTAATAATCCAGCCTCGATTATCAATATTCCATAAATTGCAAAAGCGAGTTCATTAATACCTGCGGCAACAGCGAGGGGCACAAAAATGGGAACTGTCAAGAGTATAATCGAAATGGAGTCGATGAGCATCCCTAATAGCAACCAAATAATCGTCATTATAAAAATGACGATGAAAATTGAAAATCCAGATGTTGTGAAAAAATCATTTATCATGCTGACACCGCCGCTCACGGCCAGCAAGCGAGCATACATAGAACCCGCAATCAAGAGGAACATAATTGGAGCGGCCGTCTTACCGGCATCAATGATCGCTTCTTTAAAGTCTTTAAAACTCAACCCCTTTATTTTCGCAATTATCAGTCCGCCAATAACGCCAAATCCAGCGGCTTCGGTCGGCGTAAAGAAGCCCGCCCAAATACCACCCAGCACTAGTAGGATTAGAAAAATAATACCAAACCCGCCAATCGCAATTGGTAAAAACGGCTCTTGCTCTATCGCAACGCCCTCATCAGTCACAAGCGCTAGCGACGGCGCAATATCGGGATTGCGGCTGGCTTTAAACACATTATATCCAATAAAAGCCGCGGCCATTAAAAGACCGGGACCAATGCCGGCTATAAAGAGTGCGCCAACAGACCCCTCTGTGAGAATAGCCCAAATAATCAATAAGACACTCGGCGGAATTAACATCCCAAGACACGCACTCCCCGCAATGACGCCCAGAGAATAAGTTCTATCATATCCGGCTTTGACCATTTCAGGATAGGCAATACGGCTAAAGGTAGCGGCGGAGGCAATCGAGACGCCTGATACCGCAGCAAATGCTGCATTCCCGATGACAGTAGCGGCAGCCAATCGGCCGGGAAGCCGCCTAAGTCCTCGGTCACATAATTTGTATAGATCAGACGCAGCCCCAGCCCTGCTGATAATCTCTCCCATAAGTACAAAGAGAGGAATTACCATGAGCGTATCCGCCCGAATGGCTTCATAGGCCGTTGAGCTAAGAATTGAGAGGGCAATATTAATATCCCCATAGGCAAGGAAAACACCCACGACACTGGCAACCCCCAAAGCAATGCCGATATGCACCCTAAGAACCACCAATCCCATCAAAAGAAGGAATGTATAAAATATGACTTCGGGACCCATATCAGTCTTCCTTTACCGTAGTTACGGTCGACATATCGCTTACACGTCCGTCACCATCCAAACGCCCCGTCCAATCAAGCACCATCAAATAAAGATAGACAAAAGCGGCAAAAGCCGATGTCAAAACGATCAATAAACGCACGGGGTAAGTCGGAACACGTAAAGCCCCCTCACCCTCATACTCACCAATTGCAATAGCTTCAGTGAAGGGCTCCCATGATGCGTAGACCAAAGCTATAAAAAACAAAAAACCCAATAGGTTTGAGAGCGTCCTCATATACTTCTGCAAACGTTTGCGCACTATCCCATAAAAAATAGTCGTCTGCAGCATTGTGTCTCCATAAATGGCCAGAGGTAGTTGCAAGAAAGTAATAGCAACAACAGAGTTTTTTATAATTTCAACGGCACCCAGCAATGGAGAGTTAAATAATGTTCTCCCTACAACATCAACAAATATGATGAAGGCAATGCACAAAACCCAAAATGCCGAGACAATGTGAATGACTTCCGCGAGGCGTTTAACAAGTGAATTTTTAATGATAATCCTCCTAATTCACATTCGAAAATGTTTGTTTCTATACTCCAATAATTCCGCACTATGGCCAATGACGCAAGGTATTTCCTAGTCAAAATGGAATAAATTCAGCTAGCTATTCAATATCATCATCTATAGAGGGAATTAGGACACATCAATAATCGGATATGTCTACAAGATAGAGAGAATGACGCGCATGACAGAGTTTGTCCTAGCCCATGAAACCAGCCTACGCCTATCTGTCTTCATCGGTATTTTATGTGTAATGATGGCAGTTGAAGCCATTTTCCCGCGCAAAAAGAGAACTTTATCCCGCACGCATCGCTGGACATCAAATCTTCTCTTGATTGCGATTGATAGTCTGTTTGTCAAACTTGTCTTTCCGATTGTCGCCGTGGGCGTTGCCGCTATGGCGGCGCAAAAGAGCTGGGGGATTTTAAACGTCGTAAACTTACCGAACTGGATCGAAGTCACATGCGCCATCATTATCTTGGACATGATGATCTATTGGCAACATGTTGCTTTTCACCACGTCCCTGCCCTCTGGGCGCTCCATAAGGTTCATCACGTTGACAGGGATATTGACGTCACGACAGGCTCGCGCTTTCACCCTATCGAAATTGGGCTGTCATTAATCTATAAAATGGTAATTGTTATAGCGCTCGGCGCGCCCGTCATCGCCGTCATAATTTTTGAAATTATCCTGAATGGATGCGCCATGTTTAACCACTCAAATGTCAGACTACCCTTAGGCTTTGACCGCGTTTTACGACGCTTTATTGTCACACCAGACATGCACCGTGTGCATCACTCTATTATTGTAAGAGAGACCAATAGTAATTACGGATTTAATCTATCGTTATGGGACCGCATATTTGGTAGCTATACCGCACAGCCCTCAGATGGGCATGATAATATGGTCATAGGGCTGAAGGAATACCAACATACTGGCCCGGCCTCACTCAGCTGGTCGCTTCTCCTGCCGTTTAAATCGATAAAGAAACTCGAGAAATGGCTCTAAGGCTTCGAGCGTTAAACCAGCCCGATATTCGCGCATAAAAAAACGCCTCGCATAACGAGACGTCTTAAGCAAAATTATTTGCTTTTAATTCAAATGGCTAAGCCTAGAATCTATAGCTACCACCGAAAATGATACGACGATCAGGAAGGCCGATAAAGGCAATCGGACCATCTTCAGATACAGCGCGCTGAACAATTTCAGATTCAGTTATGTTAACGCCTTCAACACCAACGGTGAAGTTTTCCGTAACATCATAACTAATACTGCCGTTAAGCTGGCCACGTGCTTCCGTAATAACAGGGAAACCGAAGGTACTACTACCACTTGGGTTAGCCCCGCCACCAAAGTCATTGGTGCGGAAATCATCACGCCATGTCCAACGCAAGCGAGCTGACAAGCCATATTTCTCATAAAACCCTGTAATGTTGTAAGCGTTTTCAGAGAAGTCCAAAAGACCCTCAGGTATGCTGGCTTCACCCAGAACTTCTTCACCACGACCAGAAGCGGTATCTAATACTGATCCCCCTTCAAACTCTTGATAGGTATAGTTAGCTAGAATACCAAAGCCTGATGCCCAACCCAGACGATCTTCAAAGTTTGAGAGATCAGTCTGGAAAGCCACTTCAACACCGCGCTGGGTTGTTGTCTCCGGATCATTGCTTGGCATAGAAAAGTCAACACATAGACCAGGCATATTTGGATCACCTAAAACATTTGGTATAACTTCTGGGTTGAAGATACCACCACCGGGACAGTTCGGATCTATTTCACGGGCAGAGCCTTGCGTGGTTTCAAAACCAGTTGCCGTTGGCCCAGGAATAAGGGCCGCGAAATTACTTTCATTACTAAACAGATTTGTCCGGTCTTTTGTAAAGAAGCCGATACTAAACACGGAAGCCGGAGCAAAATACCAGTCTGCTGATATATCGAATGATTCGACAGTTTCAGGTTCCAGCCCCGGATTACCGAGACTAACAGCAGCATTTTCGCTCTGATCAAATGTGAATGAAGTATTCAGGCTACCAAAGCTTGGTCGTAAAATATCTTCAGCATAACCTGCCCGTATAACGATATCATCGGTTACATTGGCAATTAGGTTAGCTCTGGGTAGGAAGAAGTCATAGGAACCACTTGTTGTCACGAGATTTCTGTCACCGTTTTCATCTTCCGGGCCGAAGGCGACGGAATCAACAGTTGTATCAATGTAACGTAAACCAATATTACCACGGAAAATATTCCATTCGAAATTGGTTTGCGCATAAACAGCATGTGTCTCTTCACCTACATCAAAGAATGCATTTTGACTGGAGGTTGGTTCAGAAGTCAATTCACCATTAGCCAGCGGATTTAACACTCTTTGTTGAGCGAGCGCGTCTTCTAATATAGCCAAAGTACCTTCCGGGTCGTTAAAGGAACGATCAGGATCTACAAGCAGGAAATTCTCGATTAATAACTCTCGTCCATCCGCATCGCCGAAAGTTGTCGGTCCGGGAACAAGAAGCTCTGCAAAAAGAGACCCATTCGGGCTATCTTCCAGCACACTGAAACCGCCAATATTATCATCAATATCGGAGAAAGTGCTCGAACTATCATTGTAACGATACCCAAAATCAATTGAACTTAGCCAGCTACCGAAGCGACTATTGTCTTCGACATCAAAAGAAACATCAAAACGTACAGCATCTTCAGTATTGTCAGTCTCATTCTGACTGACTTGCACTTGGTCAAGCACGACATTATTTGGATCAAGTAACTGTGCAGCCGTTGGAGCTTCGGGGCCACCGATACCAAAAGACAATGTTTCATTAGATAGATCAAAGACAAATGGTGTCGAGTTATCATTGAAGATTTGACTTAAGTTGACAGTAGCAACTTGACCGGGTGTGTTAATGCCCAAAAGGGTATCAAGATCCAGATCTGTGAGAAAGGCGTTGGGTACTGCGTTAACTGCATCCTGCAATGTTTGAATATTGGCTCCGCCAAATGTTGGGTTTACACCAAATCCAACATTTATGTCGTCTATAAGTGGATCCAGACGTGATCCATCCGCCGCGATTGGGTTAATCGTGCCATCATCGCTACCGTCATCAAATAGGAAGTTACCCGCTGCATCCGTTTCTACGAATACAACATCACCAACCAGATTTGTATTTGGATTGATGAAGTTCAATGTCGTGCTGAGATTTGGATTGACCGTATCAGAACGAGAGCGCGCATATTGAGCGCTGACGGTGATATTGTCACGTTCCCATTCACCACCAAAGGCAAGGACAGAACTATCTGTAACACGCGCGCCAGTATCACTTGAGAAACGCAAATTACCATTATCATCATTAATGCCATTTCGCGCAATAGTACCCGCTACTGCGGCATCAATTACGCCTGGTCCATTACCGAAATCATTACCAATACCGAAATCAACGGTTTCAAACTCCGTCGGTACGACATTGTTAATAAATGAACTAATCCCCGAAGCCTGCAATCTGTAAGAATCTTGACTTCTGTCTTGGCTGTTGAAGAAACCATCAACGTAAAACCTTAATTCATCATTGGGCTTCCACTCACCAGTACCCGCAAAGTTTATGTTCTCAAAATCGTTATTTTCTTGTTCTTGAACAAGGAATTGAATGCCAAGGAATTGTTCATCAATACCATCGCCATCAATATCTACTTCAGCGACATTATCACGGTCGGTACGCGGACGGA
The DNA here is from genome assembly GCA_964534845.1 of uncultured Caulobacterales bacterium. Classification (GTDB taxonomy): domain Bacteria; phylum Pseudomonadota; class Alphaproteobacteria; order Caulobacterales; family Maricaulaceae; genus CALCKU01. Next base: position 14,120 of record CAZHPV010000041.1, read on the forward strand.
ATGAAACAGCTTCTTGCTCAATATAACTTCCGCTGACAACAATACCGATTTCACCAGCGCCTGTTTCCCATCGATTACCAAGAGAGGCTGAAAGTCTAGGCGATATACCTTCTGAACTTAAGCTACTATCTTCACCCTGAATACGAGCGGCAATAAGCGGGCCGTCCAGATCAAGAGGGCGGATAGTTCTAAGGTTGATAGTACCACCGACAGAGCCTTCAATTGTTTTAGCTTCAGGTACTTTTGTGACTTCCACACCTGCAACAATGGAGGCATTTACATCTTCGAAGTCAATACCAGTACGACCTGATCCTGAACCCAGTGTCGAGACACCGTTAATTTCAGTCCGGTTATCATCCGTACCACGGATTTGAACATTTGTACCAACACCCGATGTACGTGTAATTTGAACACCGGTAATATTTTCAAGAACCTCGGCAAGGTTTTGGTCAGGTAGCTTACCAATGTCTTCTGCGAGGATAACCTCGATTAAACTATCAGCTTCACGCTTCTCTATAAGCGCGTTTTCTAAAGATTGGCGAATACCTGTAACGATAACTTCGTCACCTGAACTTTGCGCAAAAGCCGGTGCTGTTACCAACATGGACAGACTGCTTCCAATAAGCAAAGCGCCTTTTAGCCAGCTCTTATTACGATGTGATTGAATCATTTTAATCCCCCCTCAGGTTTTAATGAATAAATATAGTTTTTAAATTTATGGTGATATTTGAACGGAGTGACATTATTAAGTCAACCAAAAAATTATACCAAATTAATAAATTGGTCAGACCAATAATGTTTTAATTGCCCTATGTGTTAAAAATACAACAGATTTGCACATGATATGATGGATAAAGGCAATATATCTTCTCAGAAGAAAACAGATTTAAAAGTTAACGTAGAAAAAGAATCACTTACATGAGATCACAAGATTACCGTCAAAGTTTACACGTTTTCTGAACAATTTAACCACAATTTTCCTATTTGGCATACCAGAAAGTCCGCCAATTTATATCCACTAAGGTCTCAGACGGCAGGACGCTTAGGACATATAAGTTACACTATAAACCTCATCCCGTCATAAGCGACGTCAAGCGGACCAAACAACTCTGACTTTAACGTGGCATAATCCATATCAATATGCAGATTAGTTAGCACACCTTTTCGCGCCCGGGAGCGCGCTATCCAGCTTAGGGTCTTGTCGGCGTGGGCATGGGTAGGATGGTCATTATATCGGAGTGCGTCCACAATCCAAACATCAACGCCTTCTATTTGATTAATCACAGTATCAGGCACGTCCCAAACATCTGGCGTATAGGCAAGCACGCCGTCTAATAAAAAACCCAAAGCCGGGGTGGGTCCATGACTGATTTCAAACGCTTGAACACGGAGATCTCCTCCGCCGCCCTGAACGGCAAAATCATCACCATTGGCGATGACGTCCTGCATCTCTAGAATAGCGGGATGCACAAGGCCTTCCGGCGTTTCGAAACAATAACTAAACCTTACTGACAAATGCGCCTTTGTGTGCTTATCCATATAGGTCGGGATGCGTTTTCGCATTGTGTAGGCCACCGCCCGCAAATCATCAATGCCGTGGCTCTGATCGGCATGGTCATGTGTATATAATAGCGCATCAACCCGCTTGATTTTATTCGCCAAAAATTGCTCGCGAAGATCCGGGGCCGTATCGATTAACACGCAGGTCTTGTCTTTAGGGCTGTCTGGCTCCTTTGCCCCGTCCCATTTCTCCACATAAATCGAACACCGCGTGCGCCGGTTTTTAGGCTCAAGCGGGTCGCATACACCCCAATCACCGTTAACGCGGGGCACACCGCCGGATGAGCCGCATCCCAATATCGTAACACGCAGTGTCATGAGCCTGGCCTTTCGGCTTTCTGGAATAAATTAAAAAAAGCATTACTCGTTTGCTCCGCCGTATCCTCAAGACTCCACCCTTTTAGCTCCGCGAGCGTCTCAGCAACGTGTGGCACGAAGGCGGGTTCATTGCGCCGCCCCCGGTAAGGCACAGGCGCGAGATAGGGACAATCGGTTTCAATCATGAGGCGCTCATCTGGCAGGTTTTTGGCTATTTCACGTAATTCGGACGCGTTTTTAAAGGTTATAATCCCGGAGAGCGAAAAATAAAGACCGAGCTTAGCGGCGCGTTTCGCTAGTCCCTCTCCGCTAGTATAACAATGTAACAAGGCTGGAAATTCACCGTTCTTCATTTCTACTTCCAATATGTCAGCCATTTTATCATCCGCATTACGGCTATGAATAATCAGGGGTAATTGCGTCTGCCGAGCAGCCTGAATATGAGCCATGAAGTTTTTGAGCTGATCCTCTTCGTCACTATAATTATAATGAAAATCCAACCCGGTTTCACCGATACCTATAACTTTTGGATGCACTGCCAAATTGACTAAAGTTTCTGGCGTAATGTCCGGGTTCTCGCGAGCTTCATGTGGGTGCGTCCCGACGCTCGCCCAAATATTATCATAAGACGTAGCAATCTCTAATACGCTATCAAATTCTGAAACTTTACAACATATCGTCAGCATTGTTGTAATTTTCGCCGTTTTTGCACGCTCTATAACGGCATCCAGATCCTCTGAAAATTTCTCACCGTGCAAGTTAACATGACTATCGACAAACATAGGTCTACCTTATGTCCTGAGCCTAGACTTGGCCACGAATTTCTGAGAGCAAATCCAGCATCACAGTCTTCTTGTCCATATTTAAAGCACTCTCCCTTTCCTGTAAAAAGCAGGCGCGACGCCATAATTTTTCCCAATCCAGCGCAGCTCTCTGAATAGGCAAAGGTGCAAACGCGGCTTTCCACTCCCCCGTAATCGTAAAAATGGACTGAGCCTGTAAAACATCCTGTATAGCCTCAAAAAAATATTTACGCGAAAGCGCTGCATTTGGCATAGCAAGACTATTTGAAATTTGGTGATCCAACTGACTATTATTGCGTTCAAGACTGGCGAGATATCGTTTAAGCGGATTAAGCACCTGATCAGAAGATTGCAATAAGGCAACGGCTTTGCCTGGACCTCCGCGCGCTAAATGAATAGCAGCGTGCGTCATGTCAGCACTCTCGCTCTCAGATGATATGTCTTGTCGCTTTCGCAACCAACTCTCGATTTCCGTGTCCGGGACCGCGCGTAACGGCAAATGCATACAACGCGAACGTATAGTCGGCAACAAACGACCGGGTTCACTCGATAGCAAAATTATAATTGTCTGTGCAGGTGGCTCCTCCAGAGTTTTTAACACGGCATTTTCAGAATTAATATTCAGATCATCCGCAGTATCAATCAAACAGACTCGCCAACCGCCTTCCGATGCCTTTTGTGTAAAGAAGTCTCTTAGCCTACGGGTTTCGCTGATTGGAATTTCGGTTCTCAGTTTCTTCGTTTTTAAATCATAAGGCCGCCTTAAGAGAAAAAAATCACCATGCCCCAAAGCTTCAATACGTTGTGCGACAGGGTCGCTTGGTGGTATATCAAGACTATTATCCAATAAAGACCGGGCGCCCAATATATAACGCGCCATACGGTAGGCCAGCGTAGCTTTACCACATCCCGCAGGCCCGGTTATCAACCACGCATGATGAATGCGCCCCGAGGTCCAAGCCTTTAGAAATCGTTTTTCTGCCGCGTCATGTCCGATGAGATCATAGGTCTGACGCGGATGGAGACAACCGGGTGCCCGGTCAGATTCGGGATAATTCTCGACTTCATCTGCCATATTACGCTAACATAATTTCACGCTACACCCGGCACAACTAGGCCAGCCAGTTTCGGATATTTCTGTGTTATTATATGTAATACTTTTGCGTGAATGGCATTGCTATCCTCAGCCCCGTCAATCACATGAATTCGCTCTTCATGCTGTTCGGCGATTTCCAAAAAAGCAGTTCTCAACGTCTTGTGAAACGCCAGCGTTTCGTTATCAAATCGTGTAAGCGCTTCTCCTCTGTTCTCCACGCGTTTTTGCGACAAAACGGGATCGATATCGAACAGCAAGGTCAAATCTGGCGCGAAATCGCCTAACACCGCATTATTTACCGCCTTCACCTTTTCAACGCCTAAGCCCCGTGCGTACCCCTGATAGGCTAGGCTTGAATCGGTAAATCTATCACAAACGACCCAAATTCCGCGACTTAAGGCGGGTTTTATAAATTTCTCTACGTGATCCACACGGGCAGCATACATAAGCAAAAGCTCTGTCATACCGGACCACTTATCCGCCCGCCCTGACAAGACCAACTCCCTTATAGCCTCGGCCCCTGACGTGCCCCCGGGTTCCCGTGTAAGCAATGTTTCATACCCTGCACCTTCCAGTGCCGCGCAAAGTAATTTAGCCTGTGTTGTTTTTCCGGCACCTTCCCCGCCTTCCAAGCTTATGAAAACACCATCATCCGACATTGAGCCTAACCCCGAACGAGATTGACAAAAGCGCTTATCGCCCGTGAAAAGGCTGACCGTATTTCGACATCTTCAGCGGCCATTAAGGGTATCTTTCGGACATCACGTCCGGGTTCTTCGATTAATAATTCAGCGAGGATATCGCCTTTTTTTATCGGGGCTGGAGCACTGCCTTTATAGGATAATTGTGTTTTTAAATGTTTGCGGCTGGTGCGGTGAAGACCCGACTTAACATCAGCGTCAACGACGAGTTTTACGGTCTCACTTTTACCCATGAAAACTGGCATATCCGCCACGACGTCCCCTGACCCAAAAAGTTTGTAGACTTTAAACTGATCAAATGCCGCCCGCATAACGCGCAAGCTCTCATTGCGCCGTTGGGATTTGCTCTCAAGTCCGTTTAGGACAACAATTCGGCGCTTGTCAGCTAATTTAGCAGAGGCAACCAGACCATAGCCTGATACTTTTGTATGCCCCGTCTTCAGGCCATCAGCCCCCGTAAAACGTCCTAAAAGCGGGTTTCTATTATTTTGCTTAATATCATTCCAAATGAAACTCGGCTCAGCATAAATTGGATAATATTCGGGATGTGCTTTAATCGTATGCCTAGCCAATCGCGCTAGGTCCAGCGTACTGATTTTATGGCCCTCATCCGGCCAGCCCGTCGCATTCGTAAAATTAGCGGATGTCAATCCCAGCTCCTCTGCCCGAATATTCATGAGATTTGCAAAAGCCGTCTCACTTCCTGCAATAGACTCGGCTAGAACAATGCAGGCATCATTGCCAGATTGCACAATTACACCCCGTAGCAAATCTTCAACACTGGCTTTCGAATTCACCTCTAAAAACATGGTTGATGAGCCCGATGGTTTCCCGCCGCGTCGCCAAGCCTCCTCGCTTACGCTAAATTCTGTTTCAGGTGTAAGGCGCCCATCCTTTAAGCGTTCAAAAATCATTTGCGCTGTCATGATCTTCGTCATGGAGGCGGGTGCCGTTGGTATTCTGGCGTTCTTTTCATACAGTACAACGCCCGTCTCGTGATCCAGAATAATCGCATGCTTTGCGGCCGTTTCAAAATCCGGCGTACTTTGGGCGGTTTGGGCCAAAGCATTAAACGGGAAAATCACAGCAAACCCAAATAATAGATGATATGCAGGTTTAAAAAACGCCGACTTTAATATGGGTCGTTTAATCGCTTTAACAATAAGAGGCAAAATAACTCCTGTAGAATCACATAAAGCACCCGAAGGTGCTCTCGTAAATTCTCACAGCTGGCCTAAAAGGTAAACCCCTCCTGATAATTACCCCATTATTATCAAGAGAGGTTTCGCCCACCTTGCGCCCCTTTGCCTTTCGGTATCTGCGAACAAACCCGAAAGGCAAATAGCACCCCGTGACCTATATTATTTTTTTATCTCTATTTTATTCACTGCCGGAATAAATCTTGGGTTTGTATCAACCTTTACTTCCGAACGAGTTGTCGCCATGTGAACCGGGCCTTTTATCGTCAAGGTCACAGTCCCGTCATCTGGCAATGGTGGAATATCTTGCGGATTCGCAGGAGCAGGCATAGCCACTTGCGGGGCCGGCTCCGGTCTGTATTCCGGTAAGGGTGTATATTCCTGAATTTGCGGTGTCACCGGCATTTCAGCTACAGGTGGAATATATGGTCTTTGCTCCTGCGTTTGCGCCTCACCGCCATAAGCTTCGCGTAGTGGCCTGTATTCAGGAACCGGCGTTGCGGGCGTCACGCTTTGCGGTGCTTGTGCAATAGGGGCATTTTGAACTTGAGGCGCAGGTGCTGGTTGTGGCGTGACCGGCGCTGTTTGCGGCACGGTAGGATTCACATTCTTGTACATTTTATGGGCTGGCGGAGCATCTGCTGGCCCGGCATATTGTACGCGCACACGCCCAAGACCATGATCTAACGTCCCTAAAATACGCGCAGAAGCTTCCGAGAGGTCAATGATACGATCACCGATAAACGGCCCCCGATCATTTAAACGCACAGTTAGAACCTTACCGTTTTCAAGATTTGTCACCCGAGCCCAGCTATTGAGCGGAAGTGTCTTATGAGCTGCTGTTATGTCATTTTTATCGTAGACTTCGCCCGTTGCCGTCGGCTTACCGTGGAATTTATCACCATACCAAGAGGCGGTCCCGATAACGTCGTAATCCGGATTATGTTGCGGCGTATAGGATTTCCCAAGGACCGTATAACGCTTGCCAACTTTTTGGTGTTTATAAAGCGTGCGGTCGATAGCCGATGCATCAAAATTATCAGCCGGGATTGAGGCCTGAGGAACTGCGGGCACAGGTGCCGGGGCGGGTGTGACAGGCGTGGCTCTATAAGGCACTGATTGTGGTACTGATTGCGGATGAGACGATCTACGAGATGGGGGTGAATAAGGCCTTGCTATCTCCCTCAAAGGCGTCGAAGCGTCCCGAACATGCTCTTGATCAAGTTTGTATGTAATAGGAGCGGCTTGCACAGATTTCGGTGTATTAGTTGTCGCACAAGCGCCTAAACCAAGTGCCGATACAACAGACACACATAACCCTAATTTCTGACCTCGGCCTCCAGACAGCACTTTAAACATTCTCATCACCTTTTGTTTGAACCTCTTTGGCTCTCAACCCAAACACGTGCGCCGTCTTGATGCGGCTTTTCACGTTCAATAAACAGTAACCTAAATGATTAAGTTTAAATCGAAGTTAGAAGACAGGCTTAACATAGGATTTTTTTTCAAGGTTTATAAAAGGTAAAAACAGAACCCAATGAAAGTCAGAACAGACCTTTTGTGAGATTAAGCCTATATTTCTTTACAAAGGCCTTGATAGGGCTCCCAAATATCGCTAATCCCCCATTTGCTCAACACAACACCCATAGGGCGGGTGGCAGAGTGGTTGAATGCACCGGTCTTGAAAACCGGCATGGGTGCAAGCCCATCGGGGGTTCGAATCCCTCCCCGCCCGCCACTTCCTGGTCCAAATATTCTTCCCAGATGATAGCGTTCCGGCTCCAGCTCCGGCTTTCACCATAGTTGGAAGAGCCCCTTCTCCGTTGGGTAGTACAACCACATGTTTTGGATTGATTTAAAATAAAAATTATGGATAATTTTAGGCTATGATATGGCCCCTATCTATATTTATAGATTATTGGAAAAGAATGCACATTAACGCCTTACTAGATTTGAGGTACCGTCTATGAAGGCCCGGAAACATCCGCGCCTATTACGCTACATCCAGCAATTACAAAGTGACCACCCTTGGGGGACGTTTCTGGACGCGGGAACAGGCGTCCAATCTATACGCTGGATAGCGAGCCTCGACACTGAACGATGGACCGCCGTGTCAGCTTCACCTCGTCAATCCGAGCGGGTGCGTGACGCAATCAAACCGTCTCAACGACCAAATGATAAGATTGTGCTCGGCAATTGGGTGGACCCTAAACTACTCAACGATGAAACTTATGATACAGTTCTGGCCGATTATTTGCTAGGGGCCATCGAAGGATTTTCGCCTTATTATCAACCCTATTTGTTTAAGCGCTTAAGGCCGCTTACGCGCAGAATACTCTATGTAAAAGGCCTTGAACCTTATGTGCCCACTATGCGCCCGCAGAACACTTCGGGACGAATACTCTGGGAGATCGGACGTTTTCGTGACGCCTGTGTCTTGCATGGCAACGATATTCCATACCGGGAATATCCCGCGGGATGGGTCGTTGATAATTTGCGAATGAACGGGTTTGAGGTTCTCACCGTCAAGCATTTTGACATTCGGTATAAAAAACTATTCGTCAACGCGCAGATTGATATCTGTGCACCCATAATTGAGAGACTCGTCGATCGTGACCTAGCGGAGGCGTTAAAGGCGCATGGTGAAACGCTACGCAAAAAAGCACTGGATGTCATCAATTCAGAAGGCGCCCTGTGCTCTGGTCGTAACTATGTAATTTCTGCCAAGCCCGTTTGATTGCCATGTTTTTTTGATTACCATGTTGCTTTTCGCGCATCCAAAATAAAACGGCTCGTCATGAGGTCTAGATGTGCGCCGCCGCCATTTTTAA